>JBBRZC010000016.1:0-32414 GCA_038237075.1 Actinomycetales bacterium
ACGCAGGCGCGGGCGTTCAAGGTCAGCTACAACCGGCCGGTCGCGACACGTGGGGGCTCGGGGGGCCGGGACTTCCTGTTCTCCAACGAGTACCCGACGTTGCGGTTCCTGGAGCGCAACGGGGTGGAGGTGTCCTACACCACCGATGTGGACGTCTCGTCGGGGGTGAGCGTGCTGGGTCAGCACCGGGTGTTCCTGTCGGTGGGCCACGACGAGTACTGGACCCGGGGTGAGCGGGACAAGGTGGAGGCGGCCCGCGACGGCGGGGTGAGCTTGATGTTCCTGTCCGGGAACGAGGTGTACTGGCACACCCGGCTGGAGCCGGCCATCGACGGGTCGGGGACCGCGGACCGGACCCTGGTCTGTTACAAGGACTCGTGGGAGCCGGCGAAGATCGACCCGTCGGGGGAGTCGACGGGCACCTGGCGCGACCCGCGGTCCGTGGGTGTCCCGAACGGGAACCGGCCGGAGAACGCGCTGAGCGGCACCGCGTACATGGCGAACAACACCGACCTGGCGTTGACGGTCTCCGCGGCGGAGGGCAGGGCCCGGCTGTGGCGGGGCACGCCGTTGGCGTCGCTGCCGACCGGGGGGTCCGCGACGCTGGCGCCGCACACGGTCGGGTACGAGTCGGACGAGGACCTCGACAACGGCTCCCGCCCGGCCGGGCTGATGCACCTGTCCACCACCACAGGCACTGCCCCGGCCCAGGTCCAGGACATCTCGGGCACCCAGGTCGCCCCGGGCACCACCACCCACCACCTGACCTTGTACCGGGCCGGCAGCGGGGCGCTGGTCTTCGGCGCGGGCACCATCCAGTGGGGCTGGGGCCTGGACCAGACCCATGACGGGAGCGCCGCGCCGGCGGACCCGCGGATGCAGCAGGCGACGCTGAACATGCTCGCCGACATGCACGCCCTGCCCGCGTCCCTGATGCCCGGGCTGGTCGCGCCGGCCCCGTCCACCGACGCGACTCCGCCGGTAGTCACGATCACCACCCCGACCGCGGGCGCTTCCTTGCCCAACGGCGCCCAGCTCACCGTCACCGGCACCGCGAGCGACGCCGCCGGGCAGGTCACCACCGTGGAGGTCTCCCTCGACGGCGGCGCCACCTACCACCGGGCCACCGGCACCACCTCGTGGACCTACACCGGCACCCCCACCGGCGTGGGCGCCTCCACCATCACGGTGCGCGCCAACGACGACAGCGCCAACCTCAGCGTCCCGCTCACCCTCCCCGTCACCCTCGCCTGCCCCTGCTCCCTCTTCGCGAACCAGACCCCAGGTATGCCGGCGACGAGCGACGCCTCGGCCGTCGAGCTCGGCGTCGTGCTCGTCCCGGATACCGACGGCTTCGTCTCGGGCGTCCGCTTCTACAAGGGCGCGGGCAACGGTGGCAGCCACACGGGCACCCTGTGGACCGCGGCCGGCACGCCGCTGGCGTCGGGGACGTTCACCGCCGAGACGGCATCCGGCTGGCAGACCCTGACGTTCTCGCCACCGGTGGCGGTCACGGGCGGTGCCCGCTATGTCGCCTCCTACTTCGCCCCCACGGGGCACTACGCCGGGGACAGCTACTTCTTCGCCCCGTCGGATCGCCGCGCCGCGCCGCTGACCGCGCCCGGGCGCCCGTCGGGGGTCCAGAACGGCGTGTATGCCCTCAGCCACAGCTTCCCGACGTCGTCCTACCACGACACCAACTACTGGGTTGACGTCCTCTTCAGCAGAGACAACACGACCCCGCCTGCGGTCGTCGCGACCACGCCGCCCGCCGGGGCCACCGGAGCTGCGCCCACCGTGGCGCCCTCGGCCACCTTCGGTGGAAGCGTCGACCCGGCGTCGGTGACTCTCACCCTCAAGGACGGGAGCGGCACCGCTGTGCCCGGCACCTTCACCTACGACGCGGCGAGCCGCACGGCGAGGCTCAGCCCGGCCGCCCCGCTCACGCTCGGCGCCGGATACACGGGGACGGTCAACGCGAAGAGCGGCAGCGGCGTCCCCATGGTCGCCCCCCTGACGTGGTCCTTCACCGTGGCGGCTACGCCGCCGCTGGCCAGCGCGTGCCCGTGCAGCATCTGGCCCCCGTCGACGACACCGGCGACCGCCAGCGCTGCCGACCCCCTGAGCGTCGAGCTCGGCGTCAAGTTCACCGCCGACGTCGCCGGCGCCGTCTCCGGGGTGCGCTTCTACAAGGGTCCCCTCAACACAGGCACCCACACGGGCTCGGTGTGGACCGCGGCCGGAGGGCTGCTCGGCACCGTGACCTTCACCGGCGAGACCGCATCCGGCTGGCAGACGGCATCCTTCACCACGCCCGTCGCCGTCACCCCTGGCACGACATACATCGCCTCCTACCGGGCGCCGAGCGGTGGCTACTCGGTGACCACCGCGGCGCTTGCTACCACCGTCGACGCACCGCCGCTGCATGCCCTGGCCAACGGGGGCGTCTACACCTACGGCGCGGGCGCGCCGCTCACGCCGACGACCAACAGCTACGGCGTGGACCTCGTCTTCACCGCCAACGACCCGGCACCGACCGTCGCCACGACCACTCCGGGTGCCGCGGCCACCAACGTCGGCACGGGCGTGTCGCTCACGGCAACCCTCTCCGGCCCGACCCAGGCCGGCACCGCGAAGATCGCGGTCACCGGCCCCGGCGGCAGCGCCGTTCCCGGGGCGACGAGCTTCTCGGCCGCCGCCCGCACGGTGACCTTCACCCCGACCTCGCCGCTCGCGGCCAACACCGTGTACTCGGCCACCGTCAGCGGCGCGACCGCGCTCTCCGGCAACGTCATGGCGCCCTTCACCTGGTCGTTCACGACCGCTGGGACCGGCACCGTCGCTGCCGCCTGCCCCTGCTCCCTCTTCGCGAGCAGCGCCGCACCGACGTCGCCCGACAGCGGGGACTCCTCCGCGGTCGAGGTCGGGGTCTCGTTCTCGCCGTCGGTCGGCGGCGCGGTCACGGGCGTGCGGTTCTTCAAGAGCGCCCTCAACGCCGGGACCCACGTCGGCAGCCTGTGGTCGTCGACCGGCACGCGTCTCGCGACCGGCACCTTCTCCGCGGAGACGGTATCCGGGTGGCAGACGCTGACCTTCGCCCAGCCCGTCGCCGTGACTGCGGGGGCGACCTATGTCGTCTCCTACTTCGCCCCGGCCGGGCACTACGCCGCCACCGGCCAGTTCTTCGTCGCGCCCTACGCCAACGGCCCGTTGTCGGCGAGCGCGACGAACGGCCTTTACAGCTACGGCGCGACGAGCAGCTTCCCGACCAGCACGTTCGGTGCGACGAACTACTGGGTCGACCCGGTGTTCACCACTGGCCCGGTCACCGGCCCGGTCACGGACACGACGGCGCCGTCCGTGACGTCGACGTCCCCGGCCGCGGGGTCGACGAGCCAGCCGGTCACGGGAGTCGTCACCGCGACGTTCAGCGAGTCGGTCGCCCCAGCAAGCGTCTCCTTCACCCTGACCGCCCCGGGCGGCACCGTGGTCGCCGGCGCGACCACCTATGACGACACGACCCACACTGCGACCTTCACGGCGACGGCTCCCCTGGCGCGGGGCACGGCATACACGGCCTCGGTCCGGGCCACGGACCTCGCCGGCAACGCCATGGCGAGCCCGACGACCTGGACGTTCACGACGGCCCAGCCCGGCCCGGCGCCCGGCGCCTGCCCGTGCAGCATCTGGACCGACACCACGACGCCGGCCGTCATCACCCAGGCCGACCCAGCGGCCGTGGAGCTGGGGGTGGCCTTCATCGCCGACACCCCGGGCCAGGTGACCGGCGTGCGGTTCTACAAGGGCCCGCAGAACACAGGGACCCACACCGGGTCGTTGTGGGACACGACGGGCACCCGGCTCGCCACGGTGATCTTCACCGGCGAGTCGAGCGCCGGGTGGCAGACCGCCTCGTTCGCGGCCCCCGTGAGCGTCACCGCCGTGACCACCTACGTCGTCTCCTACCTCGCGCCGGTGGGCCTCTACTCCGCCACGGTCGGCGGGCTGACCGCCGCGGTGGACGCCCCGCCGCTGCACACCGTGGCCAACGGCGGGCGCTACCTCTACGGCGGCGGGTTCCCCGGGACCACGAGCTCGGCGAACTACGGGGTTGACCTCGTCTTCGTGCCCGGCGCGCCCTCTGGTGACACCACCGCGCCGACGGTGTCGGCGCTCACCGCCACGGGATCGGGCACCACGGCCACGGTGACGTGGACGACGGACGAGGCGTCGACGAGCCTCGTGTCCTACGGGACGACGACGGCGCTCGGCTCCACGGCCACCGGCGCGACCGGGACCACCCACGGGGTGACCCTGGCGGGTCTGGCTCCCAACACCCGCTACTACTACCGCGTCACCTCCGCGGACGCGTCCGGCAACAGCACGACCGCTCCGACGGCCGCCGCCGCTCCCGCGTCCTACGTGCCCACCGTGCAGCCGCTGCTCTTCTCGACGGTGGCCGACTTCGCGACGGGGACGGGCGGCTACGTCTCCGACTCCTCCGGCGGTGAGCTCATGGCGACGCCCGCACTCGGGGCGGAGCTCGCCGGCACGACCCTGCCCTCGACGCTCAGCTCGGCGGCCCTCGTGGCCGGGGGCACGACGACCGTCGCCGGCAACGCGGCCACCGTCAGCGGCAGCCGGCTCCAGTCGGCGGCGTTCGCCGCGGGCCGCAGCGTCGCGGCATACGCGACGCTCGGGGCGGGCCACTCGCTCGGCTGGGGCTCGGTCGTCGCGGCCAGCAGCACGGTGAGGGCGGCCTTCGTGATGAACGCTGCCGGCGCGCTGAACGCGGTCGTCACCGACGGCGCCGGGGTGAACCAGACCATCGCGATCCCCGGCACCTGGACCGGCAGCCCGCACGAGTACCGGGTCGACTGGGTCACCGGCACCGCGACGTTCCTCGTCGACGGCAGCCAGGTCGCCACCTCGGCCTTCTCGCCCGCCGTGACGCTGCGCGCCCTGCTCGTCGACCCGACCAACGACACCACGCCGCTCAAGGTCGACTGGCTGAGGATGGGCCCGTATGCCGCGTCCGGCACCTACACGTCGGCGGTCGTCGACGCGGGGGCGAGCGTCGGCTGGGACGTGCTGACCCGTGACGTCGTGGCGCCCGCCGGGACGGCCGTGGTCGTGCAGGTCCGCTCGGGCCAGACGGCCACCCCGGACACGTCGTGGACCGCCTGGAGCACCGTGCCCGCCGCCACGGGGAGCATCACCCGCTCGGCCCGCTACCTCCAGTACCGAGTGACATCCACCACGTCAGGCACCCGATTCGTCGGTTCGGCCACGAGATCGGTACAAATCGGGTTCCATGTCCTCTGAGGAGCTACTGTTCTTGCGTTGAGGGATGGCTCGGGCGTGGTCGGGGGACCGGCTCAAATCGGTGCGAGAGGTGAGGGTCATGGCGTTGCGTGTCGCGGTGGTCGGGACGGGCTATTGGGGACCGAACCTGGTGAGGAACTTCCGGGCGAGCCCGGACTGGGACCTCGTCGCGGTCTGTGACCTCGACGAGGCGCGGGCCCGCAAGGTCGTCGGCGACTCCGCCGGGACGGACGTGGAGACGTCGCTGGGGCGGCTGCTGAAGCGGGACGACGTCGACGCCGTCGCGATCGCCACGCCGGCCAACACCCACCTGACGATCGCGATGGCCGCACTCGACGCGGGCAAGCACGTCCTCGTCGAGAAGCCGCTGGCGGCCTCGCGGGACGACGCCGAGTCGATCGTGCGCCGGGGCCACGAGCTCGGCCTCGTCGTCATGTGCGACCACACCTACTGCTACACCCCCGCGGTCCGGCGGATCCGCGACATCGTCGCCTCCGGAGAGCTCGGCGACGTTCTCTTCGTCGACTCGGTCCGCATCAACCTCGGGCTCGTCCAGCCCGACGTCGACGTCCTCTGGGACCTCGCCCCCCACGACCTGTCGATCCTCGACTTCATCCTCCCCGGCGGCCTGCGGCCCGAGAGCGTCGCCGCGCACGGCGCCGACCCCATCGGCGCCGGCCGGGCCTGCGTCGGCTACCTCACCATGCCGCTGCCGGGCGGCGCGATCGCCCACGTCCACGTCAACTGGCTGAGCCCGACCAAGATCCGGCAGATGGTCATCGGCGGCAGCAAGCGCACCCTGGTCTGGGACGACCTCAACCCCCAGCAGCGGCTCAGTGTCTACGACCGGGGCGTCGACCTCGACACGAGCTCGTTCACCGACGACCTTGCGCAGCGCCAGGCGGCCGGGATCTCCTACCGGCTCGGTGACATGTACGCTCCGACGCTGCCCGAGGGCGAGGCGCTCGCGGCCATGGTCGCCGAGCTCGCCTCCGCCATCGGGGCGGGCCGGGCCCCCCTGACCGACGGCACCAGCGGCCTGCGTGTCCTCGGGGTCCTCGAGGCGGCGAGCCGCAGCCTCGTCGACGGCGGGCGCATGATCCCGATCGAGCCGGTCTCGGACTTCGCGGAGGTGGGAGCATGAGCACGCTCACCGGGGCACGCGTCCTCGTCACCGGCGGAGCCGGGACCATCGGCTCCACCATCGTCGACCAGCTCCTCGACGCCGGCGTGGCGCACGTCGACATCCTCGACAACCTCGTCCGCGGCCGCCGCGAGAACCTCCAGGGGGCGCTCCCGACGGGCAAGGTGACCCTCGTCGAGGGTGACCTGCGCGACCGCGACCTGGTGAACGACCTGACCCGCGGCGCCGACGTCGTCTTCCACCAGGCCGCGATCCGGATCACCCAGTGCGCCGAGGAGCCACGCCTCGCGCTCGAGGTGCTCGTCGACGGGACCTTCAACGTCATCGAGGCCGCCTCCGCGCACCGGGTCGACAAGCTCGTCCTCGCGTCGTCAGCATCGGTCTACGGGCTGGCCGAGCAGTTCCCGACGGGCGAGCGGCATCACCACCACAACAACGACACGTTCTACGGCGCGGCCAAGTCCTTCAACGAGGGCATGGCCCGCAGCTTCCGCGCCATGTCCGGTCTCGACTACGTCGCGCTGCGCTACTTCAACGTCTACGGCCCGCGGATGGATGTGCACGGCCTCTACACCGAGGTGCTCGTGCGGTGGATGGAGCGCATCGCCGACGGCCTGCCGCCGCTGATCTTCGGGGACGGCGCCCAGACCATGGACTTCGTCTACACCGTCGACATCGCCCGCTCCAACATCCTCGCTGCGACCTCCGACGTCCGTGAGGGTGTCTACAACATCGCCAGCGGCACCGAGACCTCGCTGCTCGGCCTCGCCGAGGCGCTGCTGCGGGCGATGGACTCCGACCTGGGCGTCGAGCACGGCCCCGACAGGGCGGTCAACGGGGTGACCCGCCGGCTCGCCGACGTCGAGGCCGCCCGCAGCGACCTCGGCTGGGCCGCGACCACAGGGCTCGAGGACGGCCTGCGCGAGCTCGTCGCGTGGTGGCAACCGCAGCGCGAGGCCGTCGCGGCAGGGCGGTCGGCGGTCACCTCATGACGCGGGTCAACGTCATGCAGCCCTGGCTGGGGCAGGAGGAGATCGACGCCGTCACCGAGGTCATCCGCTCAGGGTGGGTCGCCCAGGGGCCGCGCGTCGCCGAGTTCGAGGCCGCGTTCGCCGCCCGCATGGAGGTGCCGCACGCGGTCGCCGTCTCGAGCTGCACGACGGGCCTGCACCTCGCCCTGCTCGTCAGCGGTGTCGGCGCAGGCGACGAGGTCGTCGTCCCGTCGTTCTCCTTCATCGCGACCGCCAACGCGGTCACCTACCTCGGGGCGCGGCCGGTCTTCGCCGACGTCGACCACGAGAGCGGCAACCTCACCGCCGACACGGTCAAGACCGCGCTGACGTCGGCCACCCGGGCCGTCATCGCCGTGGACCAAGGTGGCGTTCCCGTCGACATCGCCGCGATCCGTGAGCTGTGTGACCCGCTCGGGGTCGTCGTCGTCGAGGATGCGGCCTGCGGCGCGGGGTCGACCTACCGCGGCCGCCCCGTCGGCGCGGGCGCCGAGATCGCGGCGTGGTCCTTCCACCCCCGAAAGATCCTCACCACCGGTGAGGGCGGCATGGTCACGACGACGCGCGCCGACTGGGCTGCACGGGTCCGCACGCTGCGCGAGCACGCGATGAGCGTCAGCGCGGCCGACCGCCACCGCAGCGTCCTCCCGCCGGCCGAGGAGTACTCAGAGATCGGGTTCAACTACCGGATGACCGACCTCCAGGCCGCCGTCGGCATCGTCCAGCTCGGCCGCCTCGACACCGTCGTGGAACGCCGCCGCGCCCTGGCGGGCCGCTACCGTGAGGCCTTCGACGGCATACGGGGCCTGCGCTGCGTGGAGGACCCGGCGCACGGCACCTCCAACAACCAGTCCTTCTGGGTCGAGGTCGGCCAGGCGTTCCCGCTCTCGCGGGACGAGCTCCTCGCCCGCCTCGCGGAGGCCGATATCTCCGCGCGCCGCGGCATCATGGCGGCCCACCGACAGCCGGCGTATGCCGGGCACGGTCACCAGCCGCTGCCCGTCACCGAGCGCCTCACCGACACCACGCTCATCCTGCCCCTGTTCCACCAGATGACCGAAGAGGAGCAGGTCCGGGTGGTGGACGCGGTGCGCGGCGCGGCGCGGGCCCCGGCGTGAAGGTCCTCGTCTACCCGCACGACATGGGGATGGGCGGCAGCCAGCTCAACGCCATCGAGCTCGCCGCAGCGGTCCGTGACCTCGGCCACGAGGTCACGGTCTACGGCCGGCCCGGCGTGCTCCTGTCGCGGGTCGACGAGCTCGGCCTGACGTTCGTCGAGAGTCCGGCGCCGCGGCGCAGGCCGAGCCCACCCGTCGTCCGGCACCTGCGGCGGCTGCTTGTCGACGGCGGCTACGACGTCGTGCACGGCTACGAGTGGCCCCCGACGCTCGAGGCCCGGCTGGCCTGCCTGGGAGCGGAGGCGGTCTGCATCGGCACGGTGATGTCGATGGCCGTCGCGCCGTTCATCCCGTTCTCGGTGCCGCTCGTCGTCGGGACGGCGCAGATCGCCGACGTCGAGCGAAGCGCGGGACGGCCGTCGCTCAGCGTCATCGAGCCTCCGGTCGACACCGAGCACAACCGGCCCGACGCCCCCGGGGGTGAGGACGGACGGCTTCGGCTCGGCGTGCCACCCGGCCGCCAGGTCGTCTGCGTCTCCCGGCTGGCCCAGGAGCTCAAGCTCGAGGGGCTGCTCACGGCGATCCGGGTCGTGCCGACGCTCGGCGACGACGTCGTCCTCACCGTGGTCGGTGACGGCCCCGCCCGGGACGCGGTCCATCAGGCCGCCGCCGCCGCCAACGAGGTGGCCGGCCGCCGTGCCGTGGTGCTCACCGGCGAGCTCGAGGACCCCCGCGCCGCCTACGCGATGGCCGACATCGTCCTGGGCATGGGCGGGTCGGCGCTGCGCGCCATGGCGTTCGCGAAACCTGTTGTCGTGCAGGGAGAGTCGGGGTTCTGGTCGACCGTGACGCCAGAGAGCCTGCCGGGCTTCCGCTGGACGGGCTGGTACGGCGTGGGAGCCGGCGCGTCGACCGGGGCGGAACGGCTGCGGGCCGAGCTCGCGACGCTGCTCGCCGACCCTGACCGCCGTGCGGCGCTCGGCGCCTTCTCGCGCGAGACCGTGGTCGGCTCGTTCTCCCTCACCTCCGCGGCGCGCCGGCAGGTCGAGGTCTACGAGGCCGCGATCCGGGCGCGGGCGGGCCACCGCCTCCAGCTCGGCGACGTCCGGGCCACGTCCGGGTTCCTGCGCTACAAGGTCGCCCGGATCCTGGCCCGCCGCCGCGGCCGGGGCGCGGCCGACGACTTCAACGCCCGGCCCGTCGCGGCCGGGTCGGCCGCGCCGCCCGCGGCCTTCGCCGCGCCGCCCGCCGCACCTGCCGCCGCGCACCCCGCCCGGGAGGCGTTGTGAGCGACCGGACGCCGCTCGTCGTCTACGTCGCGGGGATGCCGTGGGACGGGGCCGAGGGCACCGACCGGCGCCTCGTCACGGCCCTGTCCGCCCACGTCCGCGTCCTGTGGGTCGACCCGCCGGCCTCGCTCCTGCGCCGGGCGCCCGGCGGAGGGCGGAGCCTGACGTCGCCGTTGAACGCCCGGACCGACCAGGTCGCGCCTCAGGTCGAACGGCTCCAGGTCGTCGGACCGCCCCTCGTCACGCGGGCCCCGGTCCGCTCCGTCGTCAACGCCCTGCTGGCCCGGGCCGTCCGGTCGGCCGTGGCCGAGCGCGGCGGCGCCCAGGCGGTCGTGGTCGCCAACCCCCTCGTGGGGCTGCGGGGGCAGGAAGGCGTCACCGGGGTCTACTACGTCACCGACGACTGGCCGGCCGGGGCCGGCCTCATGGGGCTGTCCCGGCGGGCCATCGAGCGCGCCGAACGACGCAGCTGTGCGGCCGCCGACGTCGTCGCCGCGGTGTCGCCGTCGCTCGCCGACCGGCTCGCCGGCGCCCACGGCATCTCCGTGTCGGTGCTGGCCAACGGGTGCGCCGTCGCCCCCGCCGCCGACGGAGTGGCCCCGGTCGACCTCGGGCTCCCGGGCCCCGTCGTCGGTCTCGTCGGGCAGGTCAACGAGCGCCTCGACCTCGACCTGCTGCACGCCGTCGCCGACCGCGGGCTCAGCTTGGCGCTCGTCGGACCCCGCCGGGAGCGGTCGGCGCCGTTCGCCGAGGCGCTCGACCGGCTCCTCGGCCGCCCGAACGTGCGGTGGTTCGGCCTGCGCCCCGCGGCGGAGCTGCCCGGGTTCCTCGCCGCCTTCCGGGTCGGCGTCACCCCCTACGTGGACTCCGAGTTCAACCGGGCGAGCTTCCCCCTCAAGACGCTGGACTACCTCGCGGCCGGCCTGCCCTGCGTGGCCACGCCCAGCCCGGCGCTCGACTGGCTCGACACCGACCTCGTCCACTCCGCCCGCGACCCGGAGGACTTCGCCGACGAGGTCGAGCGGCTGGCCCGCGCCGACGTCGACCTCGAGGAGGTGCGCCGTCGGGTCGAGCTGGCCGGACGGCATACCTGGGATGCTCGAGCGGAGCAGCTCCTCACCGCGGTCGGCATCCACGACGCGGAGGGTCCCCGAGCGAGCGCCCCCGAAACCACCGCGGCCGAGGCCGCGACCTGACAGACCACCGAAGCCGAGGAACCTCATGAACATGCCCATCCCGCTGGTCGACCTGCGCGCCCAGCAGGCCGAGATCGCCGCCGAGCTCGCCCCCGACCTGGAACGGATCCTCGAGACGACCGCCTTCGTCGGGGGACCCGACGTCACCGCCTTCGAGGCCGACTACGCCGACTTCGTGGGCGTGCGGCACTGTGTCGGCGTCGCGAACGGCACGGACGGCATCGAGCTCGCCCTCCGGGCGATCGGCGTCGGGCCCGGCGACGAGGTCATCCTCCCGGCGAACACCTTCATCGCGACCGCCGAGGCCGTGGCCCGCGCCGGAGCCACCCCGGTGCTCGTCGACGTCGACCCCGACGTCCTGCTCATCGACCCGGCGCTCGTCGCGGCGGCAGTGACCCTGCGGACCAAGGCCATTCTGCCCGTGCACCTCTTCGGACAGGTCGCTCCCGTCGGGGAGCTCGAGCGCGTCCTCGCCGGCTCCGGCGTCGTCATCGTCGAGGACGCCGCCCAGTCCCAGGGGGCCACCCGTCACGGCGCGGTGTCGGGCTCCATCGGCCGGCTCGCGAGCACGAGCTTCTACCCCGGCAAGAACCTTGGTGCCGCCGGCGACGCCGGCGCCGTGACGACGAACGACGACGACCTCGCGTACCGGGTGCGGCTGCTCGGCAGCCATGGCAGCCCGGCGAAGTACGTCCACGACTCGCTGGGGTTCAACTCGCGGCTCGACACCATCCAGGCGGTCGTGCTGCGCCACAAGCTCGCCCGGCTGCCCAAGTGGAACGACCTGCGGCGCGACGCGGCGGACCGCTACACCGAGATGCTCGCGGATGTGGCGGGAGTCGTCGTGCCCCGCGTCCTCGCCGGCAACGAGCACGTCTGGCACCTCTACGTCGTCCGCGTCCCGCGCCGCGACGACGTCCTTGCCGCGCTCAACGCCCAGGGCGTCGGGGCGGGGATCCACTACCCCGTGCCCGTTCACCTCACCGGCGCCTTCGCCGGCCTGGGTCTGGGCCGTGGCGCCTTCCCGGTCACCGAGCGGGCCGCGACCGAGATCCTCTCGCTGCCGATGTTCCCGCACCTCACCCCCGACCAGCAAGAGCGTGTCGTCAGCGCCCTGCGGGACGCACTGGCAGGCTGACCCGCGTGGACGTGGCGGGGGGTCCGGAGGAGGCCGAGGGCTCGCTGCTGGGGAAGGTCAGCAGCGGCCTGGGCTGGAGCTTCGCCAACAACGTCGCCGCGCGGGTGGCCAACGTCGCGGTCGGGGTCGTCCTGGCCCGGCTGCTCGCCCCCGCGGACTACGGGATCTTCGCGGTGGCGACGGTTGTCCTCGTCGCGGCGATGAGCATGAACGAGCTCGGGGTCAGCCTCGCCGTGGTCCGCTGGCCGGGCTCCGTGGCGGGCATCGCCCCGACGGTGTCCACGCTGGCCCTGGTGTGGAGCTCCGTGCTGTATGCCGTGTGCTACGTCGCGGCCCCCGTCATCGCCTCGACGATGGGGTCACCGTCGGCCGTGCCGCTGATCCGGGTCATGGGGCTCGCGGTCCTGCTCGACGCCGTGGCCGCGGTGCCCGCGGCCCTGATGACGCGGGGGTTCCGCCAGCGGCAGCGGATGGTCATCGACCTCGGCTGCATCGTGGCGAGCGCCGTCATCTCGATCGTCCTGGCCCTTCGCGGGTTCGGTCCCTGGGCGCTCGTCTGGGGCTACCTCGCGTCGAGCATACTCTCCGGCGTCCTGACCTTCGCGTGGTCGCCGCAGCGGTACTGGCCAGGGTGGGACGGCTCCATGGTCCGTGAGCTGCTGGCCTACGGGCTGCCCCTGGCCGGCGCCAGCGCCCTGGTCTTCCTCACCCTCAACGTCGACTTCGTCGTCGTCGGGCACGTGCTCGGGCCCGTGGCCCTGGGCTTCTACTCCCTGGCGTTCAACCTCTGCAGCTGGCCGGTCAACCTCGTCTCCGTGGCAATCCGCCGGGTCTCCTTCGCCGGGTTCGCGCGGATGGCTGAGCGTGGGGCCGAGTCCTCTGACGCCTTCGCCCGGGCGTTCGCCCTTGTGCTGGCACTGACCATCCCCCTCTGCGCCCTGCTCGCGGCATACGCACGGCCGGTTGTAGCGGTCGTCTACGGCGAGAAGTGGCTCCCCGCCGCGGACGCGGTCGCGCTGCTCTGCGTCCTCGGCGCTGCCCGGGTTGCCCTTGAGCTGGGCTACGACTACCTCGCGGCGGTCGGCCGGACGTCGAGCAACCTGTTCCTCCAGGGGCTGTGGTTCCTGCTGCTGATGCCGGCCCTCGCCGTCGGCGCGACCCTCGACGGTATCCGCGGCGTGGCGGCCGCGCACGCGGTGGTCGCGCTCGTCGTCATCGTGCCGGTGTTCCTCATCGTCGTCAGCCGGTCGGGGATCCGGGTGCGGCAGCTCGCGCGCCTCAGCATCCGCCCGGCCGCCGCCGGGGTCGTGGTCCTCGCGTCGGCCGCGGTGCTCACCCGGTGGCTCTCCGGTGACGTCGCCACCCTGCTCCTCGGGTCCGCCGTGTCCGGGCTGCTGGCCCTGGCCGTCGTCCTTCCCATGCGCCGGCTCGTCCGCCCCGCCCCGCCGCAGGCAGCGCCGGCCGTCTGAGCCGGCTTGCCGACCGGGTCAGCCCGTCGGCGCCCGGCTGCTGTCGTCGCGCAGCCACGTCGTGAAGTCCCCGGAGCGCACGCGGCGGCGTGCTGCGACGCGCGCGACCAGCGTGACGACCAGGAACACGGCCACGTCGGGGGCGCGCGACGGCGTGGCCCGGGCGAGGCGCGCCAGCACGCCGAGCGAGGTCGACGTGCCGGCCCCGCGCACCCCGAGCCGGTCGGCCTGCACATTGCCCGTGGCGACCCGCACCCGCCTGCGCACGAGGTCACGCGCCGTGCGCGGCAGGCGGATGGTCACCGCGGCGTCCGCGACGATCGCCCGCTCGTGCGGAGCGAACGCCTCCGACATGGCCAGGTCGTCGGAGAGCAGGTCAGGCAGGCCGAGGATGCGCGCTGCCCCTTCCTGCGAGACGACGACGACGCCGCGGCCGAACAAGCCCTCACGCACCTGGGGCAGGCGCTCCCAGACGCGGTAGTACCGGGTCACGACCCAGCTGCAGCCGGCTCCGTCCAGCCGCCGCGCCGGGGCCGTGGCGAGCACCCGTCCGCTGCGCAGCGGTGCCGCGAGAGCCCGCAGGTCCGCGAGCCCGAGGACGACGTCAGCATCGACGTAGGCGCGCGGGAACCCTTGGGCCATGGCGTCGCCCGCTCGCTGGGCCTGCCGCTTGGAGGGGACTGGCAGGTCGAGCACCGTGACCGCCGCCCCGAAGCCGGCGGCGACCTGCGTGGTGTGGTCCGTGCAACCGTTGCACGCGACGACGACGGCGACCTCGCCCGGTTCGGCGCCCTCGAGCAGGGCGCCGAGCAGGGCGCCGATGCCCCGCTCCTCGTTGTGCGCCGGGACGACGACGCTCACCGAGGGGGCGGTCGGCGCGAGGGAGTCCTGCGTGGTCACCCGGTCATGCTGTCACGGCCTCGACCGCGGTGAGGGTATGCCGTTCCGGCGGCCGATCCCAGAGGCAGGTCAGCGGGGGAGGAGGTGCTCGGAGCACCCGAGCTCGGCGGGCCGCAGACGTGGAGAGAGCAGTGCTCTCAGGGCCTCCCGCGATCTCAGGTCGCCGCGCAGTGAGTGCACCGCTTCCCTGAGGACCGACAGCCCGAGGAACGACCACGAGGCGAGCGCACCGTGCCGCCGGGCGTAGAGACGGACCCGGTTGACGATCTGCATGCTGTAGATGCGCGGGCTGGCGCCCGACTGTGCGCCGATGTGGACCGCGACCGCGTTCGGGACGTAGCGCGTGGCGAAGCCCGCGTCCCGGGCGCGCAGGCAGAAGTCGGTCTCCTCGGAGTAGAGGAAGAAGCTCTCGTCCCAGCCGCCGAGCGCCTCGTGGCACTCTCGAGCCACGACCAGCGCCGCCCCCGTGGTCCAGTCGACGGTCTGGGGCGTCAGGTGGCTGGCGGGCGAGTTGTCGGGTTCGCTCAACGCCGAGATGCCGGTGAAGCCGAGCCCCGCCGCCCGCCAGAGGGTGGGCGTCCGTCGGATCGAGGGCGCCAGAGTGCGGTCCTCGTTGAGGAGTCGGGGGGCGGTGATCCCGACTCCGGGTCGCCGCACCTCCTCCTCGAGCGTGCGCAGGCAGCCGGGGTCGAGGCGCAGGTCGGGGTTGAGGACGACCACGGGGCCTCGGGTGTCGAGCGCCGAGACGCCGGCGTTGATCCCGGCGGAGTAGCCCCGGTTGTCGCACTCGAGGAGGCGCACGTCGCCCCGAGCCCGCACCACGGCCCGGGTGTCGTCGCTCGACGCGTTGTCGACGACGACGACCTGCGCGTCGACACCGTCGAGCCCGGCGGACAGGCTGTCCAGCAGGTCGCCCACGACGGCGGCGCTGTTGTGCGTGACGACGACGACGGCGAGCGGCTCGACGGCGGCTCGCTCAGCCATGGGTCGCACCGCGCCGGCTGACCGGGATCGTCGCGAGCGCACCCGAGGCCAGGGCATGCGGCCGGATGGCGATGACGTGCCTGGCCGGGGTCGGCGGCCGGTTCAGGGTGTCCATGTCGACGCGGTCGAGCTCGTGAAGCGCGACGGAGTACGGGTCGAAGAAGAAGAAGCGGTAGCCGAGGCCGGCGATCCGCTGGAGCACCGGGACGACCTCGGAGCCGATGAGGACGATGAGCAGATCGACCCCTCCGCGTTCGAGGACGGGCATCGCGCCCTCGAGGACGGGCGCCTCGTAGCCCGCGACATTGACCTTGAGGACGTCGACCTGCTCGAGCCCGAGCCGGCTGAGCTCGCTGGTCAGGGTGTGGACGGGCACCGTCTCGATGTCTCCGTCGGGCCCTCTGGTGCCGCGGTCGTCGAGCCCTGACAGGAAGCTGTTGGCCGTGGTCCGGAACGTCGCGGTGCCCTCCGAGGACGAGAGCGCCGCCTGGTGGACGACGGTGCGCTCCGTGAGGCCGTTGAGCGCCACGTTGCGGCGCAGCGACTCGAGGTTGGCCGCGCTGGGCTCGTACGCATGGATCGTCGTCCCGGGGGTCTGTCCCGCCACCACGGTGAACTGGCCGATCGCCGCCCCCGCGTCGATGAGCACGGAGTCCGGCGCGAGCACCCGGCGCAGCAGGATGAGCTCCGGGTCGATGACGTCGCCGAAGACGACGAGCGCCGGGGCTCGCTGGCTGGGGTTCTCGAAGCTGACGAGCCCGCCGGACCGCAGTCGCACTTCGCTGCGGGCCGGTCGCCGGACGGCCAGCATGGCCAGCCGGGTGGCACCCAGCGCGGTATGCCGCACCCCGACCGCGCGGACCCCCCAGGTCAGCTTGTGCAGCTTGGTGGTCAGGGCGCCGACGAGCGATCCCCGTGCCCCTGTGCTCATCGGTGACCTCGTCTGCGCGCCGTGTCTGGACCCTCGCGACGTCGACGGCGAAGTCGAGACGCGCTCCGTCCGGAGTATCGCACGAAGGGCGGCAGGACCCTTCGGTCCTGCCGCCTTTCGTCGTGTGACCCTGCGTCGAGTGACCCGGCGTCAGCGCGCGGCGGCGCCGGTGACGTCGTCGACATTGCTGGTCCAGGTGACCGTGTTGTTGCGGATCAGGGAGTAGCCCCACTGCCCGTTGCCGATCCGGTTGTTGGTGAAGGACACCCCGGAGATCGAGCCGCCGCTGAACTGGCCGTCCGAGTAGACGGTGTAGCCGGCGCCGAGGAGCTTGTTGTTGCTCACGGCCACGTTGCTCACGGGTCCGAACCAGTTGTCGATCATCACGGCGGAGGTCTGGTCCCACTCGCGCAGGTCCACGGTGTTGTGGTCGATGCTGATGTTGGACTGGCCGCCGTCGATCTGGATGCCGTCGTAGTGCGGGGCACCCGGCGAGCTGAGCCCGTGGATGAAGTTGTCGCGCAGGACCGAGCCGCTGCCGGGGACGAGGCCGTTCTCGACGCCGGAGACGTTCGCCCGCACCACCGTCGCCGGGCCGATGATGCCGCCGGATCCGCCGGTGCCGGACAGGCCGCGGCCGTTGACCTCGACGTCGCTGATGGTGACGTTGGTGACGTTGTCGGCGACCCGGATGACGGAGTAGCTGGACCCGTTCACGCGGGAGCGCGTGAGGGTGACGTTGGAGGCGTTGATGTTCACCGTGCCGGTGATGTCACGGGCGTCGATGACCGTGCCGGGGGTGGTCACGGTGAGGGAGCCAGAGGGGCTCAGGGCAACCCCGGCGGGCACGCCCGTGTTCGCCGCTGACGGGTGGCCAGCCGCGACCGGCGGGGCCGGCGCCGGCGGGGCCGGCGGGGCCGGCGGGTCCGGCGGCGTGGGCGTGACGGGCGCCGTGGGCGTGACCGGCGGCCGGGTCCGCGTGTGGGCACGCGATGCGGCCGTTGGGGCCGGAGCGGCGAGAGCCGCCGCGGCGGTCGTCGTGGACGTCACCGGGACAGCAGAGGCGGCAGGGCCCTGGGCCCGCGTGGTGAACGCCACGTCGACGAAGTAGCTGGCGTCCCGCCAGGTGGTGGTCGGTATGCCGGGGCCGTAGGTGTAGAGCCCCTGCGTGGCGGTGAGGTCGTTCGTCGTGGTGGGCCTGGCGTCTGACAGCGAGTCGGTGTCAGCGGCATACCGGCCGTTCGGCGCCCGGTATGAGGCGATGTAGTCCGTGTTGGCGCCGATCTTGACCGGAGCGCTGAGGCCGGCTTGCTGCCAGCCGGAGGAGCTCTCCCCGGCGAAGGTGGCGGTGGCGAGCGCTTCGCCGGTCGACGACCAGAGGGTGCCCGTGTGGGGACCGGTGTTCTCGGCCGACCTGAAGTAACGGATCGCCGTGACCCAACCGTCGACGGCGGAGTGGAACCGCACCCCGAGGGCGGTCGAGTTCGTGTCGGGGTCGGCGGCGGTCGTGGGGGAGCCGGAGAAGATGCTGTATGCCGTCGGGGCGGCCTGGGCGTCGGAGGCCCGCACGACCGCGCCGGTGAGGGTCAGCGCCGCCACCGCGAGAGCCGTCACCGCAACCACGCGGCGGTTGCGGACGGGCACGGACGGGATGGTCAGCGTTCGGGCATGCTGAAGCGTCGGGCGATGAGGTGTCACGAGGGGAGGGTCTCCTTGGGTGAGCGCCATTCCACTGGGCTGGGAAGTGGCTCGCGGTGTCAGCCCAACCCCTGCCCGGTTTGTGGCTGGGGTCCCCGTCGGCGGCAGCACGGAACGTCCGCGGTGCCCGGCGCTCGAGCGGTGACGGATCCCTGCCCACCTCACCGTAGAGGGGTGGTTCTCCGTGCACGTCGACCCTGCAGTGGGCTGACCTCGAGCGCCGTCCGAACGAGCAGGCCGGCATCATCACCGGTGGCTCAAGGACCTCGGCGAGGACCCTACCAGCACCTGACTAGTTCGACCGAACTACCTCGGACCTGGTCACGCCCTCGTCAGGCTCTGGTCAGGCGGTGTGGTGCGTGGCCCCGGGGGAAGTCGTGAGATCACTCACGTCGGCGGTGGCCCTGCTGCGCTGGGGCTGGGCGTCCCCCTCGACAGCGGCGGACGGGCTCGTCGCCTCGAGCGCCGCGACGAGCCCGACGACGAGGAATGTGAGGCCCGAGAGCAGCGGGAAGGAGAAGGCGTCGAAGAAGGCGAAGCACACGGCGGACGCCGCCATCGCGGCGGCCAGCGCCTGCGCCAGTGACCTCGTCGCGGGGTCCGTGGACCGTCGGCGGCGGCGGAGGGCCACGACGAGAACCGTGACGAACAGTCCCAGCAGGGCGAGGACACCCAGGACTCCGGCGTCGATGAGGAGCCCGAGGTACTGGTTGTCGAGGATCCGGTACTCGGGCAGGAAGGTCATGAAGCCCCGGCCGACCAGCGGAGAGCGTGCGATGAACTCCTCCGCGATGGCGTAGCCGTCGGTGCGGGAGAGCGCGCTGGCGTCCTGCGAGATGCCGGTGAAGAGGTTGGCGAGGGTGCCGAGGATCCCCGGGATCGTGACGAACATCGCCCCGACGAGAGCGCTGATGACGAGGTAGCCCAGTCGCCGCGTGGTTCGCGTCCACGTCGGAATGACGAGGGCCAGTGCCACCACGGTGCCGAGGATGGCGGACCGGGAGATGGAGATCGGGATCGCCGCGGCGATGGCGAGCACGGGGAACCAGCGCCGCACCGGGCCACCCTGGTCGCGCTGCATCGCCACGTGGAGGGCGAGCGGCAAGAGCAGGGACATCGTCACCCCGAACTCGATGGGATGCAGCGCCGTTCCCGAGGGGCGCACGTAGCTGTCCCGGGACAGGATGCTGTCGAGGCTGTTGTTCGTGGACAGCCCAGGGATCTGGATGAGGTCGGTCAGGGGTCGGCGGGTGACGAACTGGGCGACGCCCAGTGCTCCGACGAGGCCCCCGAGCAGGACGAGCCGTCGCACGAGCGCGTCCAGGCGCTCCCGGGTCGAGATGCCCTCGTCGCAGACGAGGACGATGCCGAGCCAGCCGACGAGCGCGAGGAGTCCCAGCTCGGCGGACGTCAGCTCCGGTGTGCTCACCGCCCGGGTCGTCGCCGCGAGGTAGGACAGGAGCACGGCGCCGACGAAGAGGAGCATGGCCTTCCGGATCGGGTGTGTCCGCACGACGAGGGGCTCGGATCGGTTCATCCGGTCCCAGAGCCACCACACGGCGACGCAGATCGCGACGATCTGGGCGGGCGTGCCAGCCGCCCCCAGCGGGCCGAAGATGAGGCGGGAGGGAAGGCACAGCAGGAGCACGAGGTAGACGCTGAGCAGCGTGACCGTGTCGTAGCCACCGGACCGGCCTGTGGTCGGCGATGGCACCATCCCGCTCATCTTCAGCGCATGCTGCGGGACAGCGCGGAGCCGCGGTCCTCGTCGAGCGGGTCCGCGTCGAGCGAGCTCGCGTCGAGACGATCCTCGTCGAGACCGGCGACGGCAGGCGTGGGCGCGGCCACCGGGCTGGGCGCGCCGGTGCGGCGGGCCTCTCGTGACGGGGGCGGCGGGGGTGCCGGGTCGGTGGTGGAGGCCGCGGCGAGGTCGCGCGCCTCCCTGCGAGCCTTGCGCCCGGGCCGGTGCTTGGCTCCGCGAGGCCGGCGCGGGCGCACCAGCACGGCATCGACGACGGCGGTGAGCAGGAGGGTGACCGCGAGCCCACCGGCGACGGCAACCCCGACGGCCCGGATCACGGACTTGATGTTCTTGACGGGCTGCTGGGTCTGGGTGAGGACGATCGTCGTGATTCGCGCGGTCTGCGGCGCGGCAGCGAGGTCCTGGATGCTGTTGAGCACCGTCGGGATGCGCGCGAGGACGAGCCCGAGCGTCTTCTGGGATCCGGCCGCGCTCGAGGCCTCGGCGGTGACGAGCACCATGGGAGCGGCGGCCGTCCCGTCGAGCTGCGCCGTGTAGGCGCCGGCGGCGCCGGCCTCCTTCAGCGCCGCGGCGGAGGCGTCATCGGACATCGCCTTGGAAAGGACGTCGCCGGCGACATCGAGGCCACCGAGCTGCAGGTAGGGGTTGCCCCCGGCGGGCACCGCGCTCGACGGGGGGAGCAGGAGCACCTCGGCCGACGACGTGAACGACGGCGGCGACACCTGGTAGGCGGCGAGACCGAGCATCGCCGTCCCGAGGAGTCCGACCACCACGAGGTACCAACGTCGAAGCAGCACCTTGGGCAGGTCGGCCAGCACCATGCGCCCCTCCTCATGCACGTCCGCGGCGGTCCCGCGCGGGACCGCTTTGTCCCTAGCGTAAGCGCCGCTCCACGTCAGTGATGCCGAACCGGCGGACTTGGCCGCAAGTCACGCGAGCGCATGGCACCATGGTGGGGAGCGAGGAGGCCCGCCGTGACACTGTCTGACCTGGCCCGGGCCGCCCGGCGGCTCTGGTGGCTCACCCTGGTAGGGCTGTTGCTGACCGCCGCCGCCGCTGCTGCGGCGGCCCGTGCGCCCGGCGTCTACTGGAGCCAGGTCAACGTCGTGTTCCTCGACCCGGCGTTCCCGGCCTCGCCCAACGCCCTCAGCCACACCCCGACGCGCGCCATCGAGGTCGCGTCGGTGATCCAGCGTGAGGTCAACGGAGTCGACGTGGCCCACGTCGTCTCCGACGGCGTCACCATCGTGGACGAGGGAGTCCGCTCGGGCACTGAGGTCCGGCTGCCCAACGCCGGCGGCCAGTGGGCCAACAACTTCAACCGGCCCTGGCTCGACGTCGTGGTCGTCGACACCACCGCGCAGGCGGCGCAGGCACGGCTCACCGCCGTCCTGGAGAAGATCGACGCCGCCATCAAGGGTCTGCAGGCCGCCGCCGGGGTCGTCCCCGGCAACGAGGTGACGACCCAGCTGACCCCGCAGGCGCCGCAGATCCGGTATGCCGTCGGACTGTCCAGGCGGGCGGGCGGGGCTGCCGCGACGCTGGGTCTGGGCCTGACGCTCGCAGGGGTCGTGCTCCTCGACGGGCCCCTGGCCCGGCGCGCCAGGCGTCGCCGGCGGACGGCCGCGGCGGGGGCCCTGGAGCACCGCGACGACCCGGTCCGCGTCCCTGCCGGCGTCTGACTTCGCGGAGTTGGCCCGTCGCGGTCCGCGGCCGGGAGACGATAGTCAGATGGCACCCCTCCTCGGTGAGCTCTCGAGCGAACAGGCATCTCCGCCCGTCGCGCCGGAACGCGACTCCCGGCGTCGCCGGATCGCCGTCGGTGCCGCCCTGGTGCTCGGTCTCGGCATCCTCGGTGCCGTGACGGTGCGTGCGACCAGATGTCCGGACGCCCAGGGCGTCAGCGTCCCCGGTCTGCTGTGCCATCCGACGGCCGGGTCGGCGGTCTCCGCACCGGCGCTTCCCACGTCGGCGACCACCGGGGTGCCGGTCCCCGACCGAGAGCAGTTTCCCGACCGGAACCGGACTGGCGTGCCCTCCGGGAGCCCGCTCGTGGCCTCGGGACCCTTGACCCTCGACCGGGCCGGGACGGTCGTGGACGGGGTCGACGTGCGGGGGACCGTGACGATCACCGCCGACGACGTCGTCGTGCGCCGCTCTCGGGTGACGGCTTCGGCCTTCTCGGTCGTCAAGGTCAAGGAAGGCGTGCGCGGTGTGCGCATCGAGGACGTCGAGGTGGACGGGATGGGCCTCAAGGGTGAGCCGGGCAGCACGGGCATCGAGGGTCCGGCGACGATGACGAGGGTGCGGGTCACCGGCGTCGAGAACGGCGTCAAGCCGGGCAACGGCTCGCTCCTGGAGGACAGCGTCATCAGTGGCCTCGCCGCTCCCGGCAAGGACCCCCACATCGACGGCGTCGAGATCGACGGCGGCGCGGACATCGTCATCCGCGGCAACCTCATCGACCTCACCGAGTGGGACCAGACGTCGACGGTCATGGTCGACAACTACTTCTCGCCCGTGACGCGGGTGGTCGTGCAGGGCAACCGGCTGCTGGGTGGCGGCTACACCGTCTACAGCGACGGGCGGTTCAGTGGCGGGCCGGTGACGAAGGTCACCTTCGTCGGCAACCGCATGGGCAGGGGCTACTGGGGATTTGCTTCGATCGCCGCGTCCACCCCGTCGTGGTCCGGCAACATCGACGACGTGACCGGGCGCCCCGTCACCCCGTAGCTCGCGTCACGCCCTTCGGACCTCAGCGCCACAGCCCGCGCGTGTCGTAGATGACCTTGCCGGCGAGACGGCTCTTGTTGAGCGCCCGGAACTGGTCGTGGTCGACGAGCATGACGACGATGTCGGCCCGCTGGATCGCCTCGGCGGCCGGGGTGAGCGTGAGGTTGGCCAGACCGGAGAGCTTGGCCGGCAGCTCGGAGACGAAGGGCTCGCTGACGAGGACCTCGACACCCGGCAGCCCGGCGCAGATCTGCCCGACGATCTCCACCGCGGGGCTCTCGCGCAGGTCGTCGACGTTGGGCTTGAAGGCGAGCCCCAGGCAGGCCACGGTCGGCTCGCGGAACCGCTGCGCCTTGGCGATCACCTGTCTCGCCACGTGGTCCGGCTTGCTGTCGTTGACCTCGCGGGCGGTGCGGATCAGCCGCGACAGCTCTGGCGCGGCCCCGACGATGAACCACGGGTCGACGGCGATGCAGTGGCCGCCGACGCCGGGACCGGGAGTGAGGATGTTGACCCGGGGGTGGCGGTTGGCCATCTCGATGACCTCCCACACGTCGAGGTGCAGGGACTCGCAGATGAGCGAGAGCTCGTTGGCGAACGCGATGTTGACGTCGCGGTAGGCGTTCTCGACGAGCTTGGCCATCTCGGCGCTGGACGCGTCGGTGAGCAGGATCTCGCCCTGGCAGAAGACGCGGTAGATCGACGCAGCGACCTCGGCGCACTTGCGCGTGACGCCTCCGACGACGCGGTCGTTGGTGAGCATCTCGATCATGATCCGGCCGGGCAGCACCCGCTCGGGGCAGTGCGCCACATGGATGTCGGGCACGGCGTCGACGATGTGCGGCAGGTGCAGGTCGGGCCGCAGCTCGGCGAGCCACTCGCTCATGAGCAGCGAGGTGCCGGGGGGTGACGTCGACTCGAGGATGACGACCTCGCCGCCGCGCAGCCGCGGCGCGATCTGCTCGACGGCGGATCGGATATATGAGAGGTCGGCGGTGTGGTCGTCGAGGAAGGGAGTCGGCACGGCGACGATGTAGGCGTCGGCCTCGGGGGTGGTCGTCGTCGCGGTGAGCCGGCCCATGCTCACCGCGCCGCTGACGGCGACGGCGAGGTCGGGCTCGACGAAGGGCACCTCGCCGCGCTGGACGGCCGCGACGGTCTCGGGGTTGGTGTCGACCCCGACCACCTCGATGCCGCGGGTGGCGAGGACGACCGCGGTCGGCAGGCCGATGTAGCCGAGCCCGATGACGGCGAGGCGGCCGGAGAAGACGTCAGACATGCGGTGGCTCCGTCGGGGAGTAGGGGGGTTCGAGGCGGTTGGGTGCCGGGGAGGGCGACACGGACCGGGTGTATGCCGGCGTCGGCCGTACGAGGTCGCGCATCACGAGCGCGACGAACGCGGTGTTGGTCCGCAGGTAGCGTCTCCAGAGCCGTCGGGGCTCCTGGAGCAGGCGGTAGGCCCACTCCAGCCCGAGTCGCTGCCAGCGCTCGGGCGCGCGCCGGGTGACGCCCGCGAGGACGTCGAAGGAGCCTCCGACGCCGTGCAGGACCGGCACGCCGAGCGATTCGCCGTGCCGGCTGAGGAAGATCTCCTTCTTGGGCGACGTGATGCCGAGGAAGAGCATGTCGGGTCGCGCGGCCCGGATGCCGGCTGCGACGTCGGCGGACTCGCCCTCGCCGAAGTAGCCGTCGCGGTGGCCCGCGACGACGACGCCCGGCCAGCGGCGGTGCACGACCTCCACCAGCGCGTCGAGGACCACGGCGCGGGCGCCGAGGAGGTAGACCGAGCGCCCCTCGTGGTCGGCGAGGTCGAGCAGCGCCTCGAAGAGGTCGATCCCCGCGACCCGCTCGGGCAGCGGTCGGCGCAGGACGCGGCTGGCCCAGACGACGGACTGGCCGTCCGCCACCAGGAGGTCGCAGTCGAGGAGCGAGTCGCGCAGCAGCGGGTCGGATCTCAGGTTGACCACCTTGGCCGCGTTGACGACGCCGACGAGCATCTTGGTGCCGTTCGCGAGGGCGCTGCGGCACCGGGCGACCGCCTCGGGCAGGGTCACCGGGTCCAGGCCGAGGCCGAACAGCAGCTGGCGGTCGGGCCACGCCGTCGTCAGACGGTGGTCACCGGGCACCAGAGGGCTCACCCTCCCGGGCAGCCTCGGCCGCGGCGAGCCCCGAGGGTCGCAGCCAGGCGTAGAGGAGCCAGCCGAGCTCGTAGGGGCGGCACTCGTGGTCGACCGTCACGGGCGGGAACGCCCGGTCGAGGCCGGGCAGGCGCAGCCCGGGTCGCAGCGACGTCGTCACCGCGCTGAGGCGGCGCACCGCCTTGGGCGGCTCACGGCGCCCGACCTTGCGCCAGACGACACCGAGCCGCTCGTCGACGAGCCCGTCGAGGACCTCCGGATGGGTCTCGAGCCAGCCTAGGCCGAGGGCCACCTCCGCCCGGTGGTCGTCGCCGCCGCACTCGAGCAGGTCGAGGAACGCCATCGGGCCCATGGCGTGCTGATGGACGCTGTAGACGGGGAACCCCTCGACGACCGAGCCGTCGCGCACGTCGTAGTGCCACCACCACTGCCCCTGGGGTCCCTGGAGCGAGCAGACCGTCGCAGCGCAGGCGTTCGAGGCGGCGAGGGCGGGCTGGTGGGAGGTCGCCGCGGCATACCGGGCCAGTGCCTGGACGGGGTAGACTTGGTCGGCGTAGCAGCCGACGTGGGCACGCCACCGGCCCTGCGAGGCGGCCGGGATGACGTGCGGGAAGATGCCGCGCGGGCCCTGCGCCGCGAGGAGCCGGCGGCTCGCCAGGTCGGCCACCTCGGCGGTGTCGCCGAGGTGTCGTGCGGCGACCGCGGCGGTGAGCATCCACGAGACGTCGACGGTCGGCAGGGGAGCCGGGTCGGTGAGCCAGGCCCGGAGCCGCGCGAACAGGGCCGCGTCGCACTGCCCGCTCACCTCGGCGGCGGCCCACGCCACGAGCGCCACGGCGCCCGGGTCACGGTGCCCGCCCGCCTGCGCGACGAGGTATGCCGTGAGGCTCGCGGCCGTCTCGCCCTGGAGCACCCGGCGCTGGTCGGCGGGGTCGGTGAGGTGCAGGCCGAGGGCGACGATCGCGGCATACCGCAGGTTGCTGCCCTCGGGGACGAGCCGGGGGCCGGACGGGCCCGCTGACCCGCGCGCGGTCTGGACGAGCTCGTGGGCGTCGGGCCGGTACATCGCCGCGAGACCCTTGAGGGCGGTGGCGACGAGGAGCTCCGCCCGCGGTGGCGCCGAGGAGCGCCGGTGCGCCACACCGTCGTCGGTCGGGCCGGTGGGCCGGTCGGGCGGTGTCAACGCAGCTCCTGCAGGGTGTGGGTCACGGGACGGCGGAGCGGCAGGCCAGCCCTGACCACCCCCGGGTCTGCCATCGACTCTAGATGTGACTGGTGGGTAGTGTCCGGTATTTGGCGAAATCGTGCCTCCGCGGTGTGATGATGGCGCCATGCGACTCTCCCCACCCCGGGGGTCGAGGGCGGCTTCGCCGCTGCCCGCCGACCGGTGGCGGCGAGCGGTGGCCCAGATCGTCGAGGTCCTGCGACCGGGCCGCGACGGCCTTCGTCGTCGCGAGCGCGGCGCTGACGCCGTTTCCGGCGCGGACCTTGCGGTGTCCGCGGAGCTGCACGGGGTCGAGGGCTGGGTCCGGCGCGCCCGCGGCCCGGGGGTGCCGGCCCTCGACCGGGCCGTGCACGCTGCCCTGGCCCGTCACCAGCGCGCGCTCGGCGACCTCGCCGTCGCGGCGGCCGCCCTCGACGGCGCGGGCATCCCCTTCCTCGTGGTCAAGGGTCCGGCCCTGGTGGCGACCTGCTATCCCGCCGCCGACCTGCGTTCCTACGTCGACCTCGACCTCGTCGTGAGACCCGCCGACCTCGGTGACGCCGTCGAGGCGCTCGAGGTCGCCGGGTGCCTGCTCCTCGACGCCAACTGGCCGCTGCTGGCCCGGATGCGGGTGCACGAGCTGCGGCTGGCCACCCCCTCGGGTGGCGGGATCGACCTGCACTGGTCCCTCGGCGCAGGGCCCATCGACGCCGACACGTCGCCGCCGACGGAGCTGCTCCTCACCCGGGCTATGGAGGTGACCTTGGCCGGCCGCCGGGTGCTCACCCTCGGCCCCGCCGACACCGTCGTCCACCTCATGCTTCACGCGGCGGCGTCGGGTGGGCACCGCCTCATCTGGCTCGTCGACCTCAGGGAGGCGCTGCGCGTAGCCCTCGCGCTGGTCCCGGCGGGGGAGATCGCGGCGGCCGTGGAGGAGTGGGGAGCCAGCCCGGCGGCCGCGCTCATGCTCACCCGGCTGCGGCGGGCGCTGCGCACCGAGCTGCCGCCCCCGCTCCGGCGCCTGACCCGCCCCGGCATGTGGACCGTGCTCGTGCGGGTCGTTGACGCGGCGTCACCTCCGGAGCTGTCCGGCACGAAAGGGACGGCCTCGCGGCTGCTGGCCCGCTCGGCGCGCGGCGACACCCGCGGCAGCGTGGCCGCAGCCGGCGGCAAGGTGCGCGACTGGTGGCGCAGCGACCGGAGCGGGCCGCCGACCCCCGAGGACCTCCTCGACCGCGACGATCCCGGCTCGGCGCTCTTCCCGGTCGGTGGTCGCGAGGCGGCGGAAGCGTTCTTCGCGGCCGAGGCTCGACGCCCGGTGACCCCGACCGGCCGGCTCAGCGGGTAGCGGGTCGCGCGGACAACTCGTCCGCGAGCAGGGCGGCGCCGTCCTGCGGGCGGTCGTAGGTCAGGGCGACCACGGAGACGGACTGCACGAGCCGCCCGAGCAGGTGCCACGCGTCCCCGGGACGCCAGCCCGCGCCGGTCCCGGTGTTGAGGCAGCTGCCGAGCAGGGCTGCCAGGCCGTCTGACCGGCTTGCGGGGACCAGCCGCGCGAGCACCCCGGGCTCTCGGCGGGCGAGGACGACGAGGGCCACCGGGCAGTGCTCCTGCGTCGGCACCCAGCGGCCCAGGGCGCCTGGGGCGGTCGCCCGCTCGTCGTCGTGCCGGTCGGGCTGGGGCGCCCCGCCGGCGTCGGCGCCGATGTCGCCGACCGAGAGAAGTCGCCGGCTGTGGGCCGAGAGCCCGAGCGGGCGGGGGTGGGGCCGCAGCGCCAGGTCCAAGCGGTCCAGGCAAGCCGCCTCGTCCGAGACGAGCCGCAGGCCCCGTCGCATGCACGCGCCAGCGAGGGTGCTCTTTCCGGATCCGGACACGCCCGGAACGACGGCCGCGCCGACTGCTCCCGCCACGGCTGCCGCGTGGACGGCCAGGCACGGCGTGTGCGCGAGCGCAACCCGGTCGACCGCCGCGAGGAGGGTGGCCGCAGCCACGCGGGGATCGCGGTCCAGCGCGGAGCCGCCGAAGACGAGGCGCGCGTCCGCGTCCCGGCTCACGACGAGGGTATGCCGCGGCGTGCTTCGGTCGCCGGGCGCCTCGTCGTCGGCGAGCATCCCGGCCCCGACGTCACGCACGAGGGCGACGAGACCGGTCCAGGCGGCATCCGAGCCAGGCGTCCCGACACCCGCTCCGGTGTCCTCGAGGACCAGGTCGACACGCACCCCGGCGGTGGCGAACCGCACCCCGCTCACGCGTCGGCTGGGACGAGCACACCGGCCGCTGTCAGCCGCTCGAGCGTCTGACGCACGTCGTCCGCGATGGCCTCCGGGGTGGTCGCATAGGCGCGGGCGAGGGCCGCGACGATGTCGTCGACGTCCCGCGCGCCGTCGGCGAGCGCCCAGACGTCGCGGGCGGTCCGGTTGAGCGCGAGGGCCTTCCCGGTGGCTGCGTCGAAGAGCGACAGCTCGTCGTCGAGCGCGAGCTCACTGACACTGTCGGCGGGACGCCCCACGGTTGGCACGTTCTCACGCTAGCAACGTCCGGCCTCGAGGCGACCCGGATGCGGAGGCGGTCGCCGGGATGGTCGTGTTGAGCACTGTCGTGGGCAGGTGATGGTTCCGACGCGTTGCGTCGAGCGCCGGGTTCCCTGGCCAATGGCGCCGAATCCGCGGCTCTGACCGCAACAGGTGAGGCTGGGCGCCGAGGAACCGGCCGCCACCGCACCACGTGGGTCGCGCGGTGGTCAGGCTTGGCAGCGGCCGCGAGACGTCCGGATACCGTGTTTGCCTGTTTTGGGTTACCTTGGCGCGCTGATCCCATAGGGTGTTCCCACCAGGACGACTCCGGGCGGGCCGGAAGGTCGCACGCTGGGCCGGCAGCGCACAAGCCTCCGGGACGACGAAATAGGGGTTCGGATGTCCAAGAACACTGCAGGCTCGGCTTCATTGTCTCGGCGCACTGCGCTCAGGGGCGCTGCGGTCGTCGGGGCCACGGCCTGGGTCGCACCGGTGGTGCAGGTCATCTCCATGGAGAGCGCCGCCGCGGCCTCGTCGCCCCCGTCGAGCGTGCAACCCCGGACCGGGTCCAGCCAGCCCCAGGCCTCCGGCCCCCTCTCGGGCGGCACGCTGCCCGACACCGGGGCCTCCGGCTCGACGGGCGGCATCGCGGCGGCGGGTCTCGCGGCCGCGGTCGCTGGAGCCGGCGCCGTGGTCATCGCCAGACGTCGGCCGGTCGCCGCGACAGAGTCCGCCGAGGCCGCCGACCCCTCCTGATCGGTTCCTGACCGGCCGGCTCGGCTCCGACTTCGACGCCGCGTAGGCTTCAGCCGACCCGCGATCACCTCGACGCGGGCCTTTTGTGCTGTCCGGTCACGTTGGAGCCCCCGCCATGAACACGCCCTACGCCCCCGCCCGGCTCACCGCGGTCACCGCCGCGTGGAGCGCGAGCCCCGGGGTGCAGCAGGTCCTGGAGGCCGCCCGGCTGAGGCTGCCGGTCGTCGACGTGGCGGTCAGCGCCGGGGGGCGAGCGCCGCTGACGAGCCTCCTGACCAAGCGGCCCGGCGCCGAGGCCCCCGTCCTCCTCGTCACCGCCACGACCCGGGAGGCCGAGGACCTCGCCGAGGCTCTCGGCTGCTTCCTGCCTGCGGACGTCGTGGCGACCTTCCCGAGCTGGGAGACCCTGCCGCACGAGCGGCTCAGCCCCCGCAGCGACACCGTCGGTCGACGTCTCGCCGTCCTGCGCCGGCTCGCGCACCCGGACGCGGACGACCCGGCATACGGGCCGCTGTCCGTGGTCGTCGCCCCGGTGCGCGCCCTGCTCCAGCCCATCGCCACCGGCCTCGGCGACCTGGTGCCCGTCGCCCTGCGCGTCGGCGACGAGCGGGCCCTCGAGGACGTTGTCGACGCGCTCGCCGCCGCGGCCTACACACGCACCGACCTCGTCGAACGGCGGGGCGAGTTCGCCGTGCGCGGCGGGATCCTCGACGTCTTCCCGCCGACCGAGGAGCACCCGGTCCGGGTGGAGTTCTGGGGCGACACCGTGGAGGAGATCCGCTGGTTCAAGGTCGCGGACCAGCGCAGCCTCGAGGTCGCCGCGCACGGGCTCTGGGCGCCGCCGTGCCGCGAGGTGCTTCTCACTGCTGCGGTGCGCGAGCGGGCCCGCTTGCTCGCACTCGAGCTGCCCGGGGTGGCCGACATGCTGTCCAAGGTCGCCGAGGGGATCGCCGTCGAGGGGATGGAGTCGCTGTCCCCGGCCCTCGTCGACGGCATGGAGTCGGTCCTCGACTCCCTGCCCGCCCGCTCGACGGTGCTCCTGTCGGACCCCGAGCGGATCCGCACCCGCGCCCACGACCTCGTCGCGACGAGTGCCGAGTTCCTCGAGGCGAGCTGGGTGGGGGCCGCGGCCGGCAGCGCCGTGCCCGTCGACCTCGAGGGGCTGCTCGGCACCGCGTCCTACTGGAGCCTCGCCGACGTGCGCGCGCACGCCCTCGGCCGGGAGCTGTCCTGGTGGTCGCTGACGTCGTTCGCGAGCGACGCCGAGCTCGACGAGCTCACCGAGGAGGACGACGGCGGAGCGGAGCGGGTCAACCTCGCCACCCGCGACGTCGACCCCCTGCGTGGCGACACCGAGGCCGCGGTCGAGCAGCTGCGCCGCTGGGCCGCCGAGCAGTGGCGCGTCGTCGTCGTCACCGACGGACACGGCCTCGCCAAGCGGGTGCACGAGGTCCTCGGCGAGCACGAGGTGCCGTCGACCCTGGCCGGCCTCGGCGACGCCATCGCGCCGGGCATCGTCCACGTCACGACGGGGTCGCTCGGCCGCGGCTTCGTCGACAGCCACCTGCGTCTCGCGGTCGTCACCGAGACCGACCTCACCGGCCAGCCGGGGCAGAGCGGCTCGACCAAGGACATGCGGCGTATGCCGTCCCGGCGCCGCAAGCAGGTCGACCCCCTGCAGCTGCGCCCGGGCGACCACGTCGTGCACGAGCAGCACGGGGTGGGCCGGTTCGTCGAGATGGTGCAGCGCACCGTCGCCGGGGCGACGCGTGAGTACGTGGTCATCGAGTACGCCGCGTCGAAGCGGGGGCAACCGGGTGACCGGCTGTACGTGCCCACCGACCAGCTCGACCAGGTGACGAAGTACGTCGGCGGCGAGTCGCCCTCCCTCAACAAGATGGGCGGGTCCGACTGGCACAAGACCAAGGCGCGGGCCAAGCGCTATGTCAAGCAGATCGCCGGCGACCTCATCCGGCTCTACAGCGCCCGGATGGCGACCCGGGGGCACGCCTTCTCACCCGACACGCCGTGGCAGCGCGAGCTCGAGGACGCCTTCGCCTACGTCGAGACCCCCGACCAGCTCTCGAGCATCGACGAGGTCAAGGCCGACATGGAGAAGGAGGTCCCCATGGACCGCCTCATCTGTGGCGACGTCGGCTACGGCAAGACCGAGATCGCGGTGCGCGCCGCGTTCAAGGCGATCCAGGACGGCAAGCAGGTCGCCATCCTCGTGCCGACGACCCTGCTCGTCACCCAGCACTACAACACCTTCTCGGAGCGCTACGCCCAGTTCCCCGTCACGGTCAAGGCGCTGAGCCGGTTCCAGAGCGACACGGAGGCCAAGGACGTCATGGCGGGGCTCGCCGACGGCCGGGTCGACGTCGTCATCGGCACCCACCGCCTGCTGGGCAGCGAGATCACGTTCAAGGACCTCGGGCTCGTCGTCGTCGACGAGGAGCAGCGCTTCGGCGTCGAGCACAAGGAGCAGCTCAAGACGATGCGCACCGCGGTCGACGTGCTCGCCATGTCGGCAACTCCCATCCCGCGGACGCTGGAGATGGCGGTGACCGGCATCCGAGAGATGTCGACGCTGGCGACCCCGCCCGAGGAGCGGCACCCGGTGCTCACCTTCGTCGGCGGCTACGAGGAGAAGCAGCTGACCGCAGCCATCCGGCGCGAGCTGCTGCGCGAGGGCCAGGTCTTCTTCGTCCACAACAAGGTCAGCTCGATCGAGCGCGCCGCCGCCCGGCTGCGCGAGCTCGTGCCCGACGCCCGGATCGCCACGGCGCACGGCCAGATGGCGGAGCACAAGCTCGAGCAGGTGGTCCTCGACTTCTGGGAGAAGCGCTTCGACGTCCTCGTCTGCACGACCATCGTCGAGACCGGCCTCGACATCTCGAATGCCAACACGCTCATCGTCGAACGGGCCGACATGCTCGGCCTGAGCCAGCTGCACCAGCTGCGGGGCCGGGTCGGCCGGGGGCGCGAGCGGGCCTATGCCTACTTCCTCTACCCGCCCGAGAAGCCGCTCACCGAGCTGGCCCACGACCGCCTCATGACCATCGCGAGCCACACCGACCTCGGGGCCGGGATGCAGGTGGCCATG
>JBBRZC010000017.1:0-31395 GCA_038237075.1 Actinomycetales bacterium
TGAGTCATCGCACAAGATTGCCGAACCTCGGCTGGGTCACGACGTCTGCTTCGTCAGGCATGATCGAGCGGAAGTAGTCCTTGCCTGCGCGGCGCCGCGAGAACTGGAGTACCGATGACGTTCGATGACACTTCGCACCCGGTCGACGGGGCCGTTGAGACGGCGCAACCGAGCCTGCTCGTCTTCGACGTCAACGAGACGCTGTCCGACATGTCCTCGATCACGGCGCTCTTCGAAGACGTCGGCCTACCCGGACACCTCGCGGCGACGTGGTTCGCCGGCCTGCTCAGGGACGGGTTCGCGCTGACGGTCACCGGAGCCAACCCCTCCTTCGCCGGCCTCGCCAGCGACTCGCTGGGCGCTCTCCTCCAGGGCGTCGCGCCCGATGTCGACGACGCCACCACGCACGTGCTGTCGGGGTTCGCGATGCTCCCGCTCCACGCAGACGTCGCGGACGGCATCCGCGCACTTCAGGACCTCGACCTGCGACTGGTCACCCTCAGCAACGGAGCCACCGCCGTCGCCCAGGGGCTGCTCGAGCGCAACGGGCTGCTCGACGCTTTCGAAGGGCTGCTGTCCGTCCAGGACGCGCCCGCCTGGAAGCCTGCGGCCTCCGCGTACCGCTACGCGTTGGAGACGTGCCAGGTCCCCGCGGCATACGGGATGCTTGTGGCCGTCCATCCCTGGGACATCCATGGCGCGCACCAGGCCGGTCTGCGCACCGCCTGGGTCAACCGCACGGGCGGCCGCTACCCCCAGACCATGCACCCTGCCGACCTTGAGGTGACGTCGCTGACCGCCCTGGCGCGGATCCTGACCGACGCCCGGGGCCAGGTCGAGTAGCTCCGGGACCATTCGCCGCTGCCACTGACTCCAAGGCGCCACGCGGGGAGAGCGCCACCATGACCGTTGACGTCCAGGTGGAAGCGACGACCACCCAGTCGCTTTGGTCTCACGGATGGACTTCGTCGCTCAGTTCCTCAGAAGGCGTCTGGCCTCCACCTATGAAGTGGTCGAGCTCAACCCCGAGCGCCGGCTGGCAATGCGTACCGCGGACGGTCCACTCTGCACCAGACAGGGTGCTTCCTCTCCAGACCAGTGCCAGAGCGCCCTCAGAGGCAAGGTCACCGCTGGCGCATGCCGGCTCGACCGCAGTGCCAGCGACAGCCCACGGCCCCCGTCGGTCCGCGTCGACGCCAGCGAGTGCGACACGGGCGCATGACGGCAGATGAGCCAACGCAGCGCGGGGTCCACGGTCGCACACGAGGCAAGGTGGCTTCCGAAGCGTTCACCCTTCCGTTTCTCAGAGCTTCCTTGGGCTGTCGAAGGCCGCCTTCAGCACCCCGTCGAGGGCAGACTCGGCGAGCACGACGACCTCGTCGCCGGCGGCGAGGCGGGTGTCGTCGCGCACGCCCACCAGGACCCGATCTCTCACGACCATGCTGACCCAGATGCCTCCGCTGTCGCCGCTCTCATCGTCGACCAGCTCCTCGATCAGCTCGGCGAGCTCGGCGACAGTCGAGCCGTCAGCCGGCGACCTGATGCCCACACGGAGGCGGTGCACCCCTGTGGGTTCGGCCCCCAGCCGCACACCCAGAGCCCAGGGCTCTGGCCTCAGCTCGCGCGTCGGTAGCTGCAGCCACCGAGCCGCCGCCGGAACCAGGCTTCCCTGCACCAGCACCGAGAACACGACCACCACGACGACGATTCCGTACAGCCGCTCGGCTTGGGGCACCTGGGCGGCACGCAACAGCTCGCCCAACAGGATCGGAACGGCGCCTTTCAGGCCCGCGAACAGGACGAACGCCATCTCGTTGCTGCGTAACCGGGCCGGCAGCAGACAGAGCCCGGCGAAGACGGGACGAATCACCACCGTCAGGACGACGCCGAGCAACAGGCCTGGCGCCCACACATCCGCCCGTGCCAGTACCTCGAGGTCCACCGTGAGACCCAGAACGAGGAACGCGACGATCTCACCGAAGCTGGCCAACGCCGAGTGGAAGCGCTCGATCTCGCGCTTGTAGGGCGCGCCGGCGTCGCCAAGCAGGATGCCCGCAACAAAGACGGCGAGGAAACCTGACCCGTGGGCCACCGTGCCCGCCCCATACAGGGCAAGCGCACAGAAGACCGTGCGCAACGGGTACAGGGCTTCGTTGGGCAGCGGGACCCGCCGGATGAACCACAGCAGCGCAGACCCGCCGCCCAGCCCGACCGCAAGCCCGACAACCATCTGCAAGGCGAACGTCGCAGCGACTTGCCCAGCCGCCGCCCACGTCAGTCCGCCCGCTGCCAGCAGGCTCGCCAGCAAGGCGATCCCCACCGGGTCGTTCGCCCCCGACTCGCCCTCGAGGATCGTGCCGCTGCGGCCCTTGATCACCCGACGGCCCAAGACGGCGAACACGACGGCAGGATCGGTGGGCGCCACGGCCGTCGCCACCAGCACCGCGAGATACCAGTCCAGTCCAAACGCGGTGTGCAGGAACACCGCTCCCGCGCCTGCAGTCAGAAAGGTACCAGCCACCCCAACGACCACGATCGGGATCCCCGCAGACCGGAACCGTCGCCACCCGATGTGCATCCCCCCGTCGAACAGGATGAGCACGAGGGCCAGGGTCACCACGTGCTCGACCGTGGCGACGTCGGGGGTCGCCAAACCTGGAACGACGTTCACGACGACCGCCGCGCCCACCAGCATCAGCAGCGGCGTGGGAACCCGGATCCGCTCCGAGAGTCGGTTCGACAGGACGGCCGCCAGGCCGGCCAAGCTCCCCCCGAGCACCAGAAGCGCATACCGCTCACTCTCCGACAAGACAGCTCCCAGTAGCCCGTGTTTGAGATGGTCTGACGGTTGGCCTTCTTGAGGATTTCGTCGGCCGTCTGGTCCACACTATGGGGTGGCAGCAGACGCTCCAGCCGTTGATGAAGAAGAGCATCCTCGACGCGCTCGACCTACCCGAACCAGCACGATGTCGTGCCTCAGCAGACACAGATCACCGCACCGCCCAACCGGCTCCGGGAGCGCGATCAGGTTGCGTCTCGCGCCGCCTGTTCGATGATGTTCGTCACCGCAGCGGGATGGGAGACCATGACGTCGTGGGCCGAAGCCACCGGGGAGACGTGGGCTCCCGCTCGCGCGGGCATGAACCTTTGGGCGGCGGATGGGATGGCCTTGTCAGCCATTGTGATGAGGTCATAGCTCGGCACCGTCTTCCAAGCTGGTTCACCCGAGGGCTCGAAGTTGGCGGTCGCGGTGAGCGGACGCTGCGTGCGAGCCGTGACGTTGGCACGCTGGGCGGAGAGGTCGCCCGCGAAGACCTGACGGAAGGCGCTAAGCGCGATGTAGATGTCGACGTCCTGGCCGCCAGCGGCCGCGGGGTTGGCCACGGGACGCACCTTGGTGGTGTTCCGCCCCAGCAATGAGCCCGGGAACGTCGAGGGGTTGGCAGCCTGGGCGATGCTTGCAGAAGGGCCGCGGGTGGATCTCTCCGCTCAGGAGTGGCAGATCGCGCAGCTTGCAGCCTCGGGGCTCTCCAATCGTGAGATCGGCCATCAGCTCTATCTCTCGCACCGCACCGTGGCCTCGCACCTTTACCGCATCTTCCCCAAGCTGGGCATCACCTCCCGCAACCACCTGCACGCCTACATCAAGGCCCACGAAGGAATCTGAGGGCCTTGCGCCCTGTGGCAATTTCTCCGCCTGGACTGACGACCCGGGCGCCTCGTCCTGACAGGATCCAATCGGCACCATTTCGCTGCCCGCGGGACTTGCGCCGTGGAGCGCCGACTCGCGCACGGCGTACCCGGTGAAGCAAGCGGGAGGCGCCCGTGGCCGGCCAGCGCTCGCGACCGCCCCCTGAGCCCCCCCGTGCCGACTTCACGCCGGGCAACCCAGCGCGTCTGCCGTGACACGCCGGGCAGTCCCCGCGCCCCGCTTGCCACCGGCGAGGACCCGTGATGTAGTCCATGACAGAGCGCGCTGCCCCGGACCCGGCACCTCGAGCGCCAAGGGTCAAAGATCGGAGTTGAGGTGGCGCCCGTGTCACGGACAGGCTCGCCGTCGGTGGAGACCGTTGGAACAGCAGTTCCCGTCGCGCCCGGCCGTGCGTCGCCGCGCGTCCGGCAGGTCAGCTCCTACACCGAGCTCACGGCCCGAGTCCGTGACGCGGGCCTGCTGGGTCGGCAACACCGCTACTACTGGACCCTCGTGGCCGCGCTCGCCGCGGTGATGGGTGGCGTCGTCGTGGCGTTCGCCATGCTCCGCGACTCGTGGTGGCAGCTCGTCGTCGCCGTCGTGATGGCCGTCGTGCTGGCCCAGCTGGGGTTCCTCGGCCACGACGCGGCCCACCGGCAGGTCTTCCGCTCGGCCCGCTGGAACATCTGGAGCGCCCGCATCGTCTCGACCGTCGGCGTCGGCCTCAGCTACGGGTGGTGGACGCACAAGCACAACCGGCACCACAGCGGCCCGAACCAGGAGGGCCGCGACCCCGACATCGGCCCCGGCGCCCTGGCCTTCACCCCGGCCATCGCGCGGACGCGCACCCAGTCGCCGTTCCCGCGCTGGTTCGTGCGCCATCAGGGCCTGCTCTTCTTCCCCCTCCTGTGCTTCGAGGGGATCGCCCTGCACGTCGCCGGCATCCGCACCCTCATCGAGCGACGTGACCTCGAGCACCGGCTCCTCGAGGGCGCGCTGGTGATCCTGCGCCTCGGCGGCTACCTCGCGGTGCTGTTCCTCCTGCTGCCCCCCAGCAAGGCGATCGCCTTCCTCGGCGTCCAGCTCGCCGTCTTCGGCGTCCTCCTCGGGGGGGCGTTCGCCCCCAACCACAAGGGCATGCCGATCGTGCCCAAGGACGCGCGGGTCGACTTCCTCCAGCGGCAGGTTCTGATGTCGCGCAACGTCCGCGGGGGCCGTGCGCTCGACCTCGCCATGGGCGGGCTGAACTACCAGATCGAGCACCACCTCTTCCCGAGCATGCCCCGGCCCAACCTGCGCCGGGCCCGCCCGATCGTCCAAGCCTTCTGCCGCGAGCACGACATCACCTACACCGAGATGAGCCTCGTCGCGTCCTACGGCACGGTCGTGCGCTACCTCAACGCCGTCGGCCTGCACGCCCACGACCCGTTCGCCTGCCCGCTGATCCGCGAGTTCCGCGTCGAATAGCGACAACCCAGCCGGTATGCCGTGCCTCCGCCGGCGGCGCGCCGCTCATGACCGCCTCGGGCGAAGTGTCACTCAGCGGGCGGTCTCCGATGGCGGGTCGAGCGCCTCGCGCAGCCGCGCTCGGGCGCGGTCGACCGTGATCCGGCTGGCACGCAGTGCGTCGACGTCGGCGACGCCGGACGCAGCGGTGTCGGCGTTCATCGCCGCGACCAGCGCGGCATACCGCTGCTGGAGCGTCGACACCTTGGCCAGCCGCTCCTCGTCGGGCGCGTCGGTGCCCACGGCGTGCAGCTCCTCGTCGATGGCCAGCACCCGCGGCCGCGCCGCGTCCCAGGTCGCCGCCGCCTCTGCCAAGGTCGGCTGCGCCAGCACCTGGGGCACCAGCGACGACTCGACCCAGTCGACGTCCTGCTGCACCGCGGCCAGCCGCGCGTCCCACTCGGCGAGCGCCCGACGGCGACGGCCGAGGACGACGGCGGAGGCGACCACGGCCACCAGCAGCACCGCGAGGAGCAGCCAGACCCACCACGGGGTCGAGGTCCCCTCCGCCTGCGGAGCGGCGACCGGCGGTGGCGTCGTCGCGCTCGGGGTCGGCGTCGACGTCACCGTGGCCGTCCGCGTGAGGGTCTGCGTCTCGGTGGGGACGCTGGTGCGCGACGGGAGGGTGGGCAGGGTGACGCTGGGCAGTGTGGGCAGGGTGACGCTCGGCAAGGTGGGCAGCGAGACGGTGGGCAGGCTGATCGTCCCGCCCCCACCGCACGCGGCCACGACCAACGCCAGGACGAGACCGACTGCGGCGACCGACACCGCGCGCGCCGGCCTGACCCGCCGGACCCTCACGACCCGGACCCCGTCGCGGCGACGGAGCCGCTGCACCCCTCCGGTGTCCGGGACCTCAGCCATGGCGTACCTGGTCGGCGCGTCCCACGTGCCGCATGAGGATCTCGCGCACCTCGCTCGTCTGGTCATCGTCACAGGTGTCGAGCAGGGCGGTCAGGTCGAGCCGGTCGGCCTCCGATCTGACACAGGCCAAGTCCACTTCGAGGGTGCGACGTCGCTGCAGCTCAAGCACCCGCAGGGCGCGTCGACAGCGCCAGCCGAACACCGCAGCGCCGACGCTCATCACGCCTCCGGACACATCCGTCGAGACCAACCAAGGTAGCAGCGCCCATCGCATGGCACTCGATCCAACCGCTCCCTGTATCACCGGTGATAAAGGGAGGGGATGGACACCGTGAGCATCCGCGATCTCCGCAACCACAGCGCTGACGTCCTTGATCGCGTCGCGCACGGCGAGACCCTGACCGTCATTTGTGACGGCCCCCCGTCGCGACGGTGAGCCCCCTTCCTCGGCGCAGCCCGGCCGTGCAGCAGCTCATCGCGCGACGACGCACCTTGCCCCCTGTCGATGCCGCCATGCTCCGAGCCGACCTGGACAGGCTCTTGGACCCCACGCTGTGAAGCACCCGGCACAGCGAGGCGTGCTGGACACGTCGGCGTTGGTCGATCTCGGGCTCCTGGATGCGCAAAGTCTTCCTCGTGAACCGCTCATCACCGCGATCACTCTGGCCGAGCTGTCCGTTGGGCCCCTCGTGGCACGAACCGAGGCCGAGCGAGCGGCACGCCAAGCCCACGTGCAGCAGGCCGAAGCCGACTTCGAGCCCCCTCCTTTCGACGCGGCTGCCGCGCGCGCCTTCGGGGGCGTCGCCTCGTCCTTGCGCTCAGCGGGTCGCAAGCCGGCCGCGCGTGCCTACGACGCACTGGTCGCCGCGACCGCGATCGCGGTCGACCTTCCCCTCTACACCGCGAACCCAGAAGACTTCCTGGGAATCGGCGGCCTTGAGGTGCACTCCGTGCGCCGTGCCCACGCCCCCGACTGACATCCGGCGACGCATCGAGGAAACGCCGAGCTCACGTCAGACACCGGGCGGCGCATGGCGCGTCGGCAGCCCTGCGGTCAGACGGCGCCGGCCATGACGAGCAGGTCGCCCATCGCGAATGGCGTCGACGCCGGCTTCCAGGGGGTCGGCGCGTTGAAGTAGGAGTCCTTGTCGCGCTCGAGCAGGCCGAGGATGACCTCGGCGACGATGCGTCCGCCGACCGGACCCAGCTGGCAGCCGCCACCGAGCTCGGCCTCCTTGAGCACGTAGTACCAGAGCGGCGCCTTGCCGGCCCAGCGCGGGTCGGTGAGGCCGAGCTGCGCGTTGGAGAGCGGCGTGATGCCCATCGCCGTGGCGACGTCCTGACCAGCGGGGAGCCCGAGCCGCTTGCCGCGGATGAGGTTGCGCTCGGCCAGCGAGAGGATCGCGCCGTCGATGTGGGCGACCACGGTGGGGGGCAGGTTGGTCAGCGGCAGCGAGAGCTGGGTGTCGATGCACCGGGTCATGTTGCGGTCGTCCGGCGCCTCGAGCTTGGGGATCTCGTAGAAGTAGTTCCAGTCCGCCCACGCGTTGCCCGGCAGCGGCCTCGAGCCGCGCAGGTCACCGCCCTGCGGGCCGAACACCGGCAACGTCGTGCTCTCGTGCATCTCGTACTCCGCGCGGATCATGCTGTGCCCGAAGCGGTACGCGGCCACGGAGTACTCGACCGGCATCATCGGGCGCTTGCTGTCGCCGGGGCGGTAGAACCGGTTGTCGACCGTGATGGTCCCGCGCGGGCCGGGCTTGAGCATCTGCTCGACGACCCCCGAGCCGAGGATGTGCGGCAGGAAGTCATTGACGATGACCCACTGGTAGTGCCACCGGGTCAGCCGCTGCGCCTCGAGGAAGCTCTTGCCGGCGGCGACGAACTGGTTGTGCAGCCTGATGAAGGCGATCTGGAGCTGCGCGATGATGAGGTTCTCGTCGTTGCGCGGGTCGCCGACGTATGCCGTGCCGTCCGCCGCCCGGGGCAGGTCGAACGGACCGCCCTGGCTGCGCCCGAGGCGGAGCATCCCCGGGTAGTCGGGGTCGTAGAGCTGGGGGTCCACCGCCGAGCCGCCCCCATAGACCGAGCGGAGGTCGAAGAACGGGGTGTCGAAGTTGAGCAGGGCGTGCGGATCCACCCGCTGCTGCGGCAGTGGAGTGGGGTCGCGGGTCATGTCGTGGTCGATGAACTGCCCGAGGTAGGTGTAGCCGGCCGGGATGTAGGGGTTGTCGAGGCCGTCGTTGCTCATCGAGACGTCCTCGAGCGGCGGCCGCGGGTCGATCATCGTGGCTGCGAGGGCGAAGAGGAGGTCGTCGTCCGGCGCGAACGGCTTGAGCTCGGGGAACATCAGGCCGAACCGCGCCTGCTTCGTCCGGGTGCTCGTCACCGCGACGTCGGAGCCGCGCGGGTCGCCGACCCCGTGGCCACGCCCCCCGTCGAGGGTTCGGGGCTTGGAGCTCGGGGCCGGCACACCCGCCGTGGAGAACACCGACGGCAGGGACGCCTGGCCCAGCATCGGTACGACCGCGAGCCCCATCGAGCTGACCAGCAGGCTCCGGCGGGACAGGTGCCCGGGAACGCGTGGTGCCGCGGCCCGTTCCGAGCCGGCGTTCTGATCGCTCGTCGCACCACCCTGTGACGCGTGGCGCCATCGCAGTCCCATGTGCTTCCTCCATCTAGGTCTCTGACGTGGCTCAGTAGAGCGCACGGGACTTGGGTTGATCTTGGGGTTCTCGCGTCACCGCCGAACGCGCGACCATCAGGCGTGGCGCGGCATACCCGTCAGCTGGGCTGGCTCACCAGGGCGCCGGGTAGAGCGGTCCCTGTCCGTTCGGACCGCCTTCCCCGTTGCTGAGGAAGCCCAGGACCCACAGGTTGTTCGGCACCACGGAGTCGCCCACCTGGACGTTCTCCGGGAAGATGAAGTCGAAGTTCGGCGCCTGGTAACGGCCGGCCGCGAGGCCGTTGGCCACGACCTGGCTCGTGAGGCAGCCCGGTGTCGTCGCGATGTTGTTGGAGCTCGAGTTGGAGACCACGGACGACGGCGTTCCCGTCGTGTCCGGGTTGCACAGCATCCTGCTGACGACGAGGACGTTGCGGGTCGGCGACGTGAGCAGCCCCACCGGAGCCTTGCGGGCCCGCAGCCGCACCCGCTGCGACTGGGCACCGGTGAACTGGGTCGTGATGCCGCCGCCGATGAGCTCCCCCGGGCCGTACGGGGTCATCTCGGGGTTGGACTCGCCCGACATCTCGAACGGCGTGATCCAGCGGTACGACACGGCACCCGACTTGGGGTCGACGTCGGGGAAGTAGATGTCGACGGGAGTCGTGACGTCGGTCGTCTCCGCCTCCAGGAACATCCGGTCGATGGTCTCCTGCCTGGCGCCGTTGACCGAGGTGAGGGTGGGGTCGGCGGCGCCGACGCCGAACTGGCCGATGGCGAGGTAGCTCGGGAGCGTCCCGTGGCTCGTGAAGATGCCCACCGACGCCTCGATGGTGTGGGCCGACACGAGGCTCGGCGACGTCCCGCTCGGACGCAGGAGCGTCCCGGCGTAGGTGATGTAGTCGCCCACCTCGAACGGTGCCTGCTGGCGCGCGTCGGGACCGGGCGGCATACCGGAGCCACTCGCCCCGGCCGGCACCGGCGGCATGACGTAGTGCCCGCAGAACGCGGGGTTGCCGCTCGGCGGCGCGAGGTTGAGGCCCCTGGGCAGGCTGGAGCCGAGGCCGTCGTCGATGAAGTCGCGGCAGTGGTTGGCGACCGGGGACGGCCGGTTGGCCTGCGGGCACAGCGGGTCGTTGTCGGTCACCAGGGCGTTCGTCGCGGCGTCACGGACGGGGGCCCGGCGCGGCACGCACATGGGGTAGCCGGTGGCGGCGTGGATCGTCGGGTTCTCGTCGTCGACCTGGAAGCGGGCGTCGGCGCTGTGCTTGATGCCGAACCGGCCGTTGGGGTCGTTGATCTCGACGACGGCCTGGTCGGCAGCACCCACCGCCGCAGCGACATGGAGCTGGCCCGTCGCGTAGTCGATGCTCGTGATGATGCCCTGCCCCTGGTTGAGGGACTGCTGCGAGACGGTGACCAGGCCGGCGATGTGGCGTCCCGCGACGGTGTTGCCCACCACGTGGATCTCGAACGAGGGGAACGTCCCGGGAGTCGCGCCCACCTGCTTGAGCGTGGTCGGCAGGGAGGGCTGGTCGGCCGGCGGGTTGAGGAACTCCTTCCAGGTCCTCGTGCTCGCCGGCATCTGGATCACCGAGTTGCACGGCACGACGATGGTCAGCCCGTTGACGTAAAGGGTTCCTCCGTCGTGCAGGGGGTCGACGCCGGCGGGGCAGTTGTCGGTGACCGTCGCGTCCTGGATGAAGCCGGTCACGTCGAACTGGTGCAGCGAGACGTGCGCCGGGTCACCGGTGAAGACGGGCGGCAGGAGGGCGGGGAACGTCCGGGTGATGCCGGCGGCGCCGGGGGCCGGCCGGATCGGCGGTGGCTTCGCCGTGCCGCCGCCGACGCCGCCGCCGCCCTTGGCCAGTGCGGTCACCCCGTTCATGACGGCGAGCAGGGCCAGCAGGCTGAGCACGGCGATGAGCATCGACGTGGGGCGCCGACGCCGCGATGTGTTGAGCCTGATGGTCATGTCCGACGCTCCCGGGTCCCGAGGGGTGCCGACGGCTCGCGCCGTGGCATGCATCAGAGTGCTGTGACGCCGTTGGGGGAACCTTGGAGTCGAGGCAGCCGGGCGTGCCGGCAGCGCTCAGCCGGCCATGCCGAGGAGCCGTCTGGCCTCGAGGGTGTCGTCGCGGGAGAAGGCCCCGTAGAAGGCGTGCCGGGCTCCCTGGAGCGCGGCACCGGCGTCGGCGACGTGCTCGAAGTGTGGGGTCGCGAAGTGCGTGCCGTCCCGGCAGGCCAGGACGTGGAGGTACTCGTGCCGGACGACGTCCATCGCGAGGGTCCCCGTCGTCCTGGGGCCGACCCATACCTGGCAGGAGCGCATGTCGGTGGACGCGTATGCCGGTGGGCCGCCATAGCCCGGCATGGCGACGAGGTGCACGGCGAACCCGTGCTGCGCGGCGAACCCGGTGAGCACGGCATCTCGGGCTGACGCGGGCGTCGACGCCGCTCGCGGCGGGTTCGACGGCGGCGCGGTCGACGGCGACGGGTTCGACGGCGGCGCGGTCGACGGCGCCGGGTTCGACGGCGGCGGGTTCGACGGCGGCGGGGTCAGCGAGGGTTCGGCCCGCGGATGTGCTCCTGGCGAGGGGGACGGCGGCGGGAGTGACACCGGGGGTGACGGGGTGACGGTGACCCTTGTCGACGGCACCGAGGTCGGCGTCCCGGCGCCGAGCCGGTGGCCGCGGGCCGATCCGGACACCACCAGCGTCTGGGTCGGCCGGGCGGCCACCTCGGCCACGGCCACGGCAGCGAGAAGGGCGAGCGCGGTGAGCCCCGCGACCCGGGTGGCACTGCGGAGGGAAGGGCGGGCTGGCATCACGACCAGTATCCCCCGCTTGCGTGGAGCCGGCGCCTCGTGAGGCTCTCAGGCCCGCCCTCCGCTGCCCTTTCGCCCCGGAGTACCGTCCCGAGGTGTGACCGAACAGCAGCCCTTCGAGATCGTGCGCCGCGCGAACGGCTTCGACCTGCGGCGCTACCCCGAGCACGTCGTTGCCGAGATCACCGTGCGGGCCGGCTTCGACGACGCCGGCAACACCGCCTTCCGGTCTCTCTTCGGATACATCAGCGGGCAGAACCACACCCGCGACGCCATCGCGATGACCGCGCCCGTGGTCCAGTCGACCCCCTCACAGAAGGTGGCGATGACCGCCCCTGTGGTCCAGCACGAGGACGACGACGGGGCCTATGTCGTCGCGTTCGTGCTGCCGGCCTCGATGACGGCTGACACCGCGCCGGCACCGACCAACCCCGCCGTGCGGATCCGCGTCGTGCCGTCGACGTTGGCCGCCGCCGCGCGCTACACGGGCCGGTGGTCGCAGGCCGCCTTCGAGACGCACCTGGCCCGGCTCCGGGCGGCCGTCGTGGCGGCCGGGCTGGAGCCGGTCGGCGCTCCACGCTTCGCCCGGTTCGACCCACCCATCAAGCCGTGGTTCCTGCGCCGCAACGAGGTCGTCCTCGATGTCGTCGATGCGTGACGAGCGAACCGCCACAGACCTCAGCTTCTCAATACTCAGCGTCGCGTGACAGCGAGCACGGCGACCTGCCCCTGCTCGCCGGCCGCCCAGCACGCGCGGTCCGCAGTGCATGAGACGGCGTCGAAGCTGCCCCTGTCAAAGGGGTGCCAGCTGCGGCCGGAGTCTGTCGTGGCATCGGAGCCACCCGGGCCGACGGCGAGCGCCACCGACGGCAGGTAGGGCACCCACGCCACCGACGTGCGGTAGCCCGCGGGTCCCGGCGACGGGGCGATCCACGTCGTGCCCCCGTCGCCCGACCAGACGGCGTTGACCCGGGCACCGGTCGGGTTGGACAGGTCTCCCCCGACGGCGATCCCGGTCCGGCTCCCACGGAAGGCCACCGAGAAGAGGCCGGCGGCGGCGCCGCCCGTGACCCGCGTGTCTGTCACTGACCAGGTGCGCCCGCGGTCGCGGCTGGTGAAGACGCGTCCGCCCTCGTCGCCGCCCGAGACGAAGTGCACCGACCCATCCGCGCCCGCGCTGAGGCACGACCCGCTGGCGGCGACGCCGAACTCGTTGGGCCGGGAGGGCGGCATACGGGAGGTGTCGAGGGGGCTCCACGACCGGCCACCGTCGAGCGTCTCGAGGATCCGGAAAGTGCCGCCGACCGGGTCGCTCACCGCGTACCCGCGCGTCGCCGAGGAGAAGGTCAGGCAGTCGTAGAAGGCGGTGGGCTCGCCGTTGAGGAAGCTCACCGCCCACGAGCGACCGCCGTCGTCGGTGACGTAGATCCGCGAGTCGCTGCCCTCGCCCGAGGTGAGGACGACGGCGTGGTCGGCCGAGGTGGCCTCGACGTCACCGACGTCGAGGCCGATCGACCCGGGTGGCCTCACCCGGGTCCACGTCACCCCGCCGTCGGTGGTCCGCAGTACCGTCCCACCCGTGCCGCCCACCCAAGCGACCGAGGCCGACACGGCCGCGAGCGCCCGCAGGTGCACGGTGGTGCCGGTCGGCACCAGCCGCCAGGCGAGACGCGGCGAAGCAGCGCCGGAAAGGGAGACCGGGTATGCCGTGCCAGCCGGGTAGCTCGTCGCCGCCCCGCCCGCGAACGAGATCGCCGTCGCGAACACCGAGGCGGCGAGCGCGCCGGCCACGGCCACCACCGCAGCATCCGGACGCCTCATGGCGTGAATGTACGTCGCCGGGTTCCCGGCGACGTCTCCGGGGACGACTCCGCTCCGCCGTGGGCGGCGGTTTCCGCGAGTCCCTTCCGCCGACTGCGACTTGCTGGCACGCTCACCCCATGAAGAGCACCATGCAGCCCACTCCCCTCTTGATCTCTCACCTCCTGCGCTACGGGACGACGATCCACGCGGACCAGGAGGTCGTCACGTGGACGGCGGACGGTCCCCGGCGGATGTCCTACGCCGAGGTGGGGACCCGCTCCGCGCAGCTCGCGCACGCGCTGCGGGGTCTGGGGGTCACCGGTGACCAGCGGGTGGCGACCTTCATGTGGAACAACGCCGAGCACCTCATCGCCTACCTGGCCATCCCGTCGATGGGCGCCGTGCTGCACGCCCTCAACATCCGGCTCTTCCCCGAACAGCTCATCTACACGGCGACGCATGCGGGCAACCAGGTCGTCATCGTCGACAACACCCTGGCCAAGCCCTTCAGCCAGCTGCTGCCCCACCTCAAGACCCTGCGCCAGGTCATCGTCAACGGCCCCGTCGACGACGAGACCCGCGCCGCCCTCGCCGCGGTCCCCCACATCGAGGGCGTCCACGACTTCTACGAGCTGATCGAGGGGCAGCCGCAGGCCTTCGACTGGCCCGAGGACCTCGACGAGAACTGCGCGTCGTCGATGTGCTACACCTCGGGCACCACGGGCAACCCCAAGGGCGTCGCCTACTCCCACCGCAGCAACTACCTGCACTCGCTGACCGTCGCCCAGTCGCTCGGGGTGCGCCAGGGCGACCGCAGCCTCGTCGTCGTGCCGCTCTTCCACGCCAATGCCTGGGGCTTCCCCTACACGGTGATGATCGCCGGAGCCTCGGTGATCATGCCCGACCGCTTCCTCCAGGCCGAGCCCCTCGCCACGATGATCGCGGCCGAGAAGATCACCACGGGGGCGGGCGTCCCCACCATCTGGAACGACCTCCTGCGCTATCTCGACGAGCACCCCACCGACACCTCGTCCTGCTACCGGCTCATGGTCGGCGGTGCGGCGGCCCCGCCGGCGATGATGCACGCCTTCCGCGACCGCCACCAGATCGAGATCGTGCATGGCTGGGGCATGACCGAGATGTCACCGGTCGGCTCACTCGCCATCCCGCCGAAGCGCCTCGAGGAGGGCAGCCCCGAGTTCTGGTCCTACGCCGAGAAGCAGGGCCGGCTGCTCTGCGGCGTCGACGGCCGGCTCGCGGGCCCCGACGGGGCACAGCAGCCGTGGGACGGCGAGAGCGTCGGCGAGCTCGAGGTCCGTGGTCCCTGGGTCACCGCCAGCTACTTCCTCAACGGGGGTGAGAGCGAGAGCGACCGCGCCGAGATGGCGGCGAAGTACAGCGACGACGGCTGGCTGCGCACCGGCGACGTCGGCGCCCTGACCGAGGACGGCTTCCTCGTGCTCACCGACCGCGCCAAGGACGTCATCAAGTCCGGGGGCGAGTGGATCAGCTCGGTCGACCTCGAGAACCACCTGATGGGCCACCCCGACGTCAGGGAGGCCTCCGTCATCGGGGTCCCTGACGACAAGTGGGGCGAGCGTCCGCTCGCGTCGGTCGTCCTCGTCGACGGGTCGACCACCACCGCTGACGAGCTGTCGTCGTTCCTCGAGGGCAAGGTGGCGCGCTGGCAGGTGCCGGAGCGCTGGGCGTTCATCGACGAGGTCCCCAAGACGTCGGTGGGCAAGTTCGACAAGAAGGTGCTGCGGCGGCGGTATGCCGAGGGGCAGCTCGACGTCAAGCAGCTCACCTGACGCTGCGGCCGGCCGGCAGATGACCCCAGCGCGGGATGCCGGGCCGGCGGCGGGCCCCGACGCCCTGCCGGAACCCGCCCTCGTCGTGCTCGTCGGTGCGGCCGGCTCGGGCAAGTCCACCTGGGCGGCGCACCGCTACCGCCCCGCCGAGGTGGTCTCGTCTGACGCCTTGCGGGCCGTGGTCGGGAGCGGCCCGGCCGACCTCGACGCCTCCCAGGACGCGTTCGACATCCTCGACCGGGTCGTCGCCGCCCGGCTGCGGCGGGGTCTGACGGTCGTCGTGGACACCCTCGGCCTCGACCCGGCCCGGCGGCGCGGGCATCTCGACCTGGCCCGGGCCGCGGGCTTGGCGGCCGTCGCCGTCGTCCTCGACACCGACGCCCGGACCTGCCGGACCCGCAACGCGGCGCGTGACCGGGCGGTGCCGGCGGCGGTGCTCTCGGCACAGCTGCGTCGGGCGCGCGCCGCGAGCGCGGAGCTCGCGCAGGAGGGGTGGGACCGGGTGGTCACCGTGAGCGGGACTCCCCCGGCGGCCGAGGGCACACCCCGTACGGTGACCGGCACTCCCCCGCCGGTCGAGGGGGCGCCCCGGAAGGCGACCGGCACCGCGGTGCCCGCGGCAGGTCGCGCCCCCGCACCCACGACGGAGCCGCTGGTGTTCCTCCAGGTGTCCCGCTTCCCCTGGGGTCAGGACCCGGCCGGCTGGCTGCGGTCGGTGGCCGGCACGGCATACGAGGTGGGGTTCGGCGGTCTCGCCCTCATGGACCACCTCATCCAGATCCCCCAGGTGGGCCGGGCCTGGGACCCCATCCCCCAGCCGTGGGTCACCCTCGGGTTCCTCGCCGGCCTGGACACCGGCCTGCGGCTCGGCACCCTCGTATCTCCGCTGACCTTCCACCTCCCCGGCGTGCTCGCCAAGACGGTCGCCACCCTCGACGTACTCAGTGGCGGGCGGGCGTTCTGCGGGGTTGGAGCCGGGTGGTGGGCGCGCGAGCACGAGGCCTTCGGGCTGGAGCTGCCCTCCGCGGGAGAGCGCCTCGACGCCCTCGAAGGCGGCATCGAGACCCTGCGCGCCCTCTGGGCACCCGGCACGAAAGCCGTTGCCCGACCGCGAGTCCGGCTGCCGGAGACGACCTGCTACCCGCGCCCCATCGGGCGGGTGCCGATCATCGTCGGCGGCTCCGGCGAGCGCCGAACGCTGCGCATCGCTGCCGAGCTCGCGGACGCGTGCAACGTGCCCTCCGACGAGGAGGCGCTGCCGCGGCGCGTCGCCGTGCTGCGCGAGCACTGCGCCAGGGCCGGGCGTGACCCCGCCGAGGTGGAGGTGACCGTGCTCGACGTGCCGGTCATCGGGACGAGCAGGGAGGACACCGCGAGGAGGGTCGAGCGGCTGCGCGGACGGACCCCCGCTGCCCTGTATGCCGCGCGGCACCACGCGGCGCAGGCGCCGGCCCACGCGGCGCGCTACCGCCGGCTCGCCGCGCTGGGCGTGACCACCGTCTTCCTCTCGCTGCCGGACCTCGAGAGCCCCGACGACCTCGAACGCTGCCGGCCGCTGCTCGCCGCGCTCACCTGACGCTCGGGGGCGTTAGAGCTTCTGGCTGCTCAGCACCGTCGAGGTGTTGATCTTGAGGATTCCGTCCTGCAGGACGAGGCCGTAGGAGGCGCGTTCGCGGATGACGCGGCCGTCCTTGTAGCGATAGGTGAGCGTGGCCTGCGCCGTCCCCGGCGGCTGCCCGGTGGCGTCGACGACGGAGACCGACGCGACAGAGTCCCAGAAGCCTTGGTAGACCTGCCGGTTCTTTGCCTTGCCGACCTGGAAGCTCGGGGTGAGCCCGGTCCAGCCGGCGTCGGTGTTGCCGGGCAGGAGGCCGTAGTAGTCGCTGATGGCCTGGGCGAGCTGGGCCGCCGTGGGCACCCCGGTTGTCGTGGATGTCGTCGACGTCGTCGACGTCGTCGACGTCGTGGACGGCGGGCTCGTCGACGGCACGGGTGGGTTTGCGGAGACCGCCGGCGTCGACGACGGCCGCGCGGTGGACGCAGTGCCGCCACCGCGACCGAAGAGCTGGATCGCCAGCAGCACCGCGAGGAGGAGTCCGGCGAGCGAGACGAGGACCGCCACGACCCGTCGACGCCCCACGCGTTCGGGCCGCTCGACCCGCTCGCGGTCTTCCGTGTCCCCGCGCTCGGGAAGCTCGTCCTGCGGACGCTCGGACCTCAGCGGCTCAGACTCCGGTGGCTCAGGCGCCGGTGGCTCACGCGTGGGCAGCTCGAGGACGCTGGTCACCGACGGACCGGCACCCGTGCCCCCGGCACCCGAGCCCCCGACGGGCGCGGCCACCGCCACCGCGGCGAGCTCGCGGGCCACGGCATCCATCGTCGGACGGTCCTCCGGGACGCTGGAGAGCAGCTGGGTCAACAGTGGCGTGAGCACCCCGGCCCGGGACGGCGGCAGCACCCGACCCAGGGCCACCCGGTGGAGCAGGGCCATGGCGTTGTCGTCGGTGCCGAAGGGTGGCGTGCCTTCGACGGCGTTGTAGAGGGTGGCGCCGAGCGAGAAGACGTCGGAGCCGAACGTCGACGGGGCGCCCCGGGCCACCTCGGGTGCGAGGAAGGCGGGCGTGCCCGTGAGCATGCCCGTCGACGTCAGGGTGCCGTCGCCGAGGGCGTGCGAGATCCCGAAGTCGCTGATCTTCGCCGAGCCGTCGTCGCCGATGAGGACGTTGCCCGGCTTGACGTCACGGTGGACGATGCCGGCCTGGTGCGCGGCGGCGAGGGCCGAGGCGATCTCGGCGCCGATCCGGGCGACCTCCCTGACCGGGAGGGTCCCCTCACCGGCGATGACGGCCTGGAGGCTCGTCGACGGCAGGTACTGCATGATGAGGCACGGCTGCCCGTCGTGCTCTACGACGTCGAACACGGGGACGGCATGCGGGTGATGCAGGCGCGCGGTGATCCTCGCCTCGCGCATCGCCCGGTCCCGGACGATCGCCGCCTCCTCGTCGCTGAGTCCCCGCTGCGGGTGCAGCTGCTTGACGGCGACCGGGCGGCGCAGCCGTTCGTCCCACCCCTCCCAGACGATGCCCATGGCGCCGGAGCCGATCCGGTTGACGAGGCGGTAGCGGTCCCCGATGAGCACGCCGTCAGGGGTCATCGCCGGGACTGAGGTTCGCGGCGACATGGTGGACCGAGCATGCCCCGACCCTACCGAGCCCCCGCCGGGACCCGTCCACCCGAGTCAGCTGGTGATGTCCTTGCCTGCGAAACGGGCCCAGGCCGCGAGCCAGAACACCACGGCATACGCCGCGTCGACGCCGAGCCCCCGCAGCACGTTGTCCCACAGCGGCGGGTCGCGCAACAGGTCGCCGAAGGACTGCCACTCGTGGATGACGAGCCACGGGTGCAGCCAGGCGAGCTGGGGCACCGCGTCGAGGATCCACGACACCAGCGTGAAGATCGTCAGGGCGATCGTCGCGGCGATCGGCTGCTCGGTGAGCGTCGAGATGAACAGACCCACGGCGGCGAGGGCGGCGATGCCGGCGCTGATGTAGAGGGTCACGAGGACGACCCGCCAGACGGCCTCCGCGAAGGGCACCTGGGAGCCCGACAGGGTGGTCATCGGTCCCGTGCCGAAGAGGGCGATGCCGACGACGGCGCCCGTGACCGCCACGGTGCCGACGCCCCACAGCGCCCCGATGCACAGCGACGCGTACTTGACGAGCAGCAGCCGGGTCCGGTGCACCGGCACGGTGAGCAGGTAGCGCAGGGTGCCGAGGTTGGCCTCCCCCGCCACCGCGTCGCCGGCGAGCGTCGAGATGGCCAGCGGGAGGAAGAGGACCATCTCGATGCTGAGCGCCGAGAGCGGGACGAAGAGGCCGTTGGAGGTCACCGACGAGAGGAAGTCGGGCCCGCGGCCCGGCCTCGGGGTGGAGACCTTGACCGCGATGGCGAGGATCACCGGCACGGCGGCGAGGACGAGCAGCCCCATCTGGTTGCGCCGGCGGCCGGCGATGAGACGCATCTCGGAGCGCAGCAGCCGCGTCGAGAGCATCCTGCGGTGCGGCCCGGCGGCCTGGTCAACCACTGACATCGAAGCCCTCCCCGGTGAGCTGGACGAAGAGGTCCTCGAGGCTCGGCGACGAGATGGCGAAGGCGGTGACGCCGACCCCATCGTGGACCAGCGCGGCGACGATGGCCTCGGCGGCGATCGACCCCGGTATGCCGTGGACGTCACCGTCGCCGACCACGACGTCGGTGACGCCGAGCCGGGTCAGGGTGCGGGCGGCGTCCTGCGGCTGGCCGGTGGTCACCCGGGCCCTCGGGGCCGAGACACCGCGCACCGCGGACGCCGTCCCCTGGGCGACGAGGCGCCCGTCGCTCATGACGCCGAGGTGGGTGCAGATCTGCTCGACCTCCGAGAGCAGGTGGCTCGAGACGAAGACCGTCGCCCCGTCGCCGGCCAGGGACGCGATGAGGTGGCGCACCTCGCGCGTGCCCTGGGGGTCGAGGCCGTTCGTCGGCTCGTCGAGGACGAGGAGGTCGCGGGGCGCCAGCAGCGCCGCGGCGATGGCGAGGCGCTGGCGCATGCCGAGGGAGTAGGCGCGGTAGCGCTTCGTCGCGGCGGCGAGCAGCCCGACCCGGTCGAGCGCGGCGTCGATCCGCTGCCGGGCGGTGTGGGCGTCGCTGAAGAGGTCGGCCGCGTCGAGCCGGGCGAGGTTGGACCGGCCGGAGAGGTAGGGGTGGAACGCTGGGCCCTCGACGAGGGCACCCACGCGGGGGAGGGCCCGGCCCGCGCGGGACGGGATGGGGTGGCCGAGCAGCGTGCGGGTGCCCGACGTCGGCTCGACGAGCCCGAGCAGCATCCGGATCGTCGTCGTCTTGCCCGACCCGTTGGGGCCGAGGAAGCCGTAGACCGAGCCGCGCGGGACCTCGAGGTCGACGGCGTCGACGGCGGTCTGCGACCCGAACCGCTTCGTCAGCCCCGAGGTCGCGATGGCGAGGCCGTCGGTCGCGGTGGCGTCACCCCGGAGCCGGGTGACGTCGCCCGAGACGGTGGGGCCCTCCTCCGCAAGAGCGGGGTCGACCCGCACCGGCGACGAGGTCACTTGGCCGCCAGGGCGGCATACAGGGCCTCGGGGGCCACCGCACCGACCGCGACCCGGCCGTCGTCCGTGAGGACCGCCGAGAAGAGGGTCCCGTCGACCACCCGGCCACTGCCCCACGCGCCGGACGTCTTCGGGAGCGCCTGGAGCATGCCCTGGAGCTGGTCCTGCTGCTGCGCGGCGCCGTCCTGCGGGGGCAACGCGCCGACGACGACGCTGCTCCAGCCGGTGCCGACGACCTTGGGCTTGGCTGCCCCGGCCGGAGGCGCGGCGTTGGCCGGTGACTTCGCCCCCGGGGCCTGCGCGCCGGTCAGGGCGCTCGACTCCGTGACCTTGGTGCCGGCGGGCGGGTTGAAGGCGAACTGGCGGGCTTCGGGGGTGTCGAAGTCGACCTCGCTGAACCCGACCTCGATCGCCGGGTTGGCCAGCTTGGTCGAGTAGACCTGCACCCGCAGCGGGATGTGCTTCTCACTGTCGACCGCGATGCGCACCTGCGCGACCCGGGTCGCGGCGTCCTTGGGGGTCAGCACGAGCTCGTAGGCCTGCCGGCCGGCCACCACGGCGGTGCCCGAGGTCGTCACCGAGGTCGTCGGGTCGACGGCGGCCAGCGCCATCGCGGCGGCCTCGTCGGGGGTCTTGGGCAGGTCGGTGGGCGCGAGCGAAGGGGTTTCTCCCGTGCCGCCGGGCAGGCCCGACCCGGGCTTGCCCGTCGCCAGGTCGGCAGGCAGCGTGGTGTGGACCGCGGTCTTGTCCGCGCTCGACCACAGCCACACGTCGCGGCCGTTGTGGATGACGTCGGACTCACCGAGGCTGCCGACGAGGGCGAGGCGGGTCTTCTCGGGTCCGGCGAACCAGACCCGCCAGGTGTGGGTCCCGGAGAGCGCCGAGGTGAGCGAGGTGTCACCGCCCGCGCCTCCGCCCGGGGCCCCGCCGGTCAGGCCCGGGATCTGCGGCAGGCCGAGGTCGGAGGTCTGGACGACGGTGCCCGACAGGCTCTCGAGGTTGGCCTTCTGGAGGTCGACGAGCAGCTGGGCGGCCGTGCGGGGCTGGAGGCCGGCGTCGGCGCTCGCCGTGCGGGTCGTGGCGAGGCCCGTGGCGGCGACGACGGCGACCGCGGCAGCGGGGACGGCCCAACGGGCCCGGGGGTGCTCGGCGAAGAAGCTCATGCCCCCATCCTCACCCGGGGGGACTGTGAGGGGCCTGAGAACCCGACCTGGCTGCCTCCTCGTCGCCCACCGGCGGCCGTGGCAGGGTGAGGTGGTGCGAGTGCTGCTGGTCGAGGACGAGACACGGATGGCGGCTGCACTCGTGAAGGGCCTGCGAGCCGAGGGGTTCGTCGTCGACCGGGTGGCCGACGGCGAGGCCGGGCTCGAGGCGGCGCGGTTCGGGGGCTACGACGTCGTCGTCCTCGACATCATGCTGCCGAGGATGTCGGGCTACACCGTCGTCAAGACGCTGCGTTCCGAGGAGAACTGGGTGCCGGTGCTCATCCTGTCGGCCAAGGACGGGGAGTACGACGAGGCGGACGGCCTCGACTACGGCGCCGACGACTACCTCACCAAGCCGTTCTCGTTCGTCGTGCTGCTGGCCCGGATCCGGGCGCTGCTGCGCCGCGAGGTCGGACCCCGGCCGGTGCTCCTCGAGGGGGCCGGGCTGACCCTCGACCCGGCCTCGCACCGGGTGCATCTCGAGGGCGCCGAGGTGGCGCTGTCGCCGCGCGAGTTCCTCCTCCTCGAGCACCTCCTGCGCGCCAGTCCGTCGGTGGTGAGCAAGGAGCAGCTCCTCGACAGCGTCTGGGGCGACGCCGAGGACGCCAACGTCGTCGAGGTCTACATCGGCTACCTGCGCCGCAAGCTGGGCCGAGACCGGATCGAGACGGTCCGCGGGGTCGGCTACCGGCTCGCGCCGTGACCCGAGCCACGACGAACGGAGCCACGACCGGAGCGCTCGCCCGGCTCAGCCTGCGCGCCCGGCTCATGACCGTCGGCGTGCTCGGCGTCGCCGCTGCCCTGGTCCTGGGTGGGGTCCTGCTCTACGTCGTCCTCACGACGTCGCTGACCCGGGCCATCCAGGCCGAGGCCCGCGCCAGCGCCCGCGAGGTGGCGCTGCTCGTCGACGCGGGGCGCCTGCCCGACCCGGTGCCCGTCTCGGGGGCGCAGGTCGTCCAGGTGCTCGACGGCCAGGGGCGGGTCGTCAGCGGGTCGGTCACCGCCGACCGGCTCACCGCCCTCGTCACGCCGCAGGAGCAGCAGCGCGCCCTCGCCGGTGACGAGGTCGTCGTCCCCGGCAACCGCTCCGGCCTGGGCGGCAACCTCCAGGTCGCCGCGGTCGGTGGGGGGCCGGCAGCGGCACGCGTCGTCGTCGTCGCGGCCGCTCCGACCGCCGACCTCGAGGCGAGCGGCCGCACGCTGCGGACCCTGCTCCTCGTCCTGTTTCCGCTCCTGCTCGCTGTCCTGGCCGCGATCGCCTGGCGCGTCATCGGCGCCGCCCTGCGTCCGGTCGAGGCGCTGCGGCTCGGTGCGGCCCGGATCGACGAGACCTCGGCCGACTCCGAGCGCCTGCCGGTGCCCCCGAGCCGCGACGAGATCAGCGCGCTCGCGACGACCCTCAACGGCATGCTCGACCGGGTGGCGTCGGCCCGGCGCACCCAGCGTGCCTTCGTCGCCGACGCGGCGCACGAGCTGCGCAGCCCGCTCGCGAGCATGCGCACCCAGCTCGAGGTCGCCCAGCGGCTCGGCGAGGGTGGCGACCTCGCCGGCGACCTCCTGGCCGACGTCCACCGCCTGTCGGCGCTCGTCGAGGACCTGCTCCTCCTCGCCCGGGCGGACGACGCCGGCCCCGACCCGGGCAGGGCAGGCGGGCTCGAGTCGCGGTCGGGCAGCGGCCATGTCGACCTCGACGACCTGCTCGCCGAGGTGGAGGCTCGGTATGCCGCAGCACCGGTCCCCGTGCGCCAGGTCCGGACGGCGGGTGGGCGCCGGCCGGTGGTGGACGGCTCCCACGACGACCTCCTCAGGGCCCTGACGAACCTCGTGGACAACGCCGTGCGGCACGCCCGCACGGGCGTGTCGGTGGGAGTGACGGCGACCGCCGCGGGAGTCGAGCTCGCCGTCGTCGACGACGGGCACGGCATACCCGAGTCTGAGCGGGAGCGGGTCTTCGACCGCTTCACCCGGCTCGACGAGGGGCGCGACCGTGACAGCGGGGGGACTGGCCTCGGTCTCGCGATCACGCGAGCGCTGTTGCGGCGCAACGGTGCCCGCATCCACTTGGAGGACGCCGCTCCCGGGGTCCGCGCGGTGGTGGCGCTGCGCGCAGCCGGGCAGGCGTAACGCCCGGCGCGGACAACCGGGCTCAGGCGGAGGCGAGCTCCCGGGCCACGAGCTCGGCGATCTGTGCGGTGTTGAGGGCGGCTCCCTTGCGGAGGTTGTCGCCGCAGACGAAGAGCTCGATGGTGTTGGGGAAGTCGAGGGCCTGCCGGAGCCGGCCGACGAAGGTGGGGTCCGACCCGACGACGTCGGCGGGGGTGGGAAACTCGCCCGACGCCGGGTCGTCGAGGACGACGACGCTCGGCGCCTCGACGAGGGCCTGACGGGCCTCGTCGACGTCGATGGGCTCGGCGAAGACCGCGTGGACGGCGAGGGAGTGCGTGGTCACGACGGGGACTCGCACGCAGGTCGCCGAGACCTTGAGGTCGGGGATGTCGAGGATCTTGCGCGTCTCGTTGCGCACCTTGAGCTCCTCTGACGACCAGCCGCCCTCCTTGAGCGAGCCGGCCCACGGGACGACGTTGAGGGCCAGCGGGGCCGGGAACGGGGAGTCCGGGCCCAGCTTGTCGGCGAGTGCGGCGCGCACGTCGCCGGCGTGCGAGCCGAGCTCACGGTTGCCGCCGACGATCTGGAGCTCGTCGTGCAGCCGGTCGATGCCGGGCTGACCCGCGCCGGAGGCCGCCTGGTAGGACGCGACGACGAGCTCGGTGAGCGTCCAGCGGCGGTGCAGGGCGCCGAGGGCGTCCATCATCGTCAGCGTCGTGCAGTTCGGGTTGGCGATGATGCCCTTGGGCCGACGCCGGATCGCCTCGGGGTTGACCTCGGGCACGACGAGCGGCACGTCGGGGTCCATCCGGAACGACCCGGAGTTGTCGACGACGACGACACCACGCGCCGCGGCGATCGGGGCCCACTGCGCCGAGACCTCGTCGGGCACGTCGAACATCGCGACGTCGACGCCGTCGAAGACCTCCGCGCTGAGGGCATGCACCTCGACCTGCTCGCCGCGGACCTCGATGAGGCGGCCGGCGGAGCGCGCGGACGCGACGAGGCGGATCTCGCCCCAGACGTCGGCGCGGGTGGAGAGGATCTGGCGCATCACGGTGCCGACGGCCCCGGTGGCGCCGACGAGGGCGAGGGTGGGCTTGCTCCGTGTCATCGGCGTCATCGACCTGTTCCTCCGTAGATGACGGCCTCGCCGTTGGCGGAGTCGAGGCCGAATGCGGTGTGGACGGCGCGGACGGCGTCGTCGAGCTGGTCGTCGCGGGTGACGACGGAGACGCGGATCTCGGAGGTCGAGATCATCTCGATGTTGATGTTCGCGTCGGCAAGGGCCTGGAAGAGGGTCGCGGACACGCCCGGGTGAGAGCGCATCCCGGCACCGACGAGCGAGAGCTTGCCGATGTGGTCGTCGTAGAGCAGCCCGGCGAAGCCGACCTTCTCCTGGATCCGCCCCAGGGCCTGCACGCCGACCTGGCCGTCGGTCTTCGGCAGGGTGAACGAGATGTCGGTGAGGCCCGTCTCCGAGGCGGAGATGTTCTGGACGATCATGTCGATGTTGATCTCGGCGAGCGCGACGGCCTTGAAGATCTCGGCCGCCATCCCGGCCCGGTCGGGGACCCCGACGATGGTGATCTTGGCCTCGCTGCGGTCATGGGCGACGCCGGCGATGATCGGTGCTTCCACGGTCTCTCCGATCGGGTTGTTGGTAACCATGGTGCCCTCGTGGGGCGAGAAGGAGGAGCGCACGTGGATCGGCATGTCGAACCGGCGGGCATACTCCACGCACCGCAGGTGCAGGACCCTGGCCCCGCACGCCGCCATCTCAAGCATCTCCTCGTTGGAGAGGTGGGCGATCTTGCGGGCGGTCGGGACGATGCGCGGGTCGGCGGTGAAGACGCCGTCGACGTCGGTGTAGATCTCGCAGACGTCGGCGTCGAGGGCCGCGGCGAGCGCGACCGCGGTCGTGTCCGACCCGCCGCGGCCGAGGGTGGTGATGTCCTTGGTGTCCATGCTGACGCCCTGGAACCCGGCGACGATGGCAATGTGGCCGGCGTCGAGGGCGGTCTGGATCCGCCCCGGCGTGACGTCGATGATCCGGGCCTTGCCGTGCACCGCGTCGGTGATGACCCCGGCCTGCGACCCGGTGAAGGAGCGCGCCTCGTGACCGAGGTTGGCGATGGCCATGGCCAGCAGGGCCATGGAGATCCGCTCACCCGAGGTGAGGAGCATGTCGAGCTCGCGGCCGGGGGGCAGCGGGCTGACCTGCTTGGCGAGCTCGAGGAGCTCGTCAGTGGTGTCCCCCATCGCCGAGACCACGACGCAGACGGAGTGCCCGCCCTTGCGGGTCTCGACGATCCGGCGGGCCACCCGCTTGATGCTCTCGGCGTCGGCCACGGACGAGCCGCCGTACTTCTGGACGACCACACTCACGGTGACGGACTCCTCGGACGGTTGGCAGAACCGTCACTTTACCGGGCAGTCGGTATGCCGCTCGGTTCACCTCCGCGTGCTGAGACGGGCCCGCTGCGGCCGCAGGTCAGGGGTGCAGGGCGTCGAACTCGGCGTCGGCGACGATCTCGTCGTCGGCGTCCAGACGCAGGTGCGCGAGCATGGAGTGGAGCACCCGGAGGCAGGCGGCGGCCCGGTCACCCCACGTCGAGAGGTAGCTGAACTGCCACCACCAGAGCGCCTCGACCGGCCGGCCGGCGTCGAAGTGCTTGAGCCCGTGGGTGAGCGCGTCGGCGATCTCGACGATGTCGTTGGAGAGAGACCCCCGCGCCAGCTCGGCCCGGGTCACCGGGTCGACGACGTCGGCGTAGTCGTCGAGACCCTCGAGGAGGTTGGCGAGGTTGGCCCGCAGCGGGTCGAGGTCGGGGTCCGGACCGGGATCGGCCTCGAAGCGTTCCTCGAGGACGACGTCCTGGATCGCGCCCAGCCGTGAGCCGGCCAGGAGCAGCTGCGAGGTGGCGAGCAGGAGCACGGGGATGGCCGTGTCAGCCGCATCCCCTGAGGCCACCGCGGTCACCGTGGCGAGGTAGACGCGCGCGTCCCGGGCAGACTCGACCGCCAGCAGCAGGAGCTCCTGCTGCTCCGCCCGCTCGGGCCCGGTGGTGCCGCGGCTCACCGTGCGGCCGCCGAGGTCAGACATTGATCGGTCGCCGCCCTTCGAAGGCCCTGCCCAAGGTGATCTCGTCAGCGTATTCGAGGTCACCACCCACGGGCAGCCCGGACGCGAGCCGGGTGATGGAGATGCCCATGTCCTTGAGCAGCCGGGACAGGAAGGTCGCCGTCGCCTCGCCCTGGATGTTGGGGTCGGTGGCGACGATGACCTCGGTGACCGCACCGTCCGCGAGGCGGGTCATGAGCTCGGTGATGCGCAGGTCCTCGGGTCCGATCCCGTCCATCGGCGAGATGGCCCCGCCCAGCACGTGGTAGGTGCCCCGGAACTCCCGGGTCCGCTCGATGGCCACGACGTCCTTGGGCTCCTCGACCACGCAGATCGCCGTCTTGTCGCGGCGCGTGTCGCCGCAGATGCGGCAGAGGGTGGCCTCGGCCACGTTGCCGCAGCGGTCGCAGAAGCGGACCTTGGACTTGACCACGGCGAGCACCTCGACGAGGCGGTCGACGTCGGCCGGGTCGGCCTGCAGGAGATGGAAGGCGATCCGCTGGGCGCTCTTGGGACCGACCCCGGGCAGCCGCCCCAGCTCGTCGATCAGGTCCTGGACCACACCTTCGTACACGCGTGCAGCCTATCCCCGGAGCCCCAGACCCGGGGTCTGCAGCGGGTCAGTCGGTCGACAATGCCGTCGACCAGCGCTCCTCGATCCGGCCGAGACGCCACACCGCGAGCGCGACGAGCCAGGTGACGACGAACAGCCCGACCACCCAGAAGCCGACGTTGTCGAGGTCGACCCGCGCCAGGGCCGAGACGGGCCCGCGGGTGATGTCGAGCCTGTCGGCGAGCACGTCCGCGATCTCGATGCCACCGATGAGCAGGGCCACGGCGACCGACAGCGCGGTGACGGTGATGTTGTAGTAGATCTTGCGGACCGGCTTCGAGAAGGCCCACCCGTAGGCGAAGTTCATGAAGGAGCCGTCGATGGAGTCCAGGAGTGACATCCCGGCGGCGAAGAGGACCGGCAGGGTGAGGATCGCCCACCACGGCAGGCTCGCGGCCGCGGCGCCCCCGGCGACGACGAGCAGGCCGACCTCGGTCACGGTGTCGAAGCCGAGGCCGAAGAGCAGGCCCACCGGATACATGTGCCAGGGCTTGGTCACCGTGCGGGTGACCCGGCCGAGGACGCGGTTGAGGAAGCCGCGTCGGTCGAGCTGCGCCTCGAGCTCAGCCTCGTCGAAGGTGCCGGCCCGCATCCGGCGGAAGACCTTGAGGATGCCGGCCAGGGCGGCGAGGTTGACCGCGCCGATGAGCAGGAGGAAGACCCCGGAGACGGCAGTGCCCCACAGCCCGGTGACCTGCTGAAGCGTCGACTGGTCGTTCTCCAGGGCGCCGGTCAGGGCCCGGATGCCGAAGGCGAGGAGGCCGACCATGACGAAGACCACGGAGCTGTGGCCGAGGCTGAACCAGAAGCCCACGCTCATCGGCCGCTGCCCGTCGGCCATGAGCTTGCGGGTCGTGTTGTCGATCGCGGCGATGTGGTCGGCGTCGAACGCGTGCCGCATCCCCAGGGTGTAGGCGGTGACCCCGAGGCCGATGCCGAAGAGCTGGCCTCCGACGTGGTAGCCCCGCGGGGCGACGAGGCCGACGAGGACGCCCCAGCCGACGACGTGCAGGAGGAAGACGAAGCCCGCCATGCCCCAGAGGCTGCGCCGCTCGGGGCCGCTGAGCCGCAGCCGGCTGCGGGCAGCGGTGGTGGCCTGGAGGAACGTCGTCACGCCCGTCACCATAGGGGGGCGCGCGCGCCTATTGCAAGAGACTCGCAATAAGCGCGGCGGCGGCGGCCGGACGACGAGTCAGGCCCCGAGAGCCGTCCCCGGGGCGTCCGCCGGGAGGTCGTTGTAGCCCTCGACCTGCTCCTGTCCAGACAGGGCCGCGATGGCGTCCATGATCTCGTCGGTGACCTGCCGCCGCGCGCGTCCGTGGGGCACGCCGGCATACCGCTCGGTGAACGTCAGCGGCTCTCCGAACCGCACCCGCACGTTGGCCAGCCGCGGGAAGCTCGCGCCTATCGGTTGGATGTCACCGGTCCCCGAGAGGGCGACCGGCACCACAGGCACGTCGGCGGTGAGGGCGAGGAAGGCCACGCCGGTGCGACCCCGGTAGAGGCGCCCGTCGCGCGAGCGGGTGCCTTCGGGGTAGATGCCGAACGCGTCACCGGCCGCGAGGACCGCCAGCGCGGCGTCGAGCGACTCCTGCGCCGCCCGGGAGGAGCGCCGGTCCACGGGGATCGCGCCGACCGACTCGAACAGGCCACGCCGCAGTGCACCGCCCACGCCGGTGCCGGTCCAGTAGTCGTCCTTGGCGAGGAAGCGGACCCGCCGCGGGGCGGCCAGCGGGATCGCGAAGGAGTCGATGAACGACAGGTGGTTGCTCGCGAGGATGACGCCGCCGGACCGCGGGACGTTGTCGGCACCCTGGATGTCGGGGCGGTAGAGGGCATGGGTGAGCGGCTTCAGGACGGTCTTCCCGAGCCAGTAGAACATGGCCCGACGATAGTCGCGCGGGCTCGGGGGCGCAGAGCGGTCCACTCGGCAGACGAACGCCAGCAGGTATGCCGCGCCGCCGACCGGCCGGGCCCTGCGGCGGCCGCGGTGTGAGCCACGACAGCCAGCCCGAACCCCGACTGTCGCTCGCGCCACAGCTAACACACCGCTCCACCCATGCGCGCTGTGTCCGTCGGATCCCATGGACTCGGCGCTCACGCCCGCCGCCCATGGCGATGCGACATGGCGACGCGCGGATGCCGGCAGGCGAAGCCGGGACACGGTGCCCCGACGCGTCGGCGGCTACTCCTCGAACTCGCCGAGGACCCGGCCGCCGAGGATCTTCTCGATGACCTCCCGCCCGACGGACCCCGACTCGGCGAGGTCCTCGTCATCGGCGCTCGCCCCGTCGTCCCCGGGGAGGACCGACGCCCCGGCGGCGGCACGGGTCGACGCCCGCCCTGAGCCGCCGCGACCGTCGACCGACTCGGCGGCGTTCCGCCTCGCGCGGGCGATCTCGTCGCGGACCGACCTGGCCTGCGCGGCGGTGTCGACGGGCACCCGGGGCTCGGGCCGGCGCTCCCGAGCGACCGTCCGGTCGGGGGAGGTGACGCCCCCCGGGGTGGCGTCCCTGCGTTGCTGAGGGGGCGGACCTGACGGCTGTGGCGGCAGGATCGACCCCTCGGGCGGCGCTGGGCGGAACGGCGCCGCCTCGGCGTCCACGGGGCGAGCCTCTGGCCCAGCGTCGTCGGGCCAGCCGTCGTCGTCGGGTGGCTCGTCGGCGGGATCCCTCTCGGTGGATATAACGTCTCGAGGCCCTCCACCCGGGTCGGACGGCGCCCCGGCCGGGCCCGGCGCATCGGGGGGCGGCACGCCGTCGACCCGGGCGTCCAGACCGATCTCGTCGATGAGCGCCTGCCGGACCAGCTCGGCGTGGTTGCCCTGACGGAACGTCTTGGCCAGGCCGGCCGTCGCGATGCCGAGGACGAGGGTGTCGCCGTCGTAGTCGAGCACCTGTGCGTGCTGGGAGACGAAGGTCCAGGTGGCCCGGCGCATGGCGAAGATCCGGGCGAGGACGTCGGGCCAGACCCGGCGGATCGCCGCGGTGTCGAGGCGCCCGGTGTCAGTTCCTCCGTTGTCGGCGCCGTCGGCACCCGGCGCCGAGTCGCGCCCGGTGGCCGCACGACTGTCAGGCACGGCGGCCGGTCCCGAGTCGCGCCCGTTGGCTGACCGGGAGTCGGTGCCCGGACCCGACCCGGCCGCGGCAGCCTCGTTCACCTCGCCGGACGGCGTGGACGCCGAGGTCTCTCGCGGCCCGGCCGCCGACGTCGGCGGTTCGACCACCGTGCCTGACGACCCGGCGGGCGGCGCCGCGCCACCGCGCGACCGCGCATCGGCCTCAGCCACGGGAGCAGGCTCCGGCTGCGGCGCCTGAGCGGTCGACGGCTGACCCGGACCCACCGCGCCGCGCGCCGCCGTGGGGGTGCCCCCGAGCTCGAGGCGACGCTCGAGGCGGTCGAGGCGGGCGGCATACCCGCTCTCACCGGACGCAGCCGGCAGGAGGATGCGGGCGCAGATCAGCTCGAGCTGCAGCCGTGGGGCCGTGGCGCCGGTCATCTCGGTGAGGCCGGTGTTGACGATGTCGGCGGCGCGCGACAGAGCCCCGCGGCCGAAGCGGGACTGCTGGCCGCGCATCCGGTCGAGCTGGTCCTCGGGCACCCCCCGAAGCACGGAGGCCGCCCCCTCGGGGACGGCGGCGACGATGATGAGGTCGCGCAGCCGCTCGAGGAGGTCCTCGACGAACCGCCGCGGGTCGTGCCCCGACTCGATGACGCGGTCGATCTGGGTGAAGACGGCGGCGCCGTCGGCGGCCGCCAGGGCGTCGATCGTCGCATCGAGCAGCTCGCCGTCGGTGAAGCCGAGGAGCGCGGCGGCGCCCTCGTAGGTCAGGCCCTCCTCACCCGAGCCCGCGATGAGCTGGTCGAGCACCGAGAGCGAGTCGCGCACCGAGCCGCCACCGGCGCGGGTGACGAACCCGAGCACCCCGGGGGCCACCGTGACGCCCTCCTTGTCACAGAGCTGCGCCATGTAAGCGGTGAGCCGCGCCGGGGGGACGAGCCGGAAGGGATAGTGGTGGGTGCGCGAGCGGATCGTGCCGATCACCTTCTCGGGCTCGGTCGTCGCGAAGACGAA
>JBBRZC010000018.1:0-30941 GCA_038237075.1 Actinomycetales bacterium
CGAAGGCTGCCGCGCCGAAGGCTGGGTCGAAGACGGCTGCGCGGAAGGTGGCCTCGAAGACCGCGGCCGCGACCTCGGCGTCGACCGCGACGGCCCGAGTGAGTGCCCGCAAGAGCTCGACACAGCGTTCCGCCTGACGCCCTGAGTGCCGCAGGGCGCCTCGACTGCGAGGCTTTCGGGCTTACCGGATCCGCACCGGCCGCGCGCGGTCTGGCGCGGTCTGGCGCGGTCTGGCGCGCCGCTGCGGTCCTCGCGCTCAGTCCTCGCCGAGGTAGGCCTTGCGGACGTCGTCGCTCTCGAGCAGCTCGCGGCCAGTGCCCGCGAGGACGATCTTGCCGACCTCGAGGACGTAACCCTTGTCGGCGAGCCGCAGGGCCGCCTGGGCGTTCTGCTCGACGAGGAGGATCGTCGTTCCCTGCTGCTGGAGCGTCTTGACGGTGGACATGATCCGCTTCATCATCAGCGGGGACAGGCCCATCGACGGCTCGTCGAGCATGAGCAGCTTGGGCCGGCTCATCATGGCCCGCCCCATGGCGAGCATCTGCTGCTCGCCGCCCGAGAACGTGCCGGCCGGCTGCTTGGACCGCTCGCCGAGTATCGGGAACAGCTCGTACGCCGCATGGAGGTCGCCCTTGATGTTGGACGTGTCCTTGCGGGAGAACGACCCGAGGAGGAGGTTCTCCTCGACGGTGAGCCGGGGGAAGATCCGGCGGCCTTCGGGGGAGTGGGCGACCCCCATGGTCACGATCTCGTGAGCCGCCACGCCGTGGATCGCCTTGCCCTGGAAGCGGATCGAGCCGTGCGTCGGCCTCAGCAGCCCCGAGATCGTCCGCAGGGTGGTGGTCTTGCCAGCCCCATTGGTGCCGATGAGGGTGACGACCTGGCCCTCGTCGACGCTGAAGCTGATCCTCTTGACCGCCTCGATCTTGCCGTAGGCGACCCGCAGGTCGGTGACCTCGAGCATCGCGGTCACAAGCCCTCCTCCTTCGCGACGTCGGCGTCGTCGTCGTCCTCATCGTCGCCGGTCCCGATGTAGGCCTCGATGACCCGGGGGTCGGACTGCACCTGAGCCGGAGTGCCCTCGATGAGCGTCTCGCCGCGCACGAGGCACAGCACCCGGTCGCAGAGGCTGAAGATGAACCGCATGTCGTGCTCGATGACGACGACGGCGATGCCGTTGTCGCGGATCTTGAAGATCAGCTCCATCGTCTGGCGGGTCTCGAGCGGGTTCATGCCGGCGGTGGGCTCGTCGAGCAGGAGCAGCCGCGGGTCGGTGGCGAGCGCCCGGGCGATCTCGAGGCGCCGCTGGTCGCCGTAGGGCATGTTGCGGGCCAGGTGCTCGGCCGACCTGCCGAGCCCCACGAAGTCGAGCAGCTCCTGCGCCCGGTCTCGGGTCTCGGCCTCCTCGCGCCGGAACTTCGGCCCGCGCAGGACCGACGTCAGGGCCATGGCGCTGGTGCGGCAGTAGCGCCCGACCATGACGTTCTCGAGTGCGGTCATGTTGCCGAAGAGCCGGATGTTCTGGAAGGTGCGGGCCATCCCGGCGATGACCACGGCCCGGGGCTTCGGGGGGAGCAGCGCACCCTGGAACGTCACCCGTCCCTCGGTGGGCTTGTAGAGGCCGGTGAGGCAGTTGAAGAAGGTCGTCTTGCCGGCGCCGTTGGGCCCGATGAGCCCGACGATCTCACCCTCGCGCACGGTGAGGTCGACGTCGTTGACGGCGGTGAGCCCACCGAAGCGCATGATGACGCCTTGGGCCTCGAGGACGGGCGCGCCGGGCGGGGGGCTGGTGCGCGGCGGGGCGTCGGTGACGGTCATGCGGTGCGACCTTCCTCGAGGTGGACCTCTTCCATCCGGTCGGCCAGGCCCTCGTCGTCCTCGTGGAACTCGAGCTTGCGGCGATGGCTCGCCACTAGACCCTCGGGACGGAAGCGCATCATGAGGACGAGCAGCAGGCCGAAGATGAGCAGCCGGTAGTCGGAGACGAACCGCAGCTTCTCGGGCAGCAGCTTGAGGATCGTCGCGCCGACGAGGACTCCGGCGACGGTTCCCATACCACCGAGGACGATCGCGGCGAGGAGGAAGGCCGACTCGAGGAAGACGTACTGGTCAGGGGTGACCGACACGTCCTGGTGGGCCTTGATGGTGCCCGCCATGCCGGCGAGGAAGGCGCCGCCGGCGAAGGCCAGCAGCTTGAGGCCGAAGACGTTGACGCCCATCGCCTCCGCCGCCTTCTCGTCCTCGCGGATCGCGACCCAGCCGCGCCCGATCCGGCTCTGGTTGAGCCGGGTGAACACGGTGATGATGAAGGCGGCGACGACGAGGAGGAGGAAGTAGTAGTTCGCGAAGCGTCCCAGGGTGATCCCCAGGACCTCGTGGGTGTCGCCGAAGTTGAACGACCCGATCTCGAGCTCGGGGATCGCCGGTATGCCGTTGGGTCCGTGGGTGAGGTTCGGCCCGTTGCTGCCGTCGAGGTTGCCCATCGTGAGCCGGAAGATCTCACCGAACGCGAGCGTGACGATGGCGAGGTAGTCGCCCGAGACGCGCAGGGTCGGCGTCCCGATGATGAGGCCCAGGGTGGCCGACACGAGCGCGCCGAGGACGACGACGACGAAGAACGGCGGCTTCCAGCCGATCGTCGCGAACGCCGACGAAGACATCGTCGCGCCGACGTAGGCTCCGGCGCCGAGGAAGGCGATGTAGCCGAGGTCGAGCAGGCCGGCGAGACCGACGACGATGTTGAGCCCGAGGGCCGTCGCCGCGAAGATCAGGACCTGCGTCGCGATGGACATGTTCGCGTCGGACCCGTTCTGGGTGAACGGGAAGAGGAACGCGACGGCGAACGCCCCGAGGGTCAGCACGTGGCGGTGCTTCTGGCCGATCATGCCGACCCAGGTGAAGACCCCCGCCTTCGCCAGGGACCAGACGACGCCACCCAGGAAGACGAAGAAGAGCACGAAGACGCTGCCGTCGTCCTGGCCGAGCGCGAAGGCCGCCCCGAAGAGGGCGATCGCCAGGATGATGACGATGGCGAGGATCTCGACCCAGCCGGGCAGGCTCGCTCGCAGCGGGTCGTGGGTGGCGCGGGGGACGAGCAGGGAGCCGCCGACGGCGAGCATGACGCTGCCGAGCCAGGAGACCCAGCCGCCGGGGTCGACGTTGACGAGACCGCCGCTCTGGGTGGCGATGAGTGCCAGGGTCAGCGTCATGTACGCGAGTGCGCCGATCCCGATCACCCGCAGGGCGCTGGCGGTGCCGAGCCAGCCTCCGATCCGCTGCAGCGGTCCCCGGTGCATGAGCAGCAGGACCAGCGCGACGACCGCAGTGATGATCATGAGGTCCTGGAGGACCCCCGGGTAGCCGCTGATCGAGAGGTCCCCGAGCACGCCCGGGGTATAGCTCCACGAGAGGAAGCAGGCCCCGGCGAGGAGCACGATGCCGGCGAGGGCGAGCGGCCAGGCGACCGGTGCGAAGTGGCTCGACAGCTGCCGGAGCCGCGACGGGCCGGGGGCGTCGGACGGGGGAGGCGTCGGCAGGGACGTCGGGGTCGTTGTCATGCCCGGTCCACCACCCGCGCGCCGAGCAGGCCCTGCGGCCTGAAGACGAGGACGAGGATGAGGAGCACGAACGCCCACACGTCCTTCCAGGCCGACCCGCCGAACTGGCCCGGGATGAACTGCGTGGCCATGGATTCGACGACGCCGAGGACCAGGCCGCCGACGACAGCGCCCTGGATGTTGCCGATGCCACCGAGGACCGCCGCGGTGAACGCCTTGAGGCCGGCGAGGAAGCCGATCCGGAAGTCGATGTTGCTGTTCTGGAGGCCCTGGGCGACGCCCGCGATCCCGGCCAGAACGGCACCGAGGACGAACGCCACGACGATGATGCGGTCGACGTTGATGCCCATGAGCCGCGCCGTGTCAGGGTCCTGCGACACGGCCTGCATACCGCGCCCCAGCTTGGTCCGGTTCACGAAGTACCACAGGACCGCGGCCGAGATGGCCAGGGCCAGCACGGTGAAGATGGCGGCCCGCTGGACCGTCAGCCCCCCGATCTTGAACGCGTTGCCCGTCACGCCGTCGATCTGCGGGAAGGGCAGCTTGCTCTTGGCCCCGGGGTAGAAGAGCCTGACGAACTCCTGGAGGAAGACCGACACGCCGATGGCGGTGATGAGCGGCGCCAGCCGTGGCGCGTGCCGCAGCGGGCGGTACGCGAAGCGCTCCATGATGACGGCGATGAGGACGGAGGCGGCGACCGCGCCGACGATCATCACCGGGAGTACCCAGATCGACGTCGTGTTCTGGAAGAGCAGGGTCCATGTCGCCAGGGACCCGAACGCGCCGATCATGAAGACCTCGCCGTGGGCGAAGTTGATGAGCTGGACGATGCCGTAGACCACCGTGTAGCCGACAGCGATGAGGGCGTAGAGAGAGCCGAGGCTCAGCCCGTTGACCAGCTGCTGCATGAAGTCGTTCAACATCTGACCACCACTGCGCTCTCCTAAGGTATCGAGGTGCCGGCTCCGAGCGGTGACGTCGCGCAGGGGCGGGCCCCCGGCCCGCCCCTGCGCTCAAGACGTGGTCAGACGGCCTACTTGAAGGTGTCGGTCTTGTCGGCGGTCCACTTGCCTCCGGTGACCTTGTAGACCGTGAGGATCTTGCTCGTGGTGTCACCGTACTGGTCGAAGGCCACCTTGCCGGTGACCCCCTCGAAGGACACCGAGCCGACGGCAGTCATCGTCGCGTCGCGGGCCGACTTGGGGTCGGCGGCGCTGCTCAGCGACTTCTTCATCGCGTCGAGGAGGGCCTTGGCGGCGTCGTAGGAGTACCCCCCGTAGGCGGCGGCGGGGTCGGAGTAGCCGGCCGCCTGGTAGTCCGCGAGGAACTTCTTGCCGGCCTCGCTGCTCTCCGTCGGCGCGCCGACGGAGGTCGCGAGGTCGTTGGTGCTGTTCGCGCCGCCCAGGGTGATGAACTTGGGGTCGTAGATGCCGTCGCCGCCCATGAGCGGGACGTTCAGGCCGGCGGACTTCATCTGCAGCGAGAGCGGCCCGGCCTGAGGGAACTCCCCGCCGTAGTAGACGGCCTGCGGTGCGGACGGCGCGACCTTGGAGACGACGGCCTGGTAGTTCGACTCGTCGGGGTTGATCGTCTCGGCGGCCACGATGGTGCCGCCCGACTTCTTGAACTCGGTCGTGAAGGCGTCGACGAGTCCCTGGCCGTAGGTCTTCTTGTCGTGGATCGTCGCGACCTTGGTGATGCCCTTGGAGGCGAGGTACTGGGCCGCGAACGGGCCCTGGACGGCGTCCGTGGTGCAGGTACGGAAGTAGGTCGGGTAGGCCCGCTTGGGGCTCTTGGGGTCCGCTCCGATGGTCAGGCTCGGGTTGGTGTTGGCGGGCGAGATCTGGGTGATCTTCGCGGCGGCGAAGACCGGCTGGGTCTGCTGGCTGACGCTCGAGTTGAGGTTGCCGACCACCCCGATGATCTTGTCGTCGGCGGCGAGCTTGGTCGCTGCGTTCTTGCCGACCTCGGCCTTGCCCTCGTCGTCGACGGCCGAGACCTCGATCTTCCAGCCGGGGATCGCCTTGGTGTCGTTGGCCTGCTTCACCGCCAGCTCCACGGAGTGCTGGATCCCCTTGCCCAGGGCGGAGAGGTCGCCCGACAGCGGCGCGATGACGCCGATCTTGACGGTCTTGCTCGCCGCGCCGCCCGTGTTGGCCCCGCCGCTGGCCGGCGTGTCGCCGCGCGAGCCGCACGCAGAGAGGGCGAGTGCCGCGACGGCAAGCGGTACCCCGATCCGGACAATTGAACGCTGCTGCACAGTTCCTCCTGTGGTGTTTCGGCTGGGATGAACACCAGGCCCTCGCGACAACCGCGAGCGAGTCGCAGGCTAACCCCGCAGCGACCCCTTGCGTGCGGACCCCACGTCTCCGTGTCTGTCTTGTGATGTGTAACAAGACAGTTTCGGTCTCTCATGGGACGCAAACACGGTCCGTCACGGCCAGACCCGGCCGTATCCTCTCGACAGGCGTCTACCAGTGAGGTCTGGCAGGTTCGACACCACTGACGCCGATCGCCGGACCCTCACCCCAAACCCTAGGAGTCTGCATGCCGAACGATCCCGTGGACCGCCGTACCGTCCTGCGCGGCGCAGGAGCCCTCGGAGCAGGGGTGGTGGGGGTGAGCGCCCTGGCCGCCTGCAGCTCCTCCACCCCGGCGACCAGCACGCCCGCCGCGCAGGCGACGACAGCCGCCGCGGCCGGGGTGACCGTCAAGTCCGCCGACGTGCCCGTCGGCGGGGGCGTCATCCTCAAGGAGCAGAAGGTCGTCGTCACCCAGCCGACGGCCGGCCAGTACAAGGCCTTCACGGCGGTCTGCACGCACAAGGGCTGCACTGTCGCCAAGGTCGCCGACGGTCACATCGGCTGCCCTTGCCACGGCAGCCAGTTCGACATCGCCACGGGCGCGCCGACGGCGGCAAGCCCGGCGAAGGCGCCGCTCGCCAGCAAGACCGCGACGCTGAGCGGCGACACCATCACGGTGGCCTGACAGCCACCACCCACGGCAGGTATGCCGCACTGCCCGCCGGCAGTGCGGCATACCTCCGTCGTGTCGGTCGGCAGACCTAGAGTGGAGTCCGTGGCTGACCCGTCGACCTACCGCCCCCGGCCGGGCGAGATCCCCGTCGACCCGGGCGTGTACCGATTCCGGGACAAGGACGGCCGGGTCATCTACGTCGGCAAGGCCAAGTCGCTGCGCCCCCGCCTGTCGTCGTACTTCCAGGACGTCGCGGCGCTGCACCCGCGGACCGCGACGATGGTGCGCACCGGCGCCAGCGTCGAGTGGACCGTCGTCGCGACCGAGGTCGAGGCCCTCCAGCTGGAGTACTCCTGGATCAAGGAGTTCGACCCCCGGTTCAACGTCAAGTACCGCGACGACAAGTCCTACCCGTTCCTCGCGGTGACCCTCGGTGACGAGTTCCCGCGGGCCCAGGTCATGCGTGGGGCCAAGCGCAAGGGCACCCGCTACTTCGGGCCGTTCTCCCACGCCTGGGCGATCCGCGAGACGCTCGACCTGCTGCTGCGCGTCTTCCCCATGCGCACGTGCAGCGCCGGCGTCTTCAAGCGGGCGACCCAGAGCGGGCGGCCCTGCCTCCTCGGCTACATCGACAAGTGCTCGGCCCCCTGCGTCGGCCGGGTCAGCCCCGACGAGCACCGCGCCATCGCCGAGGACTTCTGCGACTTCATGGGCGGCAACACGACGAAGTTCGTCCGGCGCACCGAGCGACGGATGAAGGACGCCTCGTCGGCGCTCGAGTTCGAGCTGGCCGCCCGGCTGCGCGACGACCTCGGGGCGCTCGAGAAGGCGCTCGAGAAGTCGGCCGTGGTCCTCGGCGACGCCACCGACGCCGACGTGTTCGCTCTCGCCGACGACGAGCTCGAGGCGGCGGTGCAGGTGTTCCACGTCCGCGGCGGCCGGATCCGCGGGCAGCGGGGCTGGGTCGTCGAGAAGGAGAGCGAGGACGTGCCCGACCTCGTCGGTCACCTCCTCCAGCAGGTCTACGGCGACCAGACGCCGGATGCCGTGCCGCGCGAGGTCCTCGTGCCGGTCCTACCGACCGAGCCCGAGGGCGCGCAGGTCTGGCTCTCGGTCCTGCGCGGGTCTCAGGTCGACCTGCGCGTGCCGCAGCGCGGCGACAAGCGTGCCCTCATGGACACCGTGCGGCGCAACGCCGAGCAGTCCCTCGCCCGGCACAAGGTGACCCGGGCCGGGGACCTCACGGCGCGCAGCGTGGCCCTCCAGGAGCTCCAGGACGCGCTCGAGCTCGAGGACGCCCCCTTGCGGATCGAGTGCTACGACGTCAGCCACGTGCAGGGCACCAACGTCGTCGCGTCGATGGTCGTCTTCGAGGACGGGTTGCCCCGCAAGTCGGAGTACCGCCGGTTCATCGTGCGCGGCGCGCTGACCGAGGGTGCCGACGGCCGGCCCGGCAGCGTCGACGACACGGCCGCGATGCACGAGGTGCTCACCCGACGCTTCCAGCGCTACCTCGGCGAGCGGGCGGGTGCCAGCGATGTCGAGATCGCCGGGCCTGGGCTGCACCTGGTCGAGGACGGCCCTCGGGTGGGCGGCCCCATCGACGAGGTGACCGGGCGCCCGCGCCGGTTCGCCTACCCGCCCAACCTCGTCGTCGTCGACGGCGGCCTGCCCCAGGTCAACGCCGCCCGTGCGGCGCTCCTCGAGGTCGGCATCGGCGACGTCGCCCTCGTCGGCCTGGCCAAGCGCCTCGAGGAGGTGTGGGTGGCGGGACAGGACTTCCCGGTCATCCTGCCGCGCACCAGCGAGGGCCTCTACCTCCTCCAGCGGGTCCGCGACGAGGCCCACCGCTTCGCCATCACCTTCCACCGGCAGCGGCGTTCCAAGGCGATGACGGCGTCGGCGCTCGACGGCATACCGGGCCTCGGCGAGGTGCGACGCACGGCGCTGCTGCGGCACTTCGGGTCCGTGAAACGGCTCCGGGCGGCCACCCCGGAGGAGATCGCGGAGGTGGCCGGCATCGGCCCGGCGCTGGCGGCGACCGTCGCCTCGCGCCTGGGCCGGGACTCGGTCGCGGTCATCCCGGCCGTGAACGTGACCACGGGCGAGGTGCTCGAATGACGACCGAGCGGGATGCGGCGTGACGACGGGCGACTGGCCCCCTGAGGGGCCGCCCGCGGGCGAGCCCATGCTCCTGCTCACCGGCATGAGCGGCGCCGGCCGGTCGACGGCCGCCAACGTCCTGGAGGACCTCGGCTGGTACGTCGTGGACAACCTGCCGCCCCAGATGCTGCCGCAGCTGCTCAAGCTGCACATCGACTACCTCGAGCGGGTCCCGGAGGCGGCGCTCCCGCGCGTCGCGGCGGTCGTGGACGTGCGCAGCCACGGGATCTTCGCCGACTTCGGCGGCATCGTCACCGAGCTCGGCCGCGTCGGCCGGCGGCCCGTGGTCGTCTTCCTCGACGCCACCGACGAGGCGCTCGTGCGGCGCTTCGAGAGCGTGCGTCGGCCGCACCCGCTGCAGGGGACGGGGCGGATGCTCGACGGCATCCAGCGTGAGCGCCTGCTGCTCGGCGAGCTGCGCTCCGAGGCCGACGTCATCCTCGACACGTCGGGCCTCAACGTGCACCAGCTCTCGGCCAAGGTCACCTCGCTCTTCCAGCGCGAGGGTGCCGCCCAGATCCGGCTCGCGGTGATGTCCTTCGGCTTCAAGTACGGGGTGCCGCTCGACGCCGACTTCGTCCACGACATGCGCTTCCTGCCGAACCCCTACTGGGTGCCCGAGCTGCGACCCCTCACCGGCCGCGACCCCCGGGTCTCTGCGTTCGTCCTCTCCCAGCCGGGCGCGTCGGAGTTCGTCGACGGCGTCGTCTCGCTGATGGCGCCGGTCATCGGGGGCTACATCCGCGAGGGCCGGCGCTACGTCACGCTGGCGGTCGGCTGCACCGGCGGCAAGCACCGGTCGGTGGCCGTCGCCGAGCAGCTCGCCGAGCGGCTCGAGAGCGAGCGGGTGGACACGTTCATCGTCCATCGCGACCTGGGCCGCGAGTGAGGCTCCGAGTGCGGTCCCGACGGTTTCGAGTGAGGTCACCAGTGAGGTCGCCGTGGTGAGGAACGCCCGGGTGGTCGCGCTCGGGGGTGGCCACGGGCTGTCCGCGTCGTTGTCGGCGCTCAAGCTCGTCACGGACCGGGTCACCGCGGTCGTCACCGTCGCCGACGACGGTGGCTCGTCGGGTCGGCTGCGCAGGGAGTTCGACGTGCTGCCTCCCGGCGACCTGCGGATGGCGCTCGCCGCCCTGTGCGACGACGGCGAGTGGGGCCTGACCTGGCGTGACGTGCTCCAGCACCGCTTCACCGGCAGCGGGCCGCTGTCCGGACACTCGCTGGGGAACCTCCTCATCGTCTCGCTCTGGGAGCTGCTCGACGACCCCGTCGAGGGGCTCGACCTCGTCGGACGGCTGCTCGGCTCCCGCGGGCGGGTCCTGCCCATGGCCAGCGTGCCGCTGGAGATCGAGGCCGACATCCTCGGCCACGACCCGCTGGTGCCCGACCTCATGCAGACCGTGCGCGGCCAGCACCTCGTGGCCTCGACGAGCGGGCACGTCCATGGGGTCCGCATCATCCCGGCCGACCCCGGTTGTCCCCCGGAGACGCTCACGGCGGTCAAGGACGCCGACTGGGTGATGCTCGGCCCCGGTTCGTGGTTCACGTCGGTGCTGCCCCACCTGCTCGTTCCCAGCCTCCGCGAGGCACTGATGGCCACCCAGGCCCGCACCCTGCTCAACCTCAACCTCGAGATCCACACCGGCGAGACCAAGGGGTTCCGAGCCCAGGACCACCTCGGCAGCCTCGCCGAGCACGCCCCCGACCTGCGCATCGACACCGTCCTCGCCGACCCCAGCTGCGTCGACGACCGGGCCGCGCTCGAGCGGGCGGCCGCGCGCATCGGCGCGCGGCTCGTCGTCGCCCAGGTGGCCATGACCAGCGCCCCCGGGCAGCATGACTCCCTCCGTCTGGCCGCCGCCTACCGCGACCTCATCGGTTAGGGTGCCTCTTTCCGCCGTGTGCCCGTCTTCGGAGACCGAGCGGCCCGGTGCCGCCTTCCCCTTCACCGCGACCCACACATCGACTCGATGACAGGATGGCTCGCATGGCAATGACGGCGAAGGTCAAGGACGAGCTGAGCCGTCTCGAGGTGACGAAGCCGTGCTGCCGCAAGGCTGAGGTGTCCTCGACCCTGCGTTTCGCCGGAGGCCTGCACATCGTCGGCGGCCAGATCGTCGTGGAGGCGGAGCTCGACACCGCGAACGCCGCCCGCCGGCTGCGCCGCTTCATCGCCGAGGTCTATGGCCACCGCTCGGAGGTGCTCGTCATGTCGGCCGGCGGGCTGCGCAAGAGCAGCCGCTACGTCGTGCGCGTGGTCGAGGAGGGCGCCACCCTGGCCCGTCAGACGGGGCTCATCGACTCGCGTGGCCGCCCTGTGCGGGGTCTGCCCCCGAAGGTTGTCAGCGCCGCCGCCTGTGACGCCGAAGCCGCCTGGCGCGGGGCCTTCCTCGCCCACGGCTCGCTGACCGAGCCCGGTCGCTCCTGCGCGCTGGAGATCACCTGCCCGGGCCCCGAGGCGGCCCTGGCCCTCGTGGGTGCCGCACGCCGGCTCGGCATCCAGGCCAAGGCCCGTGAGGTGCGCGGGGTGGACCGGGTCGTGATCCGCGACGGGGACGCCATCGCCGCGATGCTCACGCGACTCGGGGCCCACGACGCCGTACTCGCCTGGGAGGAGCGCAGGATGCGCCGCGAGGTGCGGGCCACCGCGAACCGGCTCGCGAACTTCGACGACGCCAACCTGCGTCGGTCGGCCCGGGCCGCAGTGGCGGCGGGGTCCCGGGTCGAGCGGGCCATGCAGATCCTCGGTGACGACATGCCCGAGCACCTTGGCGAGGCGGGCCGGCTGCGGCTCGAGAACAAGCAGGCGTCGCTCGAGGAGCTGGGCCAGCTGGCGAGCCCACCGATGACCAAGGATGCGGTCGCCGGGCGGATCCGTCGGCTGCTCGCCATGGCGGACAAGCGGGCCCAGGACACCGGCGTCCCGGGCACCGACGCCTACCTCACCGCCGACATGCTGGAGTGACCGGCGGTTACCGATCCGTAGGACGAACCGCGGCCGCGCCCCGGAGAGCGGTTCGGGACTAAGGTCATAGAGCGGCACGGGGCCGGCCGGTAGCGTCGACCGTGCCGCAAACACGACCCACCTTTCGGAAGGCTTGAGACACGTGACTGTCCGCGTAGGGATCAATGGATTTGGCCGCATCGGCCGCAACTTCTTCCGCGCCGTCCAGGCGTCGGGAGCCGACATCGAGATCGTCGCCGTCAACGACCTGACCGACAACGCGACGCTCGCCCACCTGCTCAAGTACGACTCGATCCTCGGTCGCAACGAGGGGGAGGTCACCTCCACGGCGGACTCGATCGCCGTCGACGGCAAGGCGTTCCGGGTCTTCGAGGAGCGCGACCCCGCCAATCTCCCCTGGTCCGAGGTCGGCGCGGACATCGTCATCGAGTCGACGGGGTTCTTCACCGACGCGACCAAGGCGAAGGCCCACGTGGACAGGGGCGCCAAGAAGGTCATCATCTCGGCACCGGCCAAGAACGAGGACGTCACCATCGTCATGGGCGTCAACCACGAGGACTACGACCCCGCGAAGCACACGGTGATCTCCAACGCCTCGTGCACGACGAACTGCCTCGGCCCGATGGCCAAGGCGCTCAACGACGAGTTCGGCATCGTCAAGGGCCTCATGACGACGATCCACGCCTACACGGGCGACCAGAACCTCCAGGACGGCCCGCACAAGGACCTGCGACGCGCCCGCGCCGCCGCGATCAACATGGTCCCGACGTCCACCGGCGCGGCCAAGGCGATCGGCCTCGTGCTGCCCGAGCTCAAGGGCAAGCTTGACGGCTTCGCCTTCCGCGTTCCCGTTCCGACCGGCTCCGCCACCGACCTCACCTTCGAGGCCGGCCGCGAGACGACGGTCGCCGAGGTCAACGCCGCGGTCAAGAAGGCAGCGGAGGGCGCGCTCAAGGGCTACCTCAAGTACACCGAGGACCCCATCGTGTCGAGTGACATCGTCACCGACCCCAGCTCGTGCATCTTCGACGCCGGCCTCACCAAGGTCATCGGCAACCAGGTCAAGGTCGTCGGCTGGTACGACAACGAGTGGGGCTACTCCAACCGGCTCGTCGACCTCGTGCTCCTCGTCGGCAAGAGCCTCTGACCGAAGAGGATCCCGTGAAGACCCTCTCCGACCTGGTGGACTCCGGTGCGGTGCGCGGCAAGCGCGTGCTCGTCCGCTCCGACCTCAACGTGCCCCTCGACGGGGAGACAATCACCGACGACGGCCGGATCCGCGCGTCGGTCCCGACCATCTCGGCGCTCTCCGCGGTGGGGGCACGCGTCATCGTGTGCGCCCACCTCGGCCGGCCCAAGGGCGCTCCCGAGGCGAGGTACTCGCTCGCCCCGGTCGCGGGTCGCCTCGGCGAGCTGCTCGGCCACCCGGTCACCTTCGCGGAGGACACGGTGGGGGAGTCGGCGCAGGCCGCCGTCTCCGCTGCCGCCGACGGTGACGTCGTGCTGCTGGAGAACCTCCGTTTCAACCCGGGGGAGACGGCCAAGACCGACGAGGGCCGGGCCGAGTTCGCCGGCCAGCTCGCCGCACTGGCCGACGTCTTCGTCTCCGACGGGTTCGGGGTCGTGCACCGCAAGCAGGCGTCGGTCTACGACGTCGCCCGGCTCCTGCCGCACGCGACCGGCGGGCTCGTCGCCACCGAGGTCGACGTGCTGCGTCGGCTCACCGAGAAGCCGGAGCGCCCGTATGCCGTGGTGCTCGGAGGTGCCAAGGTCTCCGACAAGCTCGGGGTCATCGGCAACCTCCTCCAGACCGCCGACCGGCTCCTCGTCGGGGGCGGCATGGTCTTCACCTTCCTCAAGGCCCAGGGCCACGAGGTGGGCTCGAGCCTTCTCGAGGCCGACCAGGTCGGCACGGTGCGCGGCTACCTGGACGACGCGGCAGCCCGTGGCGTCGAGATCGTCCTGCCCGTCGACATCGTCGCGGCGACCTCGTTCTCGGCCGACGCCGACCACGAGGTCGTGGCCGCTGACGCGATCCCGGCCGACCGGATGGGGCTCGACATCGGCCCCGAGTCGTCCCGGCTCTTCGCCGAGAAGCTCGCCGACTGCCGCACCGTGTTCTGGAACGGGCCGATGGGCGCGTTCGAGATGGAGCCGTTCGCCGCCGGGACCAAGGCCCTCGCCGAGGCCCTCGTGGCGGTGACCGCCGACGGCGCCCTGACCGTCGTCGGCGGCGGCGACTCCGCCGCCGCCGTGCGCCAGCTCGGCTTCCGGGACGACCAGTTCGGCCACATCTCGACAGGTGGCGGCGCCAGCCTCGAGTACCTCGAGGGCAAGGAACTCCCCGGACTCACCGTCCTCGACGAGGAAGACCACTGATGGCCACGTCCACTGGCTCGAACCGGATCCCGCTGCTCGCGGGCAACTGGAAGATGAACCTCGACCACCTCCAAGCCACCCATCTCGTCCAGAAGCTCGACTGGACGCTGCGTGACGCCAAGCACGACTATGCCGCCGTCGAGGTGGTCGTGCTCCCGCCGTTCACGGCACTGCGGTCGGTGCAGACCCTCGTCGAGGGCGACAAGCTGGGGCTGCGCTACGGCGGACAGGACCTGTCACGGCATACCTCAGGGGCCTTTACCGGCGAGATCTCCGGGGTGTTCCTCGCGAAGCTCGGGTGCAGCTACGTCACCGTGGGGCACAGCGAGCGGCGCGAGTACCACCAGGAGAGCGACGAGATCGTCCAGGACAAGGTGCGCGCGGCGTTCGAGCACGGCCTGACGCCGATCCTGTGCTGCGGCGAGGGACTGGAGATCCGCAAGGCGGGCACCCACGTCGCCCACGTCCTCGAGCAGCTCACCCGGGCCCTGGCCGACGTGGGCAGGGAGCAGGCCCGCTCCATCGTCATCGCTTACGAGCCGATCTGGGCCATCGGGACCGGGGAGGTCGCGACCCCCGCCGACGCGCAGGAGGTGTGCTCGGCCATCCGCAACCTCCTTGCCGACCTCTACTCCGGAGACCTCGCGGACGCGGTCCGGATCCTCTACGGCGGCTCGGTCAAGGCCAACAACATTGCCTCGATCATGGCCCAGGAGGACGTCGACGGTGCCCTGGTCGGCGGGGCGTCCATCGACCCGGCCGAGTTCGCGTCGATCTGCCGGTTCCGGGAGCACGTGACGGGCTGAGGTCACGAGGCGGCTGCCCGCAGCTTCCGGAAACCGAGGGGCCGCGGGCCGTCGAGTCCGTTGGGTGATCGGTGCGCGGCGGGTTATCCTGACCTGTGCGGCCCCCCCGGGCAGCTCCTGACGTCGAACCGAGATGGGACATCCCCTAGCGTGAACGCGGTGAAGCTGGGCCTCCAGATCGTGCTGGTCCTCTCCAACCTGTTCCTGATCCTGTTGATCCTGATGCACAAGGGCAAGGGCGGCGGCCTCTCCGACATGTTCGGTGGCGGCATGTCGAGCTCGCTGGGCGGCTCATCGATCGCCGAGCGCAACCTCGACAGGTTCACCGTCGCCGTGGGGATCATCTGGTTCGTCACGGTCGTGGGCCTGGGGCTGCTCGCCCGGTTCGCGGCCTGACCGGCGACATCGCCCTGAAAGAGGATGTGAATGGCTAGCGGCAACGCAATCCGTGGTAGTCGGGTCGGCGCCGGACCGATGGGCGAGGCCGAGCGGGGCGACTCGGCTCCCCGGGTGTTCATCTCGTACTGGTGCTCCAACGGCCACGAGACCCGACCCAGCTTCGCCGAGGAGTCAGGGCTCGTGCTGCCCGAGACGTGGGACTGCCCGCGCTGCGGCTTCCCGGCAGGCCAGGACAAGGACCACCCGCCGGCGCCGCACAAGGTCGAGCCCTACAAGACCCACCTCGCCTACGTCAAGGAGCGGCGCAGCGACGCCGACGGCAAGGCGATCCTCGACGAGGCCCTGGCGGCGCTGCGCGAGCGCGGACTCATCCGCTAGCGGCGCGTCGCGCGACAAGGCCCCTGGTGAGGCCGCGACTCCGTCCTTCTCCAGGACTTGACAGACCAACGGCGTCCGGTGCGCTGTGCCTTGCCCCAGCCATTGGGGCAAGGCGCAGCGCGTTGCAGGAGTGTCTCGTGCCAGCCAGGGCAGCGATGAAACCCGCCCCGTCGAGTCAGGAGCGGTCGAGCTGGGCAGCCGCGTCGGCGTCCAGCAGCCAGAGGGTCGTCGCCGTGCCGTGCACGGACCCGGCCGGCGCGTCCTCGCGGGGTGCGCCGGCGAGCGACCGGTGAACCGCGTCGGCCTTGTCCGCGCCGGCGACGAGGAACCACACCTGCCGTGCGGTGTTCAGCGCGTCGAAGGTCAGCGACACGCGCTCGGGTGGCGGCTTGGGGGACCCGTGGACGCCCACGGTGCTCCCCGGAGCCGACAGCGCGGGATGCCCCGGGAACAGCGACGCGACGTGCGCGTCGGGCCCGACCCCGAGCATCACCACGTCGAACGGCGGGACCTCGCCGGGTATGCCGACCGAATCACCGAGCTGGACGGCATACTGCGTCGCGGACACCTCGGGTGAGCCGGCCCGGTCGGGTCCGGCCATCGGGTGGACCCGGGCAGGGTCGAGGGGGAGCGCGTCGAGCAGGGCCTCGCGGGCCTGGGTCTCGTTGCGTTCGGGGTCGCCCGTCGGGACGAACCGCTCGTCGCCCCACCAGACCTCGACCCGGCTCCAGTCCACGCTGTCGCGCAGCGGGCTGCCACCGGCGGCCTCGAGGATGGCCGACCCCATGGACCCCCCGGTGAGGACGACATGGGCCAGGCCGCGCGCTGCCTGCGCGTCCGTGATGGCCAGGAGCAGCCGCGCCCCTGACGCCTCGGCGAGGAGGGCCTTGTCGCGGTGCACGACGACGATCGGCTCGGGGCTCATCGCTTCTTCGCTGCGGTCCTCTTCGAGGTGCCGAGCTCCTTCTCGCGCGGCGTCGGCTTGCTCGCGAGCTTGCGCGCCGTCGCATGCTGGACCGCCTCGACCTCACCGGTCTCCGGAGGCGAGGTGCCCACGACCATCGCGGCCGCGTCCATCGACGACCGATCGCTGGCCAGCCGGGCGGCGATCCGGCGGGACTGCGCCGCGGACAGCGTCTCGCCGTCGGCCGCTGCCTCGCTGGCCGTCTTGCGCGGCGCCGAGAGGGTGCGCAGGCCCTTGGTGAGGACCTCCGCGTAGACCTCGTCGGCGTCCAGGCGGCGCAGCTCGTCGGCCAGGCACTCCGCGAGCCCGCGTCGCTTGAGGCTGATCTTGCGGTCCGGCTGGCCGGTCTGCGACAGCGTCGCCACGGCGCCGTCCGGGCGCGCCAGGTCGATCGGGCCGCCGGGCCGCTCGAGCCGCACGCTCATCACGCCGGAGCCGGCCCGGGTCCGCACCCGCTTGACCGGCACCTTGAGGGCGATCGCCAGCCAGCCGGCGAGGAGGTCCGACGAGGGCGAGTCCGGGGCGCCGGCGACCGTCGCCCCCGTGACACTCTCATAGGGTGGCCCGTCGAGCGCGGCCGCGAGCAGCCCGCGCCACAGCGTGATCCGCGTCCAGGCGAGGTCGGTGTCGCCGGGCTCGTAGGTGTCGGCGAGGCGCTTCAGGGTGGCCTTCGGGTTGGGGGACTCCGCGGAGTCGGTGACCCTGCGCTGCGCCATGAGGGCGATGGGGTCCTTGCGCAAGTCCTGCGGCGGCTGGTGCGGCCACCACGCGACCACGGGAGAGTCCGGCAGCAGGAGCGGGATCACCACGGACTGGCCATGGTTGGCAAGGGTCCCGAACAGCCGCAGCACGACGACCTCGCTCGCCCCGGCGTCGCCGCCGAGCCGGATCTGGGCGTCCATCCGGTTCGTGCCGCGGCGGTTGCCGGCGACGACGACGATGATCCGGGACGGGTGCTGGCGCGACGCGTCGTTCGCCGCCTCGATGATCTCGTCTGCCTGGTTGTCGTCGACGACGATGACGAGGGTGAGCACCCGGCCCAGGGTCATCGCGCCGACGTCGTTGCGCAGGGCCACGAGCTTCTTGCTCACGGCCGCGCTGCTCGTCTTCGGCAGGTCGATGATCACGGCATCCTCCAGGTGCGTCCCTCGCGGGCCATCATGTCGTCGCTCGACTTCGGGCCCCACCCTCCGGCCGGGTACTCCTGCGGCGTCCCGTGCTTCGACCACCAGTCCTCGATGGGGTCGAGGATCCGCCAGGACAGCTCGACCTCCTCGTGTCGGGGAAAGAGCGGCGGGTCGCCCAGCAGGACGTCGAGGATGAGCCGCTCGTAGGCCTCGGGCGACGACTCGGTGAAGGCGCTGCCGTAGCCGAAGTCCATCGTCACGTCGCGCACCTCCATCTGGTTGCCCGGGACCTTGGAGCCGAAGCGCATCGTGATGCCCTCGTCCGGCTGGACCCGGATGACGATGGCGTTCTGCCCGAGCTCCTCGGTGGCGGTGTCGTCGAACGGCAGGTGCGGCGCCTTCTTGAAGACGACGGCGATCTCGGTGACCCGCTTGCCGAGCCGCTTGCCGGTCCGCAGGTAGAAGGGGACACCCGCCCACCGGCGGGTGTCGATCTCGAGCCGCACCGCGGCATACGTCTCGGTGGTGGAGCCGGGCTTGACGCCCGTCTCCTCCATGTAGCCGACGACCTCCTCGCCGCCCTGCCACCCCCGCCCGTAGCGGCCGCGGGCGGTGTCGCGGGCCATGTCCTTCGGGATCTTGACAGCCGAGAGGACCTTCTCCTTCTCGCCGCGCAGGTCCCGGGGGCCGAACGAGACCGGCTCCTCCATTGCGGTAAGGGCGAGGAGCTGGAGGAGGTGGTTCTGGATGACGTCGCGCGCGGCGCCGATGCCGTCGTAGTAGCCGGCTCGGCCCGCGATGCCGATGTCCTCGGCCATGGTGATCTGCACGTGGTCGACGTAGTTGGCGTTCCAGATCGGCTCGAACATCTGGTTGGCGAACCGCAGCGCCAGCATGTTCTGGACCGTCTCCTTGCCGAGGTAGTGGTCGATCCGGAAGACGGAGTCCGCCGGGAAGACGCGGCCGACGATCTCGTTGAGCTCACGGGCACTGGCGAGGTCGTGGCCGAACGGCTTCTCGATGACGACGCGTCGCCAGGCCGTCCCCTGCGCCGCCGCCAGCCCCGAGCGCTGGAGCTGCTCGCAGACCTGCGCGAAGAACCCCGGCGGGATGGAGAGGTAGAAGGCGAGGTTGCCGCCGGTGCCGCGCTCCTGCTCCAGGGCGTGCACTGTGGACGCGAGCAGGTCGAAGGCTGCAGGGTCGTCGAAGGTGCCCGGGACGAAGCGGAACCCCTCGGCCAGGTTGCGCCACACGTCCTCGCGGAACGGGGTCCGGGCGTGCTCCTTCACCGACTCGTAGACGACCTGCCCGAAGTCCTGGTCGGCCCAGTCGCGCCGGGCGAACCCGACCAGCGCGAACCCCGGCGGCAACAGGCCCCGGTTCGCGAGGTCGTAGATCGCCGGCATGAGCTTCTTGCGGGCCAGGTCGCCGGTGACCCCGAAGAGCACCATGCCGGACGGCCCCGCGATGCGGGGGAGCCGGCGGTCACGCGGGTCGCGCAGCGGGTTGACCCCCAGGGCGACGCGGCTCGGGCTCATGAAGCTCCTTCGGTATGCCGTGGCGCACCCACGGTGTCGGCGTCACCACCCACCCCGAGCACCTTCTCGAGCTGTGCCAGGCCCCTGTCGTGGTCGGTCAGGTGGAGCCGGAGCACCGGACGGCCGTGGTCGGCGAGGACCGCCGCGTCGCCGCCGGCCTGGGCCGCGATGAAATCGCCGAAGGTGAACTCGCGTCCGGGGATGGCGAGGTCCTCGCGCGGCGCCGTCGTGACCTGGAGGTAGACCCCCACCGCGGGGCCGCCCTTGTGGAACTGCCCGGTGGAGTGGAGGAACCGCGGCCCCCACCCGAACGTCGTGGGCCGCTCGGTGCGCAGCGCCAGGCCACGCCGGGCATGCGCCAGGGCGGCGTCGCCGAGCCGGTCGAGGTAGCACATCACCGCCACGTAGCCCTGGTTCGGGTCGAGCTGCGCCACCAGCGCGTCGAGCGCCGCGGGCACGGTCTGCGCTCCACTGAGCCAGTCGCCGTCGCCGCCGATCGCCCGGATCTCGATGGCGCCGTCGGTCGCCGCCGCGGCGCCCACGTCGGCAGTCCCCTGGTCGAGAAGCGCGCGCGCCGCCTTCTTGGCGCTCTCGACGTCGGGCTGGTCGAAGGGGTTGATGCCGAGGAGGCGCCCGGCGGCGGCCGTGGCCACCTCCCACATCAGCAGCTGGGCCCCGAGCGAGCCGCCGACGTGGACTTCTGACCGGGTCGGGTCGACCTCGAGGTCGTCCCCGGGGTCGGGCAGGCCGTCGGCGTCGTCACCGACGAGACGGGCCACGGTGACGTCGGCCGTGGGCGACGCCACCTCCGGGTCGAGGTCGTCGGTGACGACCACGGGCAGGATGCCGGTGCCGTCCTTGCCCGTCGACTCCGCGATGAGCTGCTCGGCCCAGTCGGCGAAACCCGTGATGCCGGAACCGTTGTCGACCAGGACGAGCTTGTCCCGCGGGGGCTGGGTGCCGGCCATCGCCGCCGCGAGGCGCAGCGCAGGGTTTGCGTCGTCGTCCGCCGCGAGCAGGTCGGCCACTGACTCGGCGTCGTCGAGGAGGGCCTCGATGTCGACCCCCGCGAGGCCGCTCGGGACGAGGCCGAACGCGGTGAGCGCGGAGTAGCGGCCACCCACGTGGGGGTCCGCGTTGACGACGCGATAGCCGGCCGCGCGCGCGTCTGCGTCGAGGGGGCTGCCCGGGTCGGTGACGACGACGATGCGCTGGGTGGGGTCGATGCCGGCGTCCCGGAAGGCGCCCTCGTAGACCCGCCGCTGCGAGTCGGTCTCGACCGTGGAGCCGGACTTGCTCGACACGACGACGACGGTGCGCTCGAGCCGGTCGGCGAGCGCCGCGCGCACGTAGTCGGGGTCGGAGGAGTCGAGGACGGTGAGGCTCTTGCCGGCCGAGGCGCAGATGACCTCCGGCGCGAGGGAGGACCCGCCCATGCCGCACAGGACGACGTGGTCGAGTCCCGCGCCGGCGAGCTCGTCACGCAGCGCGGCGATCTCGCCGAGCAGCGGCCGGGAGGTGCGGGCCAGCCCGACCCAGGACAGGCGGTTGGCCGACTCCTCCTCCGCGGGCTGGCCCCACAGGGTGGGGTCCTTGGCGAAGAGCCTCGACGCGAACTCGGCCTCGACGAGCCCGGGCACGTGGCGCGCGATGGCGTCCGCGGCCGGCCCGGAAGCGGTGACGGAGAGAGCGCTCACGCGGTTGCCTTCTCGAGGTCGGCGGAGACCTCGTCGAGGAGGTCGGCCCACGACTTCTCGAACTTGCCGACACCGTCCTTCTCGAGCAGGTCCACGACGTCGGTATAGGAGATGCCCACCCCGTCGAGGTCGTCGAGCACCTTCTGGGCGTCGGCGTAGGCGCCGGTGATGGTGTCGCCGGTGATGGTGCCGTGGTCGGCGGTCGCGTCGAGTGTCTTCTCGGGCATCGTGTTGACGACCCCGGGCGCGACGAGCTCGGTGACGTACATCGTGTCGGGGTATGCCGGGTCCTTGACGCCCGTCGACGCCCAGAGCGGGCGCTGCGGGTGGGCCCCCTTGGCCTCGAGGCTCTTCCATCGCGGTGTCGAGAACACCTCCTCGTAGGCCTGGTAGGCCAGCCGGGCGTTGGCGATGCCGGCCTTCCCCTTGAGCGCCTTGGCCTCCTGGGTGCCGACGGCGTCCAGCCGCTTGTCGATCTCGGTGTCCACGCGGGAGACGAAGAACGACGCCACCGAGCGGATCTTCGAGAGGTCGCGCCCGGCCGCGTCGGCGTGCTCGAGCCCCTCGAGGTAGGCGTTCATGACGGCCCGGTAGCGGTCCAGCGCGAAGATCAGGGTGACGTTGACGCTGATGCCCTCGGCGAGGGTGGCCGTGATCGACGACAGGCCCTCGCGGGTGGCCGGGATCTTGATGAAGACCTGCGGGCGGTCGACGGCGTCGCTCAGCTTGCGGGCCTCCGCGGACGTCTTCTCGGTGTCGTGCGCCAGCCGTGGGTCGACCTCGATCGAGACGCGGCCGTCCTGGCCTTCGGTCTCCTCGAACAGCGGCCGGAACAGGTCGCACGCGTCGCGGACGTCCTGCGTCGTCAGCGCGAAGACAGCGTCTGCGACGCTCGTGCCGGCCTTGGCCAGCTGTGCGACCTGGTCGTCGTAGGCGCTGCCCTGGGAGAGGGCGGCCTGGAAGATCGAGGGGTTCGTCGTCACGCCGACGACGTTCTTGGTCTTGACCAGCTCAGCGAGGTTGCCGGACTGGAGCCGGTCGCGGGAGAGGTCGTCGAGCCAGATCGACACGCCGGCGTCGGACAGGGCCTGGAGGTTGCTGCTGTTGCTCATCGTGCTCACTTCCCGTGCTGGGGTTGACTATCGGCTGGAGGAGGCGGTGGCCGAGCTCTTGGTGGCCGCGGACTTCTTCGGGGACGTGTCGGTGGTGCTGCCGTTCTCGGCGGACCGGGGGTTGGTCTCGGCGACCGGCGCCACGCCGGCGCCGCGGCGGGACGCCTTGAGCGAGCCCTTCGCGGCCCGGACCGTCGCCGCGGAGGTGATGCCGAACTCGGCATACAGCTTCTTGTAGTCGGCGGACGCACCGAAGTGCTCGAGGCTGATGATGCGCCCGGCGTCGCCGACGTAGTCGCGCCAGCCGAGGCCGACGGCCGCCTCGATGCTGACCCGGGCCCGGACCGCCGCCGGCAGGACCTTCTCCTGGTAGGCCTTGGTCTGGTCCTCGAACCACTCGCGGCACGGCATCGACACGACCCGGGTGGGGACCCCGGAGGCCTCGAGCTTCTCGCGCGCCTCGACGGCGATGCTCACCTCGGACCCGGTCGCGATGAGGATGACGTCGGGCTTGTCCTTGCCGCTGGGGCCCCCGTCGACGAGGACGTAGGCGCCCTTGGCCGCGTTGGATGCCTTGGCGAAGACGGACCGGTCGAAGACCGGCAGGTTCTGGCGGGTCAGCGCGAGTCCGGCCGGGCGGGCGTTGCGGAGGATGGTGTGCCACACCACCGCCGTCTCGTTGGCGTCGGCCGGGCGCACGACGTCGAGGCCGGGCATGGCGCGCAGCGCGGCCAGGTGCTCGACCGGCTGGTGCGTCGGGCCGTCCTCGCCGAGACCGATCGAGTCGTGGGTCCAGACGAAGGTCACCGGCAGCTGCTGGATCGCGGCGAGGCGCACCGCCCCGCGCATGTAGTCGGAGAAGACGAGGAACGTGCCGCCATAGGGCTTGGTCAGGCCCTCGAGTGCAATGCCGTTGAGGATGCAGCCCATCCCGAACTCGCGGATCCCGAAGTGGAGGGTCCGGCCCCCGGGGCCGCCCTTCCACGCGTCGGTCTGCTTGCCCGACGGGATGAACGACGGCTGGCCCTCCATCGTCGTGTTGTTGGACTCGGCGAGATCGGCGGAGCCCCCCCACAGCTCGGGCATGACCTCGGCGATGGCGCCGAGGACCTTGCCCGACGCGGCCCGGGTCGCGACTCCCTTCGCGAGGTCGGTGGGGAAGGTCGGCAGGGCCGCGGCGAGACCGTCGGGCAGCTCACCTGCGACGAGGCGGTCGACGAGGGCGGCACCCTCGGCGTGGGCCTTGCGCCACGCGGCATACCCCTTGTCCCACGCCTGGTGCGCGGCCTGGCCGCGCTTGACGACCAGCCGCGCGTGGGTGAGCACCGGCTTCTCGACGGTGAAGCTCTTGCCGGCGGGGAAGCCGAGCAGCTCTTTGGTCGCGTCGATCTCGTCGGCACCGAGCGCCGAGCCATGGGACTTGCCGGTGTCCTGCTTGGTCGGGGCGGGCCACGCGATGATGGTGCGCAGGACGACCAGTGTCGGCTTGTCGAGGACCTTCTTGCCGGCGTCGAGGGCGGCGAGCAGCGCGTCGACGTCCTCGACGTACGCGTGGCCGCCCTGCCCGTCCGCGGCGTCCTTGCGCCAGTCGACGACGCGCACGTCCCAGCCGTAGGCCTCGTAGCGCCTGCCGACGTCCTCGGAGAACGAGATGTTGGTGTCGTCCTCGATGGAGATGTGGTTCTGGTCGTAGATGAGGGTGAGGTTGCCGAGTTCCTGGTGGCCGGCGAGCGCCGACGCCTCGTGGCTGACGCCCTCCATCATGTCGCCGTCGGAGGCGAGCGCGTAGACGTGGTGGTCGAAGGGGCTCTCGCCGGGCTTCGCGTCGGGGTCGAGGAGCCCCCGCTGCCGGCGCTGGGCAAAGGCCATCCCCACGGCGGAGGCGAGGCCGGAGCCGAGCGGGCCGGTCGTGATCTCGACGCCCTTGGTGTGGTGGACCTCGGGGTGACCGGGAGTGAGGCTTCCCCACGTGCGCAGCGCCTGGAGGTCGCTCAGCTCGAGGCCGTAGCCGGACAGGAAGAGCTGGATGTACTGGGTCAGGCTCGAGTGCCCGCAGGAGAGGACGAAGCGGTCGCGGCCGAGCCAGGCCGGGTCGGACGGGTCGTGAGTCATCACCTGCTGATAGAGCAGGTATGCCGCGGGGGCCAGAGACATGGCCGTCCCCGGGTGGCCGTTCCCGACCTTCTGCACCGCGTCCGCGGCGAGGAGCCGCACCGTGTCGACCGCACGGATGTCGAGGTCGGACCACCCCGCCTTCCTCGCCACGGGCAGAGGGAGGTCTGAGCTGCGCCGAGCCAGAACGGAGGGGCGCGAAGCCTTCGCGCGCGTCGCCTTCGTCCGCGATGCCGGGGTCGTCGTCACGGGGAGCGTCTCCTTGGGAGCCTGGAAGAGGTCGGTGCGAGCCTAGTACCCGATGTGACGCAGGCAACACGTGGCCGAAGACCCTTCTCTGGCCACCGCGATCGCCTCGCAGTCCGGCTCCCGACGTCTCTCCGCAGGGACCCCGGCTCGGTCGAGACCGCCGATGCGCGGGCTAGACTGACCGCGCACCGTAGGCCCGCAGACCTCGATCCCGAAGGACGCCGTGACCGTTCTGGACCCCCGCGCCGAGCTGTCGGCGTCGCCAGGGCCGCGTGGTCACGGCGCGCGCTTCGTCGCCGGGCAGTACCTCGCGCTGACCAAGCCGCGGATCATCGAGCTGCTCCTCATCACGACAGTGCCGGTGATGTTCCTCGCGCAGCGGGGGGTCCCGCCACTTGGCCTCGTCCTGGCCACCCTCGTCGGAGGGACGCTCTCGGCGGCCTCCGCGAACACCCTCAACTGCTATCTCGACCGCGACATCGACGCGCTGATGCACCGCACGAGCACCCGGCCCCTCGTCACCGGGACGATCACCCCACGGGCCGCGCTCGGCTTCGGGAGCGCGCTCGCGCTTCTGTCGACGGGGTGGCTCGGGTTCGTCGTCAACTGGCTGAGCTCGGCGCTGGCGCTCGCGGCGCTGACGTTCTACGTCGCGGTCTACACGCTGGTTCTCAAGCGCCGCACGCCGCAGAACATCGTCTGGGGCGGCGCCGCGGGATGCATGCCGGTCCTCATCGGGTGGTCCGCGGTCACCGGCGCGGTGTCGTGGTCGGCGTTCGTCCTCTTCATGGTCATCTTCTTCTGGACCCCGCCCCACTACTGGCCGCTGTCGATGAAGTTCCGGGCCGACTACGAGGCGGCCCACGTGCCGATGCTCCCCGTCGTCGAGCGGTTCACCGTCGTCGCCGTCCAGGTCGTCGCGTACTCGTGGGCCATGGTCGCGACGTCGCTGCTGCTCGTGCCAGTCGGACGGATGGGCTGGGTCTACCTCGTGGGCGCGGTCGCCGCGGGCGCACTGTTCGTCGCGGAGGCGCACCGGCTGCTGCGCCGGGCCCGGGCGGGAGCGGACTCCGCCGCACTCCGGCCGATGCGGCTCTTCCACTTCTCGATCACCTACCTGACGATCCTCTTCGTCGCCGTGGCCGTCGACCCGCTGGTGTACCTGCCCGTCCTGCGCTGAACGGCATACCGCCGGCGGTATGCCGCTGCGAGGCTCGTCAGACGGGGTTGCGCCAGAGGTTGAGCAGGCCGGTCGTCATGGTGACGACGAGCACGCAGGCTCCGAGCATGTGGACGGCGACGAGCGCCGCGGGCAGTGCGGTGAGGTACTGGACGTAGCCGAGCACGCCCTGCGCGAGGGTGACGACGAGGACCGTCCGCCACGTCGCCGTGGCCCGGGCCGAGCTGGACGTGAGCGCGACGGCCACCAGGACCGCGACGACGAGCCCGAGGAAGAGCATCACCACGTCGGCGTGCAGCCACGCGACGGACCGCGGGTCGAAGCCGGTCCGCGCCGGCTGCACGGCGTCACCCGAGTGCGGTCCGGAGCCGGTGACGACGGTCCCCAGCGTGAGCACCACCGCCCCCACCGCGGCGGCGACCCCGGCGAGCCGCGCCACGAGCGGTGGCACGAGGAGCGTCCGAGGTCCACCCTCGACGTCCTCAGCTCCGCGCAGGAGCGTCGTCGCGAGCGTGACCATGACCATCGAGAGGAGGAAGTGGAACGCGACGGTGAACGGGTTCAGCCCGGTGCGGACGGTGATGCCGCCGACGACCGCCTGGACGAGCACCCCCACGACGAGCGACAGGGCGATCCACTGCAGGCGTCGGCGGTGGCGCAGGTGCGTCCACACGGCCCACAGCGCCGCCAGCGCGAGCAGGCCCACTACTCCGGTGAGGGTCCGGTTGCCGAACTCGACGAGCTTGTGGAAGCCCTGCTCCTGGTAGGGCACGGGGGTGAACGAGCCCGGCACGCACTCCGGCCAGGTCGGGCAGCCGAGCCCGCTCCCCGTCAGCCGCACGACGCCGCCGGTGACGACGATGAGCACCTCGCCGACGAGGTTCGCGAGCAGGATGGGCCGCACGAGCGAGGGTCGGGCGAGCCGCGCGATCGGGAGTGTGGGCCGGACGGCGGGGATCTGCACGCCTCTCAGGGTAAGCGGGCCGGGATCGCCCTCTCACCCGGGCCGGGAGCTGACCCTGCTGCGACTCACAGCACCTTGGAGAGGAATGCCTTGGTGCGGTCGTGCTGGGGGTTGGCCAGGACCTCACGGGGGTCGCCGCCCTCCACGACGACACCGCCGTCCATGAAGACCAGGGAGTCCGCCACCTCGCGGGCGAAGCCCATCTCGTGCGTCACGACGATCATCGTCATGCCACTCGAGGCCAGCTCCTTCATCACGTCGAGGACCTCCCCCACCAGCTCGGGGTCCAGCGCGCTCGTCGGCTCGTCGAAGAGCATCAGCTTGGGGTCCATGGCCAGGGCCCGGGCGATCGCCACCCGTTGCTGCTGGCCGCCGGACAGGTGCGCAGGGTAGTAGTCACCCTTGTCCCCGAGGCCGACCCGCTCCATGAGCTCGACGGCCCGCGCCGTGGCCGTGGCCTTCGACAGGCCCTTGACTCGCATTGGTGCCTGGCGGATGTTCTCGAGGGCGGTCAGGTGGGGGAACAGGTTGAACCGCTGAAAGACCATCCCGATCCCACGGCGCTGGAGGGCGGCCTCCCGGGGCTTGAGCTCATAGAGCTTGTCGCCCTTCTGCCGGTAGCCGACGAGCTCGCCCTCAACGAAGAGCCGGCCGGCGTCGACGCGTTCCAGGTGGTTGATGCAGCGCAGGAACGTCGACTTGCCGGAGCCGCTGGGCCCGACGATGCAGAGCACCTCGCCGGGCTCGACGGCGAGGCTGATGCTGCGCAGCACCTGGTTGGACCCGAAGCTCTTCGAGACGCGGTCCGCGCGGACCATTGCCGTGCTGCTCATCCGGCTCCTCCGGCTCCGTGCCCGACCGGCGCACCGGTGACGGCCGTGGGGGGACCGGGGGCCGCGGGCCTGCCGCCCCCGTCTGCCTTGTCGTCCTTGCGGCGACCGGTCCCCCGGGAGAACCGCTTCTCGATGAAGTGCTGGCCCACCATCAGGATCGACGTGAAGAAGAGGTACCAGGTCGACGCGACGATGAGCAGCGGCACCGGGGTGAAGGTCACGGCGGAGATGCCACGGGAAACGCCGTAGAGGTCGATGCTCAGCGGGATCGCCGCCACGAGGGACGTCGTCTTGAGCATCGAGATCACCTCGTTGCCAGTCGGCGGAATGATGATCTTCATGGCCTGCGGAACGATGACATCGCGCATCGTCTGCCCCCAGGACATGGCCAGGGCTCGGGCCGCCTCCTCCTGCCCCTCGTCCACCGAGAGGAGGCCGGCCCGGACGATCTCGGACATGTAGGCCGCCTCGTTGAGGGCAAGCCCGATCACCGCGGTGATGAAGAGGTTGGTGAAGATCCCGTTGGGGATGGAGACCCACGGGTCCATGAAGGGGAGGCCCAGCGTGAAGACCGGGTAGATCAGCGAGACGATCCCCCAGAAGACCAGCTGGACGTAGACGGGGGTTCCGCGGAAGATCCAGAGATAGAGCCATGCGACCCCCTTGACGACGGGGTTCGGCGAAAGCCGCATGATCGCGACGAGCAGCCCGAGGAGGATGGCGATGACCATCGAGTACACCGTGAGCTCGAGGGTGATCAGAGCTGCCTGGCTGATCCGCTTGTCGAAGATGTAGGTGCCGACCTCCGCCCAGCCGTAGTCCGCCCGACTCGCCGCGTCCATGACGAACAGGGCAATGAGAACGACCAGAACGACGGCGCTGAGGATCCGCCAGGGATGCCGCAGGGGGATCGCCCTGATCGCCTCCCCCTCTTGGCCCGCATCCAACGGCGCGCTGTCGCCAACTGCTTGGCGGCCCAGGTCCGGAGCCCCCATCGCGGGTCAGCCCTTCGCCGCGACGTTGAGGGCCGCGCTCTTGACCCCGCCGCTCTCCACTCCCCACGCAGAGAGGATCTTCGTATAGGTCCCGTCGTCGATGAGCTGCTGAAGTGCCTTCTGGAGCACGGGTTTGAACGCGCTGTCCTTGGCGACCGGGATCCCGTACGGCGCCACCTCGAAGGCGTTCCCGGCGGTCTGCATCTTGCCCTTGGTCTTCGAGATCGCGTAGAGCGTCACCGGCGAGTCGGCGCTCATCGCGTCGACCTGGCCGACGACGAGGGCGTTCGTCGCCTGGTCCTGCGCGTCGTACTTGAGGATGGTGATGGGTGGCTTGCCAGCGTCGGTGCAGGCCTTGGACTTGGCCGGGACCTCGTGGGTGTCTTGATAGGTCGTCGCCTGGACGGCGACCTTGAGGCCGCACGCGTTGCTGGGGTCGACGGTCTTGCCGGTGGGGGAGGCCCACTGGATCCCAGCCGAGAAGTAGTTGACGAAGTCAACTTGCTTCTCGCGCTCGAGGGTGTCCGTGAACGAAGACATCCCCATGTCGTCCTTGCCGGCTCTGATGGCCGGCAGGATGTTGTCGAAGGTGCCGATGTCGAAGTTGACCTTGAGGCCCATGACCTTGCCGAGCGCGTTCGTCAGGTCGACCGACCAGCCGGCCGGCAGCCCGTTGCCGTCCTTGAACTCGTTGGGCGGGTAGTTGTTCGCCATCCCCACGTTGAGCACGCCGGCGGTCTTCATCTTCTCCGGGAGCAGCGCCGCGATCGCGTCGTTCTTCGCCACCGAAGTGGCCGTGGCGGCGGCCCCGGACGCGCCGGGACCCCCTGCCGGCGCCGAGTTGTCGACGCAGCCGGTGAGGAGGAGAGCGGCGACGACGGGGAGGATAGGGAGGATGTATCTGGCGCGCATAGTGCTCCTTGTGGGCTGTCAGGGCGACGCGGGGTGGTCAGCGACGAGTTCGTACTGGTTCCCCGGACGAGATGGGTGGGCCTCGAGTCGGAGAGCGGTGCGCGCCCAGGGTTCTCCGCGGTGCGGGCGTGGGCCCGGCACCTGGCGCGTCGTGAGATTACGCGTGCAGCACACGGGAGCCAAGCGTGGAGCACCTGCTGGACGGCCACCAGAACTGGGTCGTCGGCGCCCCGCCCATGTGTGAACCCTAACCCGGGATGGTCGCGAAGGACCGGCTACAGTTCCTTGGCCATCAGCGCCACGACGTGCCCCGGCTCCCCGCGTCGCCCCAGCACGGCATACCCGCGCGCCTCGTGGAAGGCGAGCGACCCGTGGTTGGGCGGGTCCACGTTGACCTCGAGCGTCATCCGTCCGAAGGGACGCCCGACCTCCTCGAGCGTGTCGTAGGCGAACCGGCCGATGCCGCGCCGCCGGGCGTGGGCGGCCACGACGATCCGGTCCAGGTAGTAGAAGCCGTCACTGAAGCGCTCGGTGAACCACGTGTAGTTCTCCGAGTCGTAGCCGGTGCCGGGCCCGAAGGTGACGACGAACCCGGCCGCCCGTCCGTCGAGCTCGATGACGTCGGTGCGGTCGGCCCACCCGCGCAGCAGGGCCAGCCGGTGGGCGTCGAGGGGGGCGAGGAGGTCGACGTCGCGCTCGTTGAGGGCGAGGACGAAGGGCACGTCGTCGTCGCGAAGGGGCCGCAGGCGGGCTTGGGGGCTCATGGCAGGGAAGTATCTCCGGGTCGGGGTGCTCGTGGTTGAACCGGTCTGTGGCCTCGCTGCCGCGGGCAAGGATCGGGGAGGGTTGACCTCGTTGGGGCGCGGGCAGGTTTCCTCCGTGGGCGGCCACGTTGCCGTGGGGCAGGGACGAGCAGCGGTATGCCGTCGAGCCCCCTGCCCGAACGCTCCCGCCGCCCGTCCGACGCGGTGACGTGGGCAGGTCAGCGGCGCTGCGCCCCTAGCGTGCCGCTCGGCAGGGCCTCAGCTCGGTGGTGCCGTCGCGCCTCGAGTCGTGGGTCGTCGTTCCGGCTCGCTCGGCACCATCGGGAGACGCCACTTCTCCGGCGTCACCGGGCCGTGCTGGAGCGGTAGGGCCGTGGCTCCAACGCCGACTGGTAGACGACCGCTGCCGCGAGGATCCGGTCCAGGACGCGCTCGGTCAGGTAGGGGTGCATCCACACTCGCTTCCATTCCGACGGGCTCAGGCCCTCCGGCTTGGACCCCACATGGTTGGAGCACCGAGCCGGCGGATGGCCGAAAGCGTCCGCGGGATCGACGCCGTGTCGGCCAGGGCCCAAGACGGACTGCCCAGCGGCGCCTCAGCGTCGAGCAGTTCGAAGCGCGGGTCAACCAGGCCTCGCCAGGATCGGCTCGATGTCGAGCACGTCGACATGAGCCGGCGGGCCGGCCGGCCGGCAGACGCCGACGCGCCGGCGGGCCGGCCGGCCGGCCGGCACAGTGCGTACTCAGCCCATCAGCGCACCCGCCCAGCGCCAGTCACCCTCCGGCCCGAGGTACTCGACCCGCTCGATGCTCTCCTCCTGAGCGTCGTCGGTGGCCCAGCCCCGGGCGCTCTCGTGGTCGCCGAACTCCG
>JBBRZC010000019.1:0-30759 GCA_038237075.1 Actinomycetales bacterium
GCAGCGCAGGTCGGGAACCCGGCTGAGGCGGGCGTCGGCGGTGACGAGGGCGCAGCCGAACGTCGCGGCCAAGCGCGAGGTAGGCGGCGTCGTAGCCGGTGACGTTGCGACGAAGCTCCCGATGCGCTCGGAGACGTTTTCGGCGGTCGGTCATAGCCTGTGCTCTCCAGCCTGAGGAGGCGAGCGTGACCAAACAGTACCCGGAGCGTCGACCCATCGGATGGTGGCTCAAGACGGCCGATGCACGTATCGAGCAGGCCTTCCAGGACGTCTTCGAGAGCCAGTCGATGACCCGGCGGCACTGGCAGGTGTTGGAGTCGGTGGCCCGGGCCCCCGTGCTGGAGGTGGATCTGCTGCGCACGCTGGAGGCGTTCGCGGGCGGTCAGGATGCCGTGGACGACCTGCGTCGTCGCGGTCTGCTCGCCGACAGCGCGGACGGGGTGCTCACGTTGACCGACGCGGGTCAGGTCGCGCACGACGCGGCTGCCGCCGGGGTCGCCACGGTGCGCGGTGCCGTCACCGCGGCGCTGCCCGGAGAGGGCTACGCCACGCTGGTCAGGCTGCTGGCCGATCTTGTCGACGGCCTCGACCAGGCTTCGCCACCGCGATGACCGCACTCCAACTTCACATCGCTGCAACACCGAGATGGCGCGTATGCCGCGGGCCAGGACCCCACCAGCGCAAGCGTGCTCAAGCTGCGAGCAGGTGCGTGAAGTGTCGTTCGTGGAACGGACAGGCAAGGACCAGCGGGGCAACCTTGAACCGCCCCCCACTCCCGGCTCCCGACGGGGCCGTCCGCGAGGGGACCGGGGGACAGCCCGTACCATCGGCATGAGGCGTCGCAGCGTCCCCACCAGGGTTCGGTCGCGACTCATGCTGGATGCAAGAGGAGGGGTGGCGTTGGCCCTGCGCTTCGTGGCGATCGGTGACAGTACCGTCGAAGGCCTGGAGGACCCGGGGCCCGACGGCGTCCACGTCGGCTGGGCCGACCGGTTCGCCCGGCATCTGGACGACGCGCACCCCGGGGTCCTCTACGCCAACCTCGCGGTGCGTGGCGAGACCGCCCGCGAGGTGCGGCATACCCAGCTGCAGCCTGCGCTGGCCATGGCGCCGGACGTCGCGGTCGTCGTCGCGGGGGTCAACGACGTGCTGCGTCCGACGTTCGACCGTGACGGGCTGCGTGGCGACCTCTTCGCGATGCACGCCGCCCTCAACGCGACCGGTGCCCAGGTGCTCACCCTGACGATGCCCGACATGACCCGGGTGGCGCCGCTGGCGGTGGCGCTGCGCGGTCGGCTGGAGTTCCTCAACGCGACTACCCGGCAGTGCGGCGAGCGCTTCGGCACCGTCGTCCTCGACCTTGCGGCGGAGGCTGTCGCGAGCCATCCGGCCGTGTGGCACACCGACCGGCTCCACGCCAACAGCGAGGGACACCGCCGCATCGCTGCCGGGCTCGCGGAGATGATCGGGATCGACGTCGAGGACTGGCGGGTCGAGCCGCCGCCCGCGCCTGCGGCAGGTCCGGCCCGCGTGGTGCTCACCGAGGTGCTCTGGGTGGGAACGCACCTGCTGCCGTGGTTCTGGGAGCGGGCCCGGGGCATCGAGCCGGAGGCGGCCCTCACGTGCAAGCGCCCGACGTTGTCACCGGTGTCCTGAGGCGGTCAGGTGTCGGTGGGGCCAGGCCCGCTCGAGCCCGGCGACAGCGGGGTCGTCTGCTCGCGCGTCTCGGGCATCACCACGGTTGACGCCAGTGCCATTCCCGACACCGCAGCCGTCGCGAGGAACGCCACCCCGAAGGACGCCGCGTCGGCGAGGGCTCCCGCCACCAGGGGGCCGAGGAAGGCGCCGGCGTCGGAGGCCATCTGGAAGGCGGCCACCGGCGTGCCGCCGCGACCGCCGATGACGTCGCCCACGACGGCCGCCGCCGAGACGCCGAGCAGCGCCGAGCCGACGCCGTAGAGCGCCATCGCGACGAGGAAGAGGGGCGCGCTGCCGGCGAGCGCCAGCAGGACCGAGGCGGCCAGCGCGGTGGCCGCGCCGACGCGCAGGAAGGGCCGCCGACCGCGCGTGTCGACGAGCCTTCCCGCCGCGACGAGGACGAGCGCCTGGACCACGGACGAGAGGACAAGCCCCGCCCCGGTCCACGACGGGCTGAGGCGCAGCCCCTCGACGACGAAGAGCGGGATCAGCGACGACCGCACGCCGAACACCGACCAGCCGAGGGCGAAGTTGTTCACCGCGGCAGCCCGGTATGCCGCGCTGCGCACCGCCGTGCCCAGGGACGTGGGAGCACGTTCGGCGGTCCCCGCGGCGGCCTCGCGGTCGCCCAGCGCGACGCGGGCCAGGAACGCCGTGGCAACGCCTCCGGCGAGGAGCAGCGTGGCTGCGTAGACGAAGAACGGGGCCCGCAGGGACCACGCGGTGAGGGGTCCCCCGAACGCCGGGCCGGCGATGGCGCCGAGGAGGAAGCCGGTCTGGTAGGTGCCCGCCGCCCGCCCGCGCTGGTCGGGCGAGACGACCCTGAGCAGCAGGGCGAACGACGAGACGGTGAACATCGCGGACCCGAGGCCCCCGATCCCGCGCAGGATCAGCAGCTGCGGGTAGTTCGCGGAGACCCCCGCGAGCAGGCTCGACACCCCCACGATGCCGATTCCCGTCGAGAGGACGAGCCGCTCGCCGAGTCGGTCGACGAGCCTTCCCGCGATGGGCGCCGAGCCGAACCGCACGAGGGCGAACACCGAGACGACGGCGCCCGCTGCGAGGTTGCTGACGCCGAACTCTCGCGCGAACAGGGGGATCGTCGGGGCGACGACCCCGAAACCCAGCGCCACCGCGAAGGCGACGGCCGTGAGGACCGCCACCTCGGGCGGCATCGACCGGAAGGGATGGCGGAGAACGGGCATGGCAGGGGCCAGTCTGGCAGGGCCCGCTGCGCAGCCGGGTCCTGGGTCGGACGGGCCGAGGTCCCTGACGCATCGCGGCCCACCGGCAGGAGCCGGTGGGCCGCGACCTGCCGTCGGGCTACGGCGTCAGCTGGGTGATCCTCGTCGACCAGTTGCCGAGAGCCACCCGCGTGCCGGCCAGCTGTGGCGAGGGCGCACAGGTGCCGAGGATGTTGTCCCCGGTGCCGCCGGAGAAGAACGGGCCACCCCAGGTCGGGTAGCTGCACGCGTGAGCGATGTACTCGCTCGCGACCCAGACCGACTTGCCGTCCACGGCTGCGGCGCCGTAGTCACCCCAGCGGGTGCGTGGCGGGTTGCCGACCAGCGCCTTGTAGCCGGTGAAGCCGTCGTCCGTGGCCGCGCCCAGCGCGGCGATGGTCACCGGCCCGGTTCCGTGCTCCGCGTCGATGGCCGAGAAGGCCGCGCTCGGGTTGGTCGCGTTGCCCGTGTAGGTGAAGGCCATGACGCCCTTGCCCTTGGCGGTGACCCCGATGGCCGGGTACGTGAGGTCGGCGCCGGCGACGCCGAGGTAGCCCTGCTTGTCCATCTTCGCGCGCAGCGCCCGGTCGGTGCCTGACGGCTTGACCACGAACCACGCCACACCCGCGCGCTGCGGACCGCCGCCGGGGTTGAGGGCGGTGTCCAGAGCGCCCCAGACCTTGCCGTCGGCGTACATCACCTGTTGCATCCGGGTGTCGTTGGAGTCCGGGCTCGAGACGACCTCGTTGTGGGCGGGCTCTGGGGCCACGAGCAGCCGCCAGCACCCGGTGGTGCCGTTGACGAGCTTGGTGGTGGTGTCGTTGATGCAGCGCCCTTGCGGTGTGGCCTCGGTCGGTGGCTGCCCCGACCCGGGTTGCTGCTGCTTCGGCGGGACGGCATACAGGTTCGAACGCACCACGGTGTTGCTCAGCGACAGGTCGGGCGACCCGGTGTTGAGCGACGCGGTGTTCGTCAGGGACCACACGACGACCTGACGCGACACGTGGGCGCCTCCGGTGCCGGCGACGGGGTTGGTCGCCTCGTCGGCGGCGTTCGAGCTCATGAGGTACTCGGTGCCGTGCGCGGAGCGGTCGAACGACGCGGCTCCGGGCGACTGAGCCGGCCAGACGGTGAAGCCGGGCTGGGTGGCCCCGGCGTCGCTGGGAAGCGCGACCGCGCCGAAGGTGTCGAGGTGCACGAGGTTGACGTTGGCAGCACCCGCGGCGAGCTGGGCCTTGGACATCGCGTAGATCTGGGCGCCGTTGAAGCCGGGGCCGTTCCAGGGGTACGCGTTCGTCGTGACGTAGAACCCGTTGGCGTCGGCGCCGATGTGAGGGTAGTCGCCGATGCACGGGCACTTGTTGGCCGGGTCGGGGTTCTTCGTCCCGTCGTTGGTGACGTCGATCCGGTAGATGTTCCACGAGCCGGTCGGGTTCGACGTGCGGCTGACGGCGATGTCGAGGTGGTTGACCAGGGTCAGGGTCCCGTCGGGATTGGACTCGAGCGTGAGGGCCACGACGTAGAACCGCTGGGTGGCCGCGTCGTAGATGCAGGTCGGGTCCGTGACGGACTGGGCACGCTTACCCGTGGTGCGGTTGATCGCGGGCGCGTATCCGAGGAACGAGTTGAGGTCGACGGCGTGGTCGACGTTGCGGGGGAAGCCGGCGACGATGTTCTTGGCGGTGTTGTCGGGCAGCTGTGACGTTCCCGCGGAGTCGTAGACGTTGAGGACGTCGTTGACGGACTCGAGGACGAAGCCGTTGCCGACGCAGAGTGCCTGATCCGGGGGCTCGACGGTGAACTGGTTGCCGCCGCGGGCGAAGCGCTGCTGGTAGAGGTTCAGGCCCTCGAAGCTGGCGCCGACGCGCGGTCGGGCCGTGTCGTCCTCGCCGCTCTTGACCGACTCGCCGTGGCCCTCGCCCCTGGACTTGCTCCGGGTGCCGATGACGCCGGTGAAGGGCGCCGGGCCAGCCCCGGAGTCCGTCTCCCCGACGAACTCCGCCTGGGTGACGTCGTTGAGGCCGGACGGGGTGAACGACCCCGTCGCGGGCGTCGAGGTGCCGGCCAGCCGGACGGACTGGGCGGCGGCGCTGGCCGGTGAGGCCGGGAGTGAGAACGCGGCGAAGGCAACGAGGGGGACGGCGAGCACGGAGATGCGAGCCCGCCGCGCGATTCGAGGTGCGACCATGACCTTCCCTTCTGGGAGCGAGAAGCCTGGCCGAAGGCGCGCCGCAGCAAAGAAGCGAGGGGCGAGTCTCGAGGTCGAGCTTCCCCGAGTGAGAACACGAGCGAGCAGGAGTGACCAGGCTCCGGCTGCCCTGTTCAGCACCCCATGACCGAAACGCCCGGTGCCACCATGACAGCCAGCGCACCGCCTGTCCACAGTTGAGCGTTCGGGTACTTGTTGGTCTTCCTAACCGTCGGTCGGGAAGACCGATGCGGCACACGAGACCTCGGGTGCCGACCGACCGGTTTGCCTAGAGTGAGGGGATGCCCGGCCTGCCTGGTCATCGGACCCCCCTGCTGCTCGAGGTCGACCTCAGCGGGCCGCTGCTCGCGTCCGAGCCGGACGACCCCGTCGGCCGGGTGCTCACCCGGGGCCGGACCCGGCTGCGGGCGCTGCTGCGCGCCCTGCACGAGGCCGGCGACGACGACCGCGTCCTCGGGCTGGTCGCGAAGGTGGGCGGCGGGCTCGGCTGGACGACGATGCAGGAGCTGCGGCTCGGCGTGCGAGCGTTCGCGGCGACGGGGAAGCCGAACCTTGCCTGGTCCGAGAGTCTGGACGAGGGCTCGGGCGGGATGGCGGCATACGTCCTCGCGACCGGCTTCGACGAGATCTGGCTCCAGCCCGGCGGCGCGCTCGGCCTGCTCGGCGTCGGCGTGGAGGCGACCTTCGTCCGCGGGGCGCTCGACCGCCTCGGCGTCGAGCCCCAGCTCGAGCAGCGGTACGAGTTCAAGAACGCCGCCGACCAGGTGATGCGCCGCGAGCTCAGCGAGGCCCACCGCACCGCGCTCGACCGGCTCGCCGAGTCGGTCTACGACGAGGCCGTGGCGACGGTCGCCGCCGGGCGACGGCTCGACGCGGCGCAGGTGCGCGCCCTGACCGACACCGGCCCCCGCACCGCGCGAGAGGCGCTTGATGCCGGTCTCGTGGACGCGCTCGGCTACCGCGACGAGGCGTATGCCGCGATGACGGCGCGCGTCGGCGAGGCCGACCTGCTCTTCGCCGACCGCTGGCAGCCGCGGCGCAGTCCGGCCGCACGACTGCGGATGCCGACGAGGCGTCGCGGGCACGTGGCCCTCGTCGAGGTGCACGGCACCATCGCCTCGGGCCGCAGCCGTCGCACCCCGACGGGGCGCCAGGTCGGCAGCGACTCGGTCGCGGCGGCACTGCGCGCGGCCACCCACGACGAGCAGGTGCGTGCCCTGGTCCTTCACGTGGACTCGCCGGGCGGCTCGGCGGTGGCCTCGGACACGATCTGGCGCGAGGTGTGCCGGGTCCGCGAGGCGGGAAGGCCCGTCGTCGTCTCGATGGGCGCCGCCGCGGCGTCCGGCGGCTACTACATCGCCTGCCCGGCCGACGTCGTCGTCGCGCTGCCGTCGACCCTCACCGGCTCGATCGGAGTCTTCGGCGGCAAGCTCGTCGTGGCCGAGCTGCTCGAGCGGCTCGGCATCACCACGGGCAGCGTGTCGCACGGCGCCCACTCGCTGATGTTCTCGGCCCGGCGCGGCTTCACCGACGGCGAGCACGAGCGCCTGGCCGCCCTCATGGACGCGATCTACGACGACTTCGTGGCCAAGGTGGCGCAAGGCCGCGGCCGGCCGGTCGCCGAGATCGAGGCGGTCGCCCGGGGCCGGGTGTGGACCGGTGGCGACGCGCTGCGCGTCGGCCTCGTGGACGAGATGGGAGGGCTTCGCGACGCCGTGCGCATCGCCCGGGAGCGGGCCGGACTGCCAGCCGACGCGCCGCTGATTCGGCCGGGGCACGTCGCCCCGCTGCGGCGGCTGGGGCGCGCCCGCAACAGCGAGGACCCGCGGGCCCTGTCGGGCGTCCAGTCCCTCGCGGGCATCGCCGACCTCGCCGGCGGGCTCGGCCTGGATGCCGCCTTCGCCCTACGTATGCCGTCCATCACCATCCGCTGACGAGGGGACTCCTCGCCTCTCCCACAGGGCGGAAACGTGGCACTGTGGGGTGCAGGGTCGATCACGCCGTCGTGCGCCCGAAGGTAGGTGTCGTCGACGACGGAAGCCCCACGATCGGCATGTCATGTGCAGCACTTCCCGCCACGAAATGGAGCACCACCGATGACCGCCCTCGACACCGGAACGCAAGAGCCGACATCGCACCCCGCCACGGAGGGCCCCATCGTCGGCGACAAGCTCGCCGGCCGCGTGGCGCTCGTCACTGGCGGCACGCGAGGCATCGGCGCCGCCATCTGCCGCAGCATGGCCAGCCAGGGGGCCTCGGTGGCCGCCGGGTACAGCGGGAACACGACGCGGGCGCAGGAGTTCCTCACCGACTTCACGGCCGACTTCGGAGACAGGGCGCGTGCCTCGGTCCACCAGGGCAACATCTCCGACCCGCAGGACTGCCAGCGGGTGGTCCAGGAGGTCCTCGACCGTTACGGGCGGCTTGACATCCTCGTCAACAACGCGGGGATCACCATCGACAAGCTGGCGATGAAGATGTCGGTGGAGGACTGGAACACCGTCATCGCGGTCAACCTGTCCGGCTCGTTCTACATGGCGCAGCCCGCGCTGGCGCACATGGTCGAGCGGGGCACCGGCCGGATCATCTTCGTCTCGTCGGTGATCGGCGAGACGGGCAACATCGGCCAGGCGAACTACGCCGCCTCGAAGTCCGGGTTGCTGGGGCTGACCAAGACGCTCGCGAAGGAGGCGGCCTTCATGCTGCACCGCGCGGGCAAGATGAGCGACGATGCGATCGGGATCACCGTGAACACCGTGACCCCGGGGTTCGTGGCCACCGAGATGCTCGAGAACGTGCCGGACAAGGTCCTCGACAAGATCCGCGCGCAGATCCCCGTGGGACGGCTGTGCCAGCCCGAGGAGATCGCCCGCGTGGTGCACTTCCTCGCCGCCGACGCCTCCGCGTACATCACCGGGCAGGTGTGGGGCGTCAACGGCGGGCTGGACATGTAGGAGGCGCTCTGCCTTGAGGGGGAAGCAGGTGTTCAGAGAAACGCTGTCTCGGTGCACCACGTGCTTGACATACCAAGCACGTGGTGCGCATGATGGAGGCGTGCCGGAAAACCCCGCACGTACCACCTCTTCAGGAGCACCTCATGGCAGCATCGACGACCAAGTCCACCTCAGGCACCGACACCGCGGACCTCGCCCAGCGCATTCGCGAGCAGTTCTTCACGACGGTCCAGCACGGACAGCAGCGCACCGTGGATGCCACCGCAAGCATGGTCAAGGCGATGTCCGTCCTTCCCGTCCGCGACCTCCCCGCCATTCCCGGCATGTCCAACCTGCCCAGTGTCGAGACCGCGACGACCTACGCCTTCGACCTCGCGAGCGACCTGCTCAAGAGCCAACGCGACTTCTCGCTCAAGATGGCCGGCGTGCTCGTGCCGCACACCTCAGCCTGACCTGCCCCGTCCCGCTCGACAGCACCGAAAGTGCAACACCACCGATGACAGCACGAGAGGTCGACGCGCAACGCGTGCTCGGCGACTTCATCCGCGCGCAGCGACAGCTGGCCAACCTGTCGCTGCGCCAGCTGTCTGCCCTGACGCAGGTGTCCAACCCCTATCTCAGCCAGATCGAGCGGGGGCTGCACGAGCCGTCCATTCGGGTGCTCACGTCCATTGCCAACGCCCTCAACCTCTCCGCGGAGACCCTCCTGGAGCAGGCGGGGCTCATGAGCGAGACGCCGCGCTCGAGCGACGTCGTGACGGAGGCAGCCATCCGGATCGACCCACGGCTGACCCACGCCCAACGCCGGGCGCTGCTCGGCGTCTACCGCAGCTACGTCCAGACGAACGCCCACGACGCGTCGTAGCGACCGGCATACCAAACCCCTGTAGTTCCCTGGCCTGACGAAGGACGGACACCATGAGCACAGCACCGAACCCCGAGCCCACCGTGCGGGCGGTCCTCGACCGGCTGGGCATCGCCGAGGCCCCGTTGACGACCACGGCCGACCCCGTCTCCTTCCTGCGGGCGCTCAGCTCGGCGGGGTTGTCGCTGGCCACGAAGCCAACCCAGACGGTCGCCGCTAACGCCCGCCTGGCACTGGGTCTCGCCGCAGCGATGCGCGCGGCGCTCGGACGCGCGGTCGGTCTCGAGACCTCCGGGCCCGTGTCCCCTGTCGCCGGCGACAAGCGCTTCAACGACAACGCCTACGCGCAGAACCCGCTCTACTTCCTCCTCGCCCAGCAGTACCTCCTCAGCAACCAGCTCGTCACCGAGCTGCTCGACGCCGCGTCCCTCGACATGGGCAAGAACGAGAAGGCCCGGTTCGCCGCGAAGTTCCTCCTCGACGCCATGGCGCCGACGAACACGCTGCCCGGCAACCCCGCGGTCATCCGGGAGGCCTTCGACAGCGGTGGGAAGAGCCTCGTCCGAGGCGCGCGCAACATGCTCGGCGACCTGCGCCACAACGGGGGCTGGCCGTCCCAGGTCGACGGCTCGGGCTTCGAGGTCGGTGTCAACATGGCCGCGACCCCGGGAACCGTCGTCTACCGCAGCGAGCTCATCGAGCTCATCCAGTACGAGCCCCAGGAAAAGCGCGTGCATTCCGTGCCGCTGCTCTTCCTTCCCCCGTGGATCAACAAGTACTACATCATGGATCTCGCGCCGGGCAAGAGCCTCATCGAGTGGGCGGTCCAGCACGGGCACACCTGCTTCGCCGTCAGCTACCGCAACCCCGACGCCTCGATGCGCGACCTCGGGTTCGCCGACTACCTGGTCCAGGGCCCGCTGGACGCGGTCCGCGTCGTGCGTGAGATCACCGGCGCGCCGGAGGTCAACACCCTCTCGGTCTGCCTCGGTGGCACGCTCACCGCGATGGCCCTGGCCTACAACGCCGCCGTCGGCGACAGCTCGATCAAGTCGGCCACCTTCCTCAACACCCACACCGACTTCAGCACCCCCGGCATGCTCGGGGTCTTCACCGACGAGGCGACCATCGCCGGGCTGGAGAAGCAGATGAACAAGAAGGGATATCTCGACTCCGGCAAGATGGCGCACACCTTCGACGCGCTGCGGGCCAACGACCTCGTGTTCCAGTACGTCGTCAACAACTGGCTCCTGGGCAAGAAGCCGCCGGCCTTCGACCTGCTCGTGTGGAACAAGGACAGCACCCGTATGCCGGCCAGGATGCACTCGGAGTACCTGCGGGCGTGCTACCTGCGCAACGAGTTCGCGAACGGCGAGTTCGTGGTCGACGGGATCAAGCTCGACCCGGGCAAGATCGACATCGACACCTACGTGCTCGCCGCCGTGGACGACCACATCGTCCCCTGGGTCTCCGGCTACAAGACCACCGAGCTGTTCGGCGGGCTCAGCCGGTTCGTCCTCAGCACCTCCGGCCATATCGCCGGCATCGTCAACCCGCCGAGCCCCAAGGCGAAGCACTGGGTCAACGAGGGCGCGATGCCCGCGGACGCCCTCGAATGGAAGGCCGCGGCGGAGCTGCGCGAGGGCACCTGGTGGGACGACTGGACCACGTGGATCGCCAAGCAGGGCGGTCCGATGGTCGCCGCCCCCCGGCACTCCGGCAGCACGGCATACCCGCCGATCGAACCCGCCCCGGGAAGCTACGTGCGAGACCGTGCATGACGCGGCGCAGGACGCCGACGGCACCGAGCTGATCCGGGTCCGGGGCTTTCCGCTCCGGGTCCGGGTGACCGGCACGGGTGAGCCGCTCCTGCTCCTCAGCGGGCTCACCCGCCCGCTGGAGAGCTGGGGACCGTTCTGCGAGAGGATGCCCGACCGCACCATCATCACCTTCGACGCGCCCGGGGTCGGCACGAGCCGCACCCCGGTGCTGCCGCTGACGATGCTGCAGCTGTCCGCGCTCGCTGCCTCGGTGCTCGACGCGGTCGGGCACCCCACCGCCGACGTGCTCGGCTTCTCCTTCGGGGGAGCCGTGGCCCAGCAGCTCGCCGCCAGCGCCCCCTACCGGGTCCGGCGGCTCGTGCTCGTCTCCACCTCGTGTGGCGTCGGGGCCATTCCCGGCGCCCGCCCCACCCTGCGCAGCTTTCGTCGGCCGGAGGGTGCGGTCGCGTGGCCGCCCGTGAGCGCCCTGGGCACGCTCTGGCAGTCTCTCGCGATCTCCTCCTGGTCCAGCATCCCGATCCTCGGCGCGATCACGGCGCCCACTCTGGTCGTCGGCGGCACGCGGGACCGCATCGTGCCCCCCGCGAACAGCAGGCTCCTCGCCCAGCGGATCCGCGGGGCGCGGCTCGAGCTCATCGATACCGGCCATGACCTCCAGCGGCCCATGGCGGCCGCGCTCCTCGCGCGCGCCGTCGGCCCTTTCCTCACGTTTCGGAGCGTCTGCCGCCTGAGTCCCACCTCCACCCCACCACCTGCGGCGAGCGCCGCCGGTTTCAGCCAAGGACGGAAAGGTCCAGCCCATGTCTGAACTGCGTTTCGACGACCGAGTCATCATCGTCACCGGCGCCGGAGGCGGCCTCGGCCGCAGCCACGCCCTCGAGTTCGCGCGCCGGGGAGGAAAGGTCCTCGTCAACGACCTCGGGGGCACCCTCGACGGCACCGGCGGGTCGCCGACGGCCGCGCAGCGGGTGGTCGACGAGATCGTCGCGCTCGGGGGAGAGGCCGCCGCAAACGGCGACAGCGTCGCCACCGCCGAGGGCGGAGCGGCGATCGTCCAGGCCGCGATCGACGCGTTCGGACGGGTCGACGTCGTCGTCAACAACGCGGGCATCTTGCGCGACAAGGCCTTCCACAAGATGGACGCCGCCATGATCGACGCCGTCATCGACGTCCACCTCAAGGGCGCCTTCCACGTCAGCCAGCCCGCGTTCCAGCTCATGCGCGCGCAGGGCTACGGGCGGATCGTCAACACCACCTCCGCATCGGGTCTCTTCGGCAACTTCGGCCAGGCCAACTACGGCGCCGCCAAAGCCGGGCTCGCCGGCCTGACGAGGGTGCTCGCCATCGAGGGGGCGCGGTTCGGCATCTCCGTCAACGCGATCGCCCCGATCGCCGCCACCCGGATGACCACGGACGTGCTCGGTGACCTCGGGGAGCGGGTCGGGCCCGAGTACGTCAGCCCGGTCGTGGCCTACCTGGCCCACGAGGACTGCTCGGTGAGCGGCCACATCTACTCCGTCGCCGGAGGCCGCGTCGCGCGGATCTTCGTGGCCGAGACCGAGGGCGTCGTCCTGCCGGACATCACGGCCGAGGCGGTCCGTGACAACATCCGCGCGATCGGCGAGGTGTCCTTGCCCGGCGTGCACCAGCCCGCCTCGCTCGACGAGGAGACGACGCTCATCGCGAAGGCGCTCGCCAGCGCCCTGTAGAACCTCGCCCGGGGGGACCGGGCCGGGACGACGGACGTCCGGACGCGAGTCGCGTCCGGACGTCCTTGCCGCGGCGCCCGCGGCCCATCGTGGAGGTGGGACCTCGGGCCTACCCGAAGGCGAGGCTCACGTTGTCGGAGGAGGAGACCGGCGGCTCACTGCTCGCGCCGTCCGCCGCCGGTGCCGCGGGGCTGAGGTCCTCCATGGCCACCACGGCCGGGTCGACCCGCATCACGGCATACCCCGCCACCGCGCCGGCACCGAAGCCCGGGGCGAAGATCCGCACCGGCTTGGTGATGACGCCCTCGCGGACCGCGTCGTGGATGGCCAGCGGGATGCTCGCCGAGGACGCGTTCCCGACCTGGTCGATGTTGAAGTAGAGGCTGTCCTCCGAGAGCCCTGCTCCCGTGGCGAGCTGGATCACCATGGTCTTGTTGGCCTGGTGCGGGACGATGAGGTCGATGCTCTGCAGCAGTGAGCCGGCGACGCCGTCCGGGTCGGGCAGTGCCTTGAGCTCTTCGATCATCTGCACGAGGTAGCGACCGGCCAGCTTCTTGACCTCGGGCCCGTAGACGGTGATGTTGTTGTCGAACTCCGGGTTCGGCCACAGGATCGAGTTCACCTGGCTGACCGGGCCGCTCGCATACGCCTGGAGGTACTCGATGTCGGGAACCTCACCTTCGGGGGCGACGCCGATGATCATGGCGGCAGCGCCGTCCCCGAAGATCATCCGGGACGGGCGGACGTTGCCGATCTTGTCCGAGAACTTCTCCACACAGATGAGCAGGACGGGGCGCTGGACCTCCTGGAGGATGCGGGTCGCGTCCAGCAGCCCGTAGGGCATGCCGGCGCACGCGGCGACGATGTCGAACGAGCCGTGGGTCTGCTGGATGCCGAGCTGGCCCGAGATCCACGTGGCCACCGAGGGGATCATCCGCTCGCTCGTGCAGGTGCACACGAGCACCGCGCCGATGTCCTCCGGCCCCCGCCCGGCGTGGGCGAGCGCACCGCGGGCTGCCTTCAGGGCCATCTCCTCGAGGGTGACCGAGCTGTAGCGACGCGCCTCGATGCCGGTCTTGTCCATGATCTCGGCCGCCGACATCGGCGACCAGTTGTATGCCGCGTTCCGAATCAGGTCGTCGTTGCTGCACACCCGGTCCCCGTGCACGACGGCGAGGGCCTCGATGCGCGGCATCACCGTGAAGTGGGAGCGCACGTTGACCGCCTCGTAGGGCCGGACCGGTTCCGCGGGCTCGACCGCGAGGGAGGACGGCATGCTGGGCGGCGCAGACTTGACGCGGCGCAGGAAGTCGCGGACCTGCTGGTTGCGCGGGTGGAAGGCGACGACGTAGTCGTCGTCCTGGAGCTGGCCGACCTCGACGAGCTCCGCATGGGCGCGGTCCCATGGATACTGGTTGTGCAGCACCATGGCCCAACGGTGCAGCGCCTCGAGCTCGGGAGTGTCCTCGGCGCAGTCGATGATCTCGGCGAGGTCGAACGTGCGGAAGTCGGGGTCGTAGTCGCGGAGCCGGAAGGTCAGGTTCGTCGGCTCCGCGGTCATCTCCGCGACGGTGGGCTTGATCGCGGTGAGCTCGGCGGCATGGTGGCGGCGGTGCCCGAAGACGTCGAAGAGGAGCCCGAAGATCTGGTCCTCCGCCGCGGCGTCCCACGTCGCCGGCAGGGCGCCGTACACCTCCCTGACGGCGGCGATCTTGCGCTCGCCGTCCTCCCACGGGACGAGGACGGGGAGGAACACGTCGCTGCGGTGTCGCGGCACGTCGGCCCACCGGGTGGGCCGCTTCTCGTACATGGTCAGGGCGTAGCGTCCGGTCCAGAACAGGTTGAGGGCGATGTCGCGCATGAGCTCGTACCGGCTCGTGTAGTGGCCGCTATGGACGCGTTCGAGGATGTCGGTGCCGGTCGGCGCCTTCGTCTCGAAGTCGCGCCGGATCACGCTGTCGAGGTGTTCGAGCGTGTCGATGACCGACAGGTCGAGCTCGGGGACGAAGTTGGAGGGAAAGACCATACGGTCATGCTTGTTGACGACGAACGGCTGCATAGCAGCTCCCTTGTTCCCTGGGGTAGAGGCCGTCCCGTGGCGCCGGGACTCGGGATGCGCAGGTCACCCCGCTGCGCAATCGACACTAGTATCCGCCACGCCAGACAGCGATCCGAGGACATAGGTCCCTTGACCCCGTCGCATCCCTGAGCAGCCGGAACGGTTCTGCCAGAGCCGTGTCCAGCCCCACGTTGCCACCCGCTCCCTGAGGGGCTAGACCTGAATGGTGACCGTCCTGGCCACGCCGACCACAGGCGTCCGCGCAGGGCCCTGGGCGGCACACCACCAGCGCCAGACGGTGCGGCAGGAGTGCAGGGATGAGTGCCACGTCACGCGTCAGGTCGAGCCGGCTGCTCGACAAGGTCATGTCCGCCGACGAGGCGGCCGCGCTGATCTCGTCGGGCGAGAACGTGGGGATGAGCGGGTTCACGGGGGCCGGGTACCCCAAAGCGGTTCCCGCGGCCCTCGTTGAGCGCGTCGCCCACGCCAAGGAGCGGGGGGAGAAGTTCGCGGTCAGCGTGTGGACCGGCGCGTCGACGGCCCCTGAGCTGGACGGCGCCCTCGCGGCGGTCGACGGGATCGAGCTGCGGATGCCCTACCAGTCCGACCCCGTGACCCGCTCGAAGATCAACGCGGGGCTGCTCGACTACGTGGACATCCACCTGTCCCACGTGGCGCAGATGGTCTGGCAGGGGTTCTTCGGCGTCCTCGACGTCGCCGTCGTCGAGATCTCGGGCATCACTCCGGAGGGCGATCTCATCCCCTCGAGCTCGGTCGGCAACAACAAGACGTGGCTCGACCAGGCGCACCACGTCATCCTCGAGGTGAACTCGTGGCAGCCCGCTGAGCTCGAAGGCATGCACGACATCTACTACGGTACGGCGCTGCCCCCGGACCGCGTGCCCATCCCCATCGTCCGTGCCTCCGACCGCATCGGGGTGCCGTACCTGTCGTGCCCGCCCGAGAAGGTCGTGGCCGTCGTGGAGACCCACGAGCCGGACCGGAACACCGCGTTCAAGGCTCCCGACGCGCAGTCGCAGCTCATCGCCGGCCACGTCCTCGAATTCCTCACCCACGAGGTCGCGCGGGGTCGGCTGCCCGCGGAGCTGCCGCCGCTGCAGTCCGGTGTCGGCAACATCGCCAACGCGGTGCTCGCGGGGCTCGACGAGGGTCCGTTCCGGCCTCTGACGGCATACACCGAGGTGATCCAGGACGGCATGCTGCAGATGCTGCGGTCGGGCACCCTGAGCTTCGCCTCGGCGACCGCCTTCTCGCTCAGCGACGAGGGGATGCGCGAGCTCGTCGACAACATCGGCGACTACCGCGACCGGATCCTGCTGCGCCCGCAGGAGATCAGCAACCACCCCGAGGTGATCCGCCGCCTCGGGTGCCTGGCCATGAACGGGATGATCGAGGCCGACATCTACGGAAACGTCAACTCCACCCACCTCATGGGCTCGCGGATCCAGAACGGCATCGGCGGGTCGGGCGACTTCGCCCGCAACGCCTACGTGTCGATGTTCCTCACCCCGTCCGTCGCCAAGGGTGGCGCCATCTCGTGCATCGTCCCCATGGCGAGCCACATCGACCACACCGAGCACGACGTCGACATCATCATCACCGACCAGGGCCTGGCCGACCTGCGCGGCCTGCCGCCCCGCCGGCGGGCCCAGCGGATCATCGACCACTGCGCCCACCCCGACTACCGGCCCGCGCTCCAGGACTACTTCGACCGGGCCGTCGCCAGTGGCAACGGGATGCAGACGCCGCACCTGCTCGCGGAGGCCCTCTCCTGGCACCTTCGCTACCAGGAGCGCGGGACGATGCAGGACCGCTGACCGGGATGCCGTCGCCCACCGGGTATGCCGTGTCGCCGCCGCCGGGGCACGGCATACGGCCCGGGGTCTCGGTTCGTTAGGCTTGCCTTGGTGACCGTCCTTCTCGAGGGAGTCGTGAGCGAGATGTCAGCTGGCGAGATCGCCCTGTTGGGCGCCATCGCGGGGGTGACTATCTTCCTCGGGCTGCCGGTGGGGCGGCTGACCCGCCCGGCTGCTGGCTTGAAGGCCGGCCTGAACGGCGTCGCCATCGGCGTGCTCGTCTTCCTCGTCTGGGACATCCTCAGCCACGCCTGGGAGCCGACCGACGTGGCGCTCGCCGCGCACGAGTGGGCGAGCGCGGCCACCGGCGGGCTCGTGATGTTCGCCGGCATCGCCGTCGGGATGCTCGTCCTCGTCTACTACGACAAGGGCATGGCGGCGCGTCGTCGCCGGGTCCAGACGTCGACGCTGGTCCGGACCCCGGTGGGAGTGGGTGCCTCCGGCGTCCCCGCCCCAGGGGGACACGGCGGGGGCCTCGACGCGCGCGCGAGCGCCGACCTGTCGATGATGATCGCCGTCGGCATCGGCCTGCACAACTTCGCCGAGGGACTGGCGATCGGCAACTCGGCGGCCACCGGCGAGCTCTCGCTGGCCCTGCTTCTCGTCGTGGGGTTCGCCCTGCACAACGCGACCGAGGGGTTCGGGATCGTCGCGCCGCTCGCCGGAGCCGCAGTCCGCCCGAGCTGGGGTCGGCTCGGGCTGCTCGGCCTCGTCGGAGGCGGACCGACCTTCGTCGGGACGCTGCTCGGCCAGAGCGTCGTCAACGACACCCTGGCGATCGCCTTCCTCGGCCTCGCGGCCGGCTCGGTGCTCTACGTCGTCATCGAGCTGCTCGCGCTCGCCCGCCGCCTGGGAAGCAAGGAGCTGACGATGTGGTGCATCCTCGGCGGCCTCGTGCTCGGCTTCGTCACCGACGGCATCCTCGTCGCCGCCGGGTCCTGACCCCTGCAGTCCTGAACCCCAAGCCCGGGGCGCGCGGAACAGCCCCTGAGGTTCACCGGGGTGGGGACCTCAGAGGCTGTTGGCTGGTCCGCAGCGAGCTGCTCGGCCGCGGGACCGTCGAGGCGGGGCTTCAGTGCCTCGCCTCGCGCTCGTTCAGCGGAGCCAGGGGTTCTTCTTGACGAAGGACTTGTTGGCCCACCAGGTGCCGAGGCCCCAGGTGTCGCCGGCCAGTGTGACCGCGCAGATGATGAGCAGGAGCGCCTCGTGCCAGTGCGAGTCGACGATCGGGTTCGTGGACCCCTGGACGACCTTGCCGCTCACGGTCGCGGTGGCAGCGGGCCACTGGGCCATGAACATCATCAGCAGGAGCAGCGTGCCGGCGGCTGCGGCGATGCGCAGGCCCGCTCCGGCGATCATCGCAACGCCGATGCCGAGCAGTGCGGCCATGAAGAGCCAGTCGCCGAACGGGTTCTGGAAGGACTTGAGGAGGCTCGCGAACGGGCCGTCGACGCCCTTGAGGAAGCCCTGCGCGGGTGTCCCGCCGTTGATCCAGGCCTTGGCCGGCGCCGTGGCGAAGCCCAGCCCGAACAGCTTGTCGACAAAGGCCCACAGGAACGTGAAGCCGATGACGACGCGTGCGACGGCCAGGACCTTGCGGACGACTGGCCTGCTGACGATGTCGGACTCCAAGGCGGGTACGCCCCGAGCCGTGACGGTGGTCTTCGGGACGGTGGTCATGGTCTTTCTCCTCGAGTGTCGGTCTGGCGGGGATCTTGTCGCCCCCGTCGAACCCATCGTGGGCGCAACGTCACCGCGCGTCTTGGGGCGAAGGTCCCGGTTCCGCGTGGCCTCCGACACACGGCCGCCGGCCCCGCGGGATGCGCCCCCGGTTCAGCTCGAGCCCAGCGCGCCCACGGCCCGGGCGATGACGAGCAGTGAGGTGAGCAGCGCGGCCGTCGCCTCCAACCCATGAGCATCTACGCTCGGCTCGTCAGCGGCATCGTGTCCGTGGGGCTGAAGGCGCTGGAGTCGGTCAGCGAGAGGTACAGGAAGTCGACGAAGGTCGGGATCCACCCCGAGACGGCGCTGGCCGTGGCGGCCACCTCGGTGACGGCGTCGTCGTTCTCGTCCTGGGAGAACCTCCAGTCGGCGGGTGGGAACTCGTCGCGGCGCAGCCTTCGCCGGGCGACCGGGCCGCCGCGGTCGAGCTGCCAGAAGAACAGGCCGAACCCGATGACGTTGGTCAGCCACACCTGCATCGCGGACACCAGGAGCGACGACCCGCCGGTGGCAGCCGGTTCTCCCCCTCGTGGGTGCGGCGGCGGCTCTGCTCCTCGTCGAGCGGGTTGCCGGGCATGCGGCTGAGTATGCCGGTCAGCGTGGCCCGGCGAGGTCGAGGAGGTCGGCGAGGATGACGTCGATCTTCGCCACGAGCGACACGTGTCCCTCGTCGTCGTAGAGGTGGCGCCGGGCACCCGGCACGTGGTCGGCGAGCCACACCCCGTGCGCGAAGGGGACCATCAGGTCGTGCCGGCCCTGCCACACCGACACCGGGACGCGGATGTCGCCGACGTCGAAGCCCCACGGCTCGACGAGGGTCATCGTGTCGTCGAGGAATCCGGCGCTGCCCTGACGGCAGGCCGCGCGCATCGACGCGGCGAGGTGGTCGGCGAGCGGGCCGGTCATCGCGGCGGCGTCCACCTCGTCGACGAGGCCGCCGAACGACGCGACGATCTCCTCGCCGGTGACAGCGCCCAGCTCGGCGACCTGCTCCTCGATGAGCGGCCGGACCACGTCCACACCCTGAAGGGATGCCGTGAAGTCGCGGACGTTCTCGGGGCCCATCCCGGCGAGGAAGTCCAGCCCCTCGGCGCCGTAGGGTGCCACCCCGGCCAGCACGGCCGCCGCACGGCAGCGTCCCGGTAGCAAGGCGGCACAGCCGAGGGCACGGGGGCCGCCCCCCGACCACCCCAGCGTCACGAAGGCGTCAACGCCGAGCGCGTCGAGCACCGCCAGGCTGTCGGCGACGTCGTCGGCGACCGACGTGGGGCGCCGGTGCTGCGGCCACGGCGTGGAGTCGCCGTAGCCCGGCCGCGAGTAGCTGATGACCCGCATCCCGGCGGCGGCCGCGGCAGCATCGACCGGCGAGCCGGTCACCGCCGCACTCGGGGTGCCGCCGTGGTTGAGCAGTGGAAGCCCGTCGTCGGGACCGGTCACCAGGACCTCGAGGAGCCGTCCGTCGTCGGTGGTCACGTGCTCGGTCATCGTCGCGCTCCTGGCCTGCCGGTGGTGGGGTGCCGCCATCGTGCCCGATCGCCGGTTCCCCGTGCGACATCGGGGACCCAAGCAGGCGCAGCGGCGTTGCGTCCGGGAATGTGCACGCCCCCGGCAGCCGGAGTCACGGACGCAGGCGGGGGTATCCCGGGGGCGGGTCGGCCGCGCGGCATACCTTCCGCTCTTGACCGGCGAGCGGACGTCGAGCCCGGCCCAGGGCGGCGTCGCGGGTAGTCCGTTGGGACCAGAGCCTCTTGGCTCACCGTGACCATCATTGGCCAAACGGCACTGGCGGCTCGCGGGCGCCCCATAGTCTCGGCTCAGCGCGACGAGCAGGTGGGGGCGTCGGCTGGGTTCCGACGGGGGACGCATGAACACTGATCCCGGTCGACGTGGCATGTCCAGGGCAGGGTTGCTGCTGCCGTTGCCGCTCGTCGTCGCCGGACTGCTCTTTGCGACGCAGGGCCCGGCGTCGAGGAGCACGTCACCGCAGCTCAGCTTCGGGCCGGTCGCAGCGCGTGCGGCGGTCGTGCCGATGCCGGCGATGGCCGACATGATGATGCCGATGGCCGAGGGCGGTCAGCAGGGTGACGAGGTCCAGGTGACCCTCCAGCTGCGCAACGACACCGACGCCGTCGTCACGGTGCCATTCGGCCGGGTCCGCGTCATCGCCGCCGACGGGAGCGCGGTCGCACCCTCCGAGGGCCTTCAGGGAGACCTCGTGCTCCGCCCCCACTCCGCGGCGGAGGAGCGGCTCCGCTTCCCGGCGGGGACTTCCGCTGCCCCGACCGCGCTGCGCCTCAACGTGCCCGACGGCTCCGCACCACCGTCCGACGACCACCTCCTGACGCTGCCGGTGCAGCGATGAGCCGCCGCGTCGTGACGCTACGGGCCGTCGCGCTGACCGCCTGGGTGGCCATGGCGACCGCCCGGGCCCAAGGCCCGGGCCACACCCGGAACCTCTTCGAGACGGCGACCTTCCTTCCCGTCGGTCTCGCCGCCGCGGTGCTCGCCGCGGCGCTCGTCGCGCGCATCCTCGCTTCCTCCGGCACCCGGGCACCGCTCCTGACCTGGCTCCAGGACGTCTGCGCGACGTCGCTGGCCGTGCTCGGCGCCTGGGCGCTCAACCATCCCTTCGTCGCGGCCCTTTCGGGTCCCGCGCTCGGCTCCGGACTCCAGGATACCGTGCGGACCGCCGGCGCCCTGCTGCCGGGCACGCTGCTCGTCGCGGCGCTGGTCTTCGCGCCGTGGCCGAGCACTTCCGGGGCCCGCGCCCGGCGCGCCCGCACGTCGAGAGCGCGGGGCATCTCCGTGGCGGCGGCCGGGCTGGTCACCGCGGCGCTGGTGGCCGGCGGCGGCACGGCATACGCCACCCCGGCGCTCGCGGGCCGCCCGACGGCTGCCACGCCACCAGCGGCGCCGCCTGCGGCCTCGGGCACGAGCATCTGTCCGCCCACCGCGCGCACCATCACCTACGACCTGGGGGCCATGGCCCTCGACATTCCCCTCAACGGGTGGGGGGACCACCTGCCCGAGGGGCTGACCTACGCGCTCAAGGGCGCGGACGCCCGCGTCGGCGAGCCACAGCTGCGCGCGAACCCGCAGCTCGTGCAGCCCGTCGTCATCAGGGCCAACGTCGGCGACTGCGTCAAGGTGGTGCTGCGCAACGACTTCCCGACGAGCTACCCGCCCGAGGCAAAGCCCACTGTCGTCAAGCCCGGCGACGTCGCGGTGCCCCACACACCGGCGACGCCGCCCGCGCGGGTGGGCATCCACCCCGACGGCCTCGTCCAGTTCGACCCGACGACCTCCGACGGCGCCCGCGTCGGCGGCAACCCGGACACGACCGTCGGGCGCGGCGAGGAGCGGACCTACACCTGGTATGCCGACCACGAGGGGCAGGCGCCGCTCGTCGACATCGCGAACATCGACAGCACCGGCAACGACGGCAACGCGGTGCAGCACGGCCTCTTCGGCGCCGTGATCGTCCACGCCACCGGCTCCACCTGGCACAACCAGGAGACCGGGCAGGACCTGCTCGACCAGCGGACCGCGAGGGCCGTCGAGACCGCCGTCGCCGCCGACGTGCACGTGCCGGCCGGGGGCAGCTACCGCAGCTTCGCGGCGATCATCATGGACGAGATCGAGGGCGTCAAGGACAACACGCAGAACAACCCCACCTTCCCGCAGTCAGGACTGGCGGACTCCACGTTCGGCATCAACTACCGCTCGGAGCCGCTGCGCAACAGGCTCCGCGCCATCCTCATGCACCGCGGCACGAAGACCCCGGAGAACCCCAAGGGTGTCGCCACGACCATCACCCTGCCCAACGGCAGGTCCTACGTACCGACGGACCACTTCTGCGACGGCTACGTGCCGGAGCTGGGCACCGTCGTCGACGACCCCGGCGCCAAGTGCCTCAACGAGGAGTCGCACCTGCAGTCATGGGTGTTCGGCGACGAGGGCAAGCTGACCCACGCCGACCCGAGCGGGGCCATGGTCACCGACTCCGACCTCAACATCGCCAAGGCCTACCGTGGCGACCCGATCCACTTCCACCTCGTGCACCCCGGCGCCAAGGAGACCCACCCCTGGCACCAGCACACCCAGCGCTGGTACTCCGACCCGCGCAACCCGCTCTCGCCCCGCAAGGACGTGCAGAGCATCGGCCCCGGCGAGGCCTACGAGTTCGACATCGAGGGGGGCGCCGGCGGCCTCCAGGGCGCCATCGGCGACTCCATCTTCCACTGCCACCTCTACCCCCACTTCGCCCAGGGGTTCTGGGGCCACGAGCGGATCTTCGACCGGATCCGCGACGGCTCCCAGCGCTACCCCGACGGCACCCTGCTCCAGGCGCTGCAGCCGCTGCCCGAGCGGGTCGGCCTGACCCCGGCGGCCGACGCGGCCCACCCCGGCTTCCCGCTCTTCGTCAAGGGCGACGTCGGCCAGCGCGCCTACCGGATCCCGTATGCCGTGGTGAAGGACGACTTCACCACGCTGCGGCGCCCCGGCGACACCGTCCGCGGACCGAACGCGCTCGAGGCGGCGAACCTGCCCGCCCTCGGCAAGGACCGGCCCGGGTCCGGCGCGATCGACCCCTGCCCGACTGGTGCACCGGTGCGGTCTTACCGCCCGCACGCCACCGACCTCCCGCTGACCTACAACAAGGCCGGCTGGACCGACCGGCAGGGGCGCATCTTCATCGAGGAGTCCCACCAGAAGGACGTGCTCGCGGGTCGCGAGGCGCCCACGCCCTACACGATCAGGTCCCGGCAGGGTGACTGCGTCCAGCTCCTCCTCACCAACGACCTGCACCTCGACGAGAACTCCGCCGTCCCCATGGACCACGTCAACCGGCTCGACGGGGTCTACAAGACCAGCGACGAGACGAGCGAGGTCTCGGCGCACGTCCACCTCGTGCGCTTCGACGAGCTCGGCTCCGACGGCACGTCGGTGGGATGGAACTACGTGCAGGCCGCGATGCCCGGTCAGACCTACGGCTACCGGTGGTTCGTCGACCAGCCGCTGCGCACGGTCTTCTTCCACGACCACCAGTACGCCAACCTGCACCAGAACAAGGGCCTCTTCTCGGCGATGAACGTCGAGCCCGCCGACGCGACCTGGACCGACCAGGCAACGGGGCAGCCGACCGACGGCACCGGGCCCATGGCCGATATCCACTCCGCTCTCGGCGCCGACTTCCGCGAGTTCACCCTCTTCTACTCCGACCGCACGCCGATGTGGAAGGACGGCGGCTACGGCAACGCCGTGGCGCCACCCCAGAAGGTCGACGACTACGGGGCGGACCAGGGCGGCTACTCCATCAACTACCGCAACGAGCCGCTCCAGAACCGGATCACGCCCGGCGCCAAGGGACCGGCGGGGGACCCGGCCTACCTCTACTCCTCCGTCGTGCACGGCGACCCGTCGACGCCGCTGATGCGCGCCTACTCGGGAGACCCCGTGGTGATCAGGCAGGTGACGGGCGCACACGAGGAGGTCCACAGCTTCACCCTGCACGGCCACCGCTGGCTCAACGAGCCGGACAACCCGCTGAGCACCATGACCGACATCCAGGGGTCGGCGCTGGCGGAGTACTTCAACTTCGAGCTCGTCTCGGGCTCCAGCACGACGAAACCACAGCGGAAGGTCAAGTCGGCCAAGGACCTGCGCGAGCACGCCCACACCGACACCGACAACGGCGGGCCGGCGCTCGTCGTCGGTGGCGCCGGGCGTCCCGGCGACTACCTCTACGGCTCGAGCGCGCTCGACGACCAGTGGCTCGGGATGTGGGGCATCTTCCGCACCACCGACAAGCTCCTCCCGGACCTCGTCCCGTTGCCCGACCGCGCCCCCCCGGGCAACGGGAACCCCTGGCCTGCAGTGCAGCCCGGCGCACCGCTGACCGCCGCGCCACCGGCTGCGGCCTGCCCGCGCGGAATACTGCAGCGCAGTTTCGACCTCGTCGCGATGGACCACCCGATCGTCTACAACACCACGACAGGCGACAACGACCCGGACGGCCTCATGTACGTCCTCGCCGCCGACGAGGCGGCCGTCCGCGCGGGGACACTCGCACCGACCCCGCTCGTGCTCCGCGCATCGTCGGGCGACTGCATCCGGGTGCGGCTGACCAACCACCTGCCCGCTGCCGGACCGCCTCAGCACGGCGGAGACGTCGGCCTTCCCGCCGCAGCCGTCTTCCCCCGCGGCAACCGGGTCTCCCTGCACGCCGGTCTCGTCGACACGCCGGTGACCCAGGGCGACGGGGCGACCGTGGGCTACAACACTGACCAGACCGTCGGTCCCGGCCAGAGCACGACGATGACCTGGGTCGTGCCGACCGACATCGACAACGCGTCGATCCCGCTCGTGGACTTCGGCGACCGCGTCGGCAACCGTCACCACGGCCTCTTCGGCGCTCTCCTCATCGAACCGCCAGGTGCGGCCTGGCTCGACCCGACCACGGGCAAGCCGGCGACCGGGCTCCAGGCCGAGATACGGTGGACCCAGGGCGCCGCGCTGCGCACGACCCGAGAGTTCGTCGCCATGTGGCAGGACGGCCTCACGCTGCGTGACCCGTTGGGCACGATCGTCGGCCCGGCGCTCCCGCCCGGACACACCGCCCTCGACCTCGACCCCTACGAGCGCGGCAACCGCGCCATCAACTACCGGACCGAGCGCCTCGCGCCCCGGCTCGCGCAGGGGAGCGACCCGGCATACTCGATGAGCTCGGCCCTGCACGGGGACCCGGCCACTGCGGTCTTTCGGGCCTACCCCGGTGACGGTGTCTGGCTGCGGATCCTCGACGGAGCCGACCGCGGGCGGGCGCACACCGTCGTCGTCTCGGGGCACGGCTGGCACTACCAGGCCAAGGACCCGGCGAGCACCATCCGCAGCGCCGCCGGCATGCTGATGCCCGAGGCCGGGTTCGTCTTCGACCTCATCGGCGGAGCCGGGGGGCCGGCCCACCGCCCCGGCGACTACCTCGTGCGCGACGGGCTCATGCTCAACCAGGTCAACGCCGGACTCTGGTTCCTCCTGCGGGTCGAGCCCGCGCCGCGCGCCGACCTGCGACCGCTGGGCCTGACGCTGCCCCCACGGCCGCCACCGTGCGTCGACAACCGACGGGTTCCCCGCAACCAGTGCGGCGTGACGCTGTGAGACGACGCAGCGGGTCACTGGACCGCGGGACAACGCAGCACGCGCCCGCCAGCACATCGACGAAACAGGGACGTCCGACGATGAGACCGCAGACCGCGACACCGTCCACCGGAGGCGCAGCAACGCCCAGACCCCGCCCCTGGCGCCGGGTCCTCACCGGCCTAGCCGCGCTCGCCATCACCGCCGGTGGTGTGGGCTTCTCCAGCGTTGCAGGCGCGGTGCCGACGACGGCGCCGCCGACGCAGCTCGCCGCGGTGGGACCGGTCAGCCCGGACAACGGGTTCCCCGTCTGGTACCGGGACTCCGCCGGACTCTCCCTCGGCCAGTGCCTCGACCCCAAGGACCCGCTGTGCGGGATCGTCGCGACGAGCATCCCCGACCCCGCGGCGCCGGTGGCCTTCCCGGGCAACTTCCCGACCGAGACCTTCTACATGCTCGCGTCGTCGCGGATCGCCCTCGCCGGCGGCCGGGGCGCCGACCTCACGACCGGCCTCGAATCCTCCTTCGCGACCAAGGCCGGGGCGGCGCCCGGGCAGCAGATCACCTTCGGCCGCGTGCGCATCCGCATCGACACGCCCAACGCCGGTCACTTCACCGTGACCCACCCCTACGGCGTCGACCAGTTCGACGCCCCCGGCGCCGGGACCCGGTCGATCAACTTCACCGAGGACGTCGGCGTCGCCAGCGGCGTCTTCACCGGGGCGCTCACGTCCCGGATCAACCCGTTCCTCACGTGGAGCACCGGCCCGATCACCGGCCCGAGCGGCGACCGCTACGTCGGTGACCCCGCCGTGCCCCACACGGTCACGGGAAGTGCGTTGGGCAGCAACGAGTTCCGCATCGACGGGCCCAACATCGGGGGACCGGGCGTCAACAGCGTGAGCACCGACCTGTTCTCCCTCTCCGGCAAGATCGCCAAGAACTTCGGCGTCGACGCCGGCCACCCGACCTACTCGCGCACCTCCACCTCCGGGGGCTCCGTCGACGTCTTCGCGACGTCGATCCCCGGTGAGGTCATCGAGGCGACGCTGCCGGGAGGCTCGCCGACGACGCTGCGCGCCGACACCCACGGCCGCTACTTCGGCCGGCTCGACTTCAGCGGCGCCCCGCCCACGACCGTGCAGGTGAGCAACGTCAGCGACAGCCCGCCGACCGTGGTGCAGGGCAAGGTCACCGACCTCGTCGTCGCCGCGCAAGCGAGCTACGACAACGCCGCCCGGACACTCACCGTCCGGGCTATATCCAGCGACGGCGCCACGCCGCCGGCGCTGACCGTCTCGGGCTTCGGCGCGCTCGACCAGGGCGGTCAGCAGGTCTTCGGCAGCGTCGACGCCCCGCCGCAGGAGGTCCTCGTGACCTCCGCGGCCGGGGGCACCGACCGGGCACCCGTCGTCATCGGCGGCGCCGCGAGCCTGCCCAACCCCGTCATCGCCAACGCCGGCCCCGACGTCGTCGTGCGGCAGGGCCAGAAGGTGACGCTGGACGGCAAGGGCTCGCGCAGCGCCACGAGCATGGTGTGGTCGCAGAGCGGCGGGACCGCCGTCGCGCTCACCGCCTCGGGGACCGCGGCGGTCTCCTTCACCGCCCCCGACCAGGACGCCGTCCTCACGCTCCGGCTCACCGCGCAGGGCCCGGGAGGCCCGGCCACTGACGAGGTCAGTGTGACGGTCGCCGGGCTCGCCCCGCCGACGGCCGTCGTGCCCGCCAACCAGGCGGCGTATGCCGGCGACGTCGTGACCCTCGACGGCTCGACCTCGGCCGGGGTGGACACCTTCGCCTGGGTCCAGACGGCCGGCCCCATGGTGGCGCTCGCCGGGTCGAGCACGGCGAAGCCGACCTTCACCATGCCCGCCACGACGCAGCGGCTCGTCTTCACGCTCGCCACGACCGGACCCGGCGGGGTGGCGTCCTCGCAGGCGATCGTCTCGCCAGTGGCCGACAACCTCACGGTCAGCCAGGCGTCCTACCGCACCTCGACCCACGAGTGGCGGTTCGTCGGCACGGCGACAGCGCCGGCCCCCGACCTCGTGACCGTGCGCCTCACCGCGTCAGGCGCGGTCGTCGGCACGGCGGCCGTGGACACGACCGGTGCCTGGGCAGTCCGGGTCAAGGGCTCCCTCGTGGCTCCGGATGGCTCGGGAACCGTCACCGTGACGACGAGCCGCAGCGGCAACGTGGCCGGCTACGTCGTCACGGTGACCCCATAGGTGGTGCCCCCGGCGCCACCGAGGGATGACGCGTCCTCGCACGCCCATCACCCGCGTGAGCCGAGAACCGTGCGTGCGTCGTTGACCAGGGTGGCGTCGTCGGCCGCCGGTCGATGCCAGGAGCGCCGCACCAGCCGGGCAGCTACCGCCGCCCGGGCATCCCGCCGCCCGGGCACCTCCTCCTCGAGGCGCACTCTGATGACCATGGTCATGCCTCAACGCCAGCCCATCCAACCCAACACGAAACAGGCGTGCCACGGGTCGACGGTGCCTGCCACACTGGTTGTATGGATGCCACAGTCGTGCTGGGTCAACAAGGGCGGTTGGTGATACCTGCCGAGATTCGGGCTGCGCTGGGACTCCAACCGGGCGACCGGCTCCATCTGTCGGCGCGGGGAGCGAGGCTCGTCCTCGAACGGCCAACCGACGCCGTCGCCGCGCTGCGCATGATGGCAAGCGGGGTGCCACGAAGTCGATCGTTCGTCGACGAGCTGTTGGCGGAACGCCGAGCAGCAGAAGCGAACGAATGACGGTCCTCGACGCATCGGCAGTCCTCGCGTTGATCCACGACGAGCCGGGTCACGATCTGGTCGCTGCAGCGATCGAGGGCGCGGTCCTGGGTGCAGCGAACCTCGCCGAGATGGTCGGGAAGCTGGTTGACGCCGGCGTCGACGTCCGTCGACTACGGGAGGTGCTCAGCGCCGCCGGCATCGTCGTCGAGCCGCTCACCGCGGCTGACGCCGAACTGGCAGGAGCGATGCGCGGGCTCGAAGGTGGTCGGTCGCTGTCGCTCGGCGATCGGTGCTGCCTCGCGTTGACGACCCGGATGACACCGCCCGAGGTGCTCACCGCCGATCGCGACTGGGCCACGCTCGACCTGCCGATCCGCGTCCGGCTGGTTCGGTAGCCGATCCGCGTCCGGCACGGCTGCAGGGCGGCCACCGCATACGCCATGGCAGACTGCGTGCCCAGCCCCGGCAGCAGGAGGTCCCACGTGGTGTCCGCCGTCCCCTCGCAGACCCTCAGCGACCTGGCCCACGCCCACGGGGTGGCCACCGACTACTGGGACTGGGCGGGCCGCCACGTCTTCGTCGCGAGCGCGACCATCCGCACGGTCCTGGCCGCCCTCGGGGTGGCCGCCGAGACCGAGGACGCGGTGCACCGCTCGCTGGCCGACCTCGCCGATGAGCCGTGGCGGCACACCCTGCCGGCGACCGTCGTATGCCGTGAGGGCTCGACTCCCCAGGTGCTGGTGCACGTGCCGCACGGAGCCGGCGTCCGGGTCGACCTCGTCCTCGAGAGCGGCGCGACCCGCGCGGTGCGCCAGGTCGACCGCTACGTCGAACCGCGATGGATCGGAGGGTCGCTCGTCGGCGAGGCGACGTTTGAGGTGCCCGGTGACCTCCCGCTCGGCTGGCACCTGGTGCGGGCCCACGTCGAGGGGGTGGACGCGCCCGCGGAGACGACGCTCGTCGTCACCCCGCAGGTGCTCGCCCTTCCTGCCGGCCTGCGCGACGGGCGGGTGTGGGGGCTGATGGAGCAGGTCTACCAGGTGCGCTCGGAGCGCTCCTGGGGGATCGGCGACCTCGGCGACCTCGGCGACCTCGCTGCGTGGGCCGGCGAGGACCTCGGCGCGGACTTCGTCCTCGTCAACCCGCTGCACGCGGCCGAGCCGGTCCCGCCGATGGAGCCGTCGCCCTACCTGCCGACGACCCGGCGCTTCGCCAACCCGATCTACCTCCATGTCGAGGATGTGCCCGAGCTGGCCCTGCTCGACCCCGAACCCCGCTCCCGCGTCGAGGCCTGGGGCCAGCGCGGGCGCGACCTCACTGCCAGGGACACCATCGACAGGGACGCCGTGTGGGCGACGAAGCGACCGGCGCTCTGGGAGGTCTACCGGCACGGGCTACACGGCCGGCGGGCCCGGGACTTCGCCCGGTACGTCCGTAGCGAGGGCGCCGGGCTGCTCACCTTCGCCACGTGGTGCGCGCTCGTCGAGGAGCACGGGCTGCCCTGGCGCACTTGGCCGCCCGACCTGCAGGACCCGGACTCGGTTGCGGTGCAAGGCTTTCGGGACAGCCATCGGCTCGAGGTGGACTTCCACCGCTGGCTCCAGTGGCTGCTCGACGGTCAGCTCGCCGCCGTGCAGCGCGACGCCCGGGCCGCGGGCATGTCGGTGGGGGTCGTCCACGACCTTGCCGTCGGGGTCAGCGCCGACGGCGCCGACGCCTGGGGCCTCGGGGACGCGCTGGCGCGCGGGGTCTCGGTGGGCGCGCCGCCCGACCAGTTCAACCAGCTCGGGCAGGACTGGCAGCAGCCGCCGTGGCGTCCGGACCGGCTGGCGCAAGCCGGCTACGGCCCCTACCGCGACATGCTGCGCACCGTGCTGCGCGACTCCGGCGGCATCCGGGTGGACCATGTCATCGGCCTCTTCCGCCTCTGGTGGGTCCCAGAGGGGAGACCGGCGGCGGAGGGCACCTACGTGCGCTACGACCACGAGGCGCTCGTCGGCATCCTCGTCCTCGAGGCCCAGCGGGCCGGTGCCGTGGTCGTCGGCGAGGACCTCGGCGTCGTCGAGCCCTGGGCCCGGGACTACATGCGCGAGCGGGGTCTGCTCGGCACCTCGATCCTCTGGTTCGAGTGGGGCACCGACAGAAGGCCCCTGCCGCCCGAGCGCTACCGCGAGCTGGCCCTGGCCACTGTCACGACGCACGACCTCCCGCCGACGGCGGGCTACCTGGCGCTGGCCCACGTCGACCTGCGCGACCGGCTGGGCCTGCTGACGCGCCCCGTCGAGCAGGAGCGCGCTGTCGAGGAGGGAGCCATAGCCGCCGTGCGAGCGGCGCTCGTCGAGCGCGGCCTGCTCACGGAGGGGGCGAGCGTTGCCGAGACCGTCGAGGGCCTGCACCGCTTCCTCGCTGCCACGCCCTCACGGATGCTCGGAGTGGCCGTGACCGACCTCGTCGGCGACGTGCGCATCATCAACCAGCCTGGCACCCAGCACGAGTACCCCAACTGGCGGCTGCCGCTCGCTGGCCCCGACGCTGGGCAGGTGGGGCTCGACGAGGTCATGGCCGCGCCGCTGGCTGCGGTGCTGGCCCGGGCCCTGGGCGGGCGCGGCCCAGGCTGAGGGCTTGTGTCAGCGGCGCACCCACTGGTCGACGCGGTGCGGGATCCGGTCGAGCGCGGCCTCGTACGGCGCCTGTGCCGCTGCCCCGGCCTGCTCCTCGAGGGCGTGCAGGCGCCCGTAGGTGAAGCCCGGCTCGGCGTCCTGTTCCGCCCGTGCTTCGAGCTCCC
>JBBRZC010000020.1:0-30248 GCA_038237075.1 Actinomycetales bacterium
GGGTGCGGTTGGTGGCGGCGACGGACCGGGAGCGGCGTCGGATCGAGCGGGACCTGCATGACGGGGCTCAGCAGCGGCTGGTGGCGGTGGCGGTGCGGCTGCGGGTCGTGGCGCGGATGCTGCGCCCGGGTCAGGGGTCGGCGGGGTCGCAGGAGCGGGTGAGGGTGGCGCTGGAGGAGCTGGTGGAGGAGGTGCAGGACGCTGCCCGGGAGCTGCGGGACCTGTCCCACGGGGTGTATCCGGTCTCGTTGGGGGAGCAGGGCCTGGTGGCGGCTTTGCGGGTCGCGGCGGCTCGGGTGCCGGTGCCGGTCCGGGTGGTGGACGAGGGGGTGGGTCGGTTCGCTGCATCGGTGGAGGCGGGGGTGTACTTCTGCTGCCTGGAGGCGATCCAGAACGTGGTGAAGCACGGCGGTGCGGGTGCCGTGGTGTCGGTGCGGCTGTGGGTCGGGTCGGGACGGGACGGTTCCGGTGGTGGGGTGCTGCATTTCGAGGTGTCCGACACGGGGGTGGGGTGTGACCCGGCGACGCTGGCGGTGGGGCACGGGATGACGAACATCGCGGACCGGGTGGGGGCGTTGGACGGGACGTTTACCGTGCAGGCTCGACCCGGCGGCGGTGTCACCCTCCATGGCACTGTCCTGGGCGTCGCACTCCCAGCAGGGTCCGCTGGTCCCCAGCCGACAGGTCTTCGCGCGAGGAGATGGGCCCTCTGAGGAATGGCGATCACGCGCTTGCGGAGGGCTCGGATGCGTACACTCCGAGACAGGTCGTGGGACGCGAGGTCCCTGCCCGATCCGGAGGCGGTGCCGCGTGGGACCCGGAATATTCATGGCGGTGCTGGGCGCCATCCTTCTCTTTGCCGTCCGCGTCAACGTCCAGCCGATCAACCTCCAGGTCGTCGGGTTCATCTTCATGATCGCCGGAGGCGCGCTCATCGCCCTGGAGATCCGCAGTGGCCGCCGCAAGCGGGGCCGCAGCCGGGTGGGCGAGCAGGAGGACTTCGCTGAGCCGACCCACTCGGTGCGTCACGTCATCAGGAAGGCCAAGCGGGACTGAGAGAGGCATCCCACCTGCCGTTGACTGACGGGTCAGTCAATGGGAGCTTGACATCCATGACGGCAGCGCGGTCTCACGCAAGGAGCAGGCGCGGGGCAGCGCCGAGCAGACCTGCTCGAGATGGCCTTGGAGCTCTTCGTGCAACGCGGCATCGAGCACGTCACCATCGCGGACGTGGCGGCTCGAGCGGGAGTCGCGAACGGCCTCGTCTGGCACTGCTTCGACAGCAAGGACGGGCTTGCCGCAGCGCTCGGCCATGCGAGCCCGGTGGCCGACTTCCTGGTCGCCGCCGAAAAGGTGCGAGGGCTGCCGACCCGGGAAGGTCTGCGCGCGTTCACGGAGCACCTCCTGCCGAGGCGCGTGGGCAAGTCGTCGGCACCATCCCGTCGGCATCCGCGCGGAAGACCCGCACCGGTGACGGCGCCCACCGGGACGGTCCCGGTCCAGGGGCAGCACCACGACGGATCCAGGAGGGTGACATGCGCCGCGGTTGGGTCAGGGGCCGGTTCCTTTGGCTCCTCAAGAACACGCTCAACCGGGCCACGACGAGGGCGGCACGGTCGGGACGGGGCCCGTTCTCGCTTGTACGTCACGTCGGACGCAAGAGCGGAACGCTCTACGAGACGCCTGTGATCCTGGCCCGCGTCAGCGACGGGTTCGTCGCCGAGCTCACCTACGGCCCTCAGGTCCAGTGGTATCGCAACATCGCCGCGGCTGGCGGCTGCGTGGTCGTCTTCCAGGGAGCCGAACACCGCATCGACCGCATCGAGCCCTGCTCGTCGGCGGCAGGCCTGGACGCGTTCGGGCTCCCAGCTGCGTTGGTCCTCAAGCTTCTTCGGCGCGGTGACTTCCGTCTGCTCCGCGAGTCCCGAGCCTAGACGTCTGACGACATCAGGCGCGCCCAGGTGCCGGCGTGGGTCCCCCGATTCAGCTTCCGCACCCGGCGCCTGCTGTCGCCGGCGTCCCCCATTGGCCCCGACGTGCTCATCACCGTGCGCGGCCGCAGGACCGTGCTGCCCAGGTCAACGCCCCTCCCGATATGTGCGAGCGGCGGGAGGCGTGGGCGGGTCAGCTCGTTCGGCGAAACCGACTTTGCGCGCCACCTCAGGGCCGCCGGCGAGGCGACGACCGGCACCGGGCGCCGCCGCGCTCATCCGTGACGTCATGGCGCCGCACGCCCGGCGAACACGGTTCGGCGCGTGGTTCGTCCGGGGCGTCGACAAGATCGACATCGACCACCCGGTGGAAGCCTCGGTCGGCCGACCGGTCTTCGCGGTCCATCCCCGGGACACCGCGAGAAAGGAGCCAGGGAGACCAGACCCGGGTGTGGTCAGGTCTCCCCAGCTGGGTCGACGGATGAGGGTCACGCCGAGCGCGGCGGCCGGGCGGCATACGGTGTGCCGTCTGCGCGGCCGGCTCGCTGGGCCGCACCGCCGACGTCAATGGTCCATGGGCAGACCATTGACACGGGCATGCTGCGGGTATTGGATGCAGTTCGTTCAGAGACCCTGACGTCTTCGGTCCACTGTCAGACGTACTGTGAAGGTGCCCCCATGAGCAGTCCCCCCCAGGCCTCCGTCGACGGCGATGCCGCACGGCTGGCCGAGCTCGGATACAAGCAGGAGCTCCACCGCGGGATGAGCGGGTTCTCGAACTTCGCCGTCTCCTTCTCGATCATCTCGGTCCTCGCCGGGAGCATCACCACCTACTACCTCGCCATGGACGCGGGGGGGCCGGTGTCCATCAGCATCGGCTGGCCCGTCGTCGGCCTCTTCGTCCTCTGCGTGGCGCTCGCCATCGCCGAGATCTGCTCGTCCTTCCCGACTGCCGGCGGGCTCTACTTCTGGGCGGGGCGCCTCGCCCGCACGAACAAGCGGGAGTGGGCCTGGTTCGTCGGCTGGTTCAACTTCCTCGGCGAGGTCGCCGTCACCGCGGCCATCGACTACGGGGCGGCCGTGACGTGGATGGCGCTGCTCAACCTCAAGTTCGGCACCGAGGTCAACGCCATCTCGACGTTCGTCACGTTCCTCGTCATCATCCTCGCGCACGGCCTGCTCAACGCCTTCGGCGTGAACCTCGTCAAGGTCCTCTCGAACGTCAGCGCGTGGTGGCACCTCATCGGTGTCGCGGTCATCGTCGTCGTCCTCGTGGTCGTCCCCGACCAGCACCAGTCCCTCTCGTGGACGTTCTTCCACTTCGAGAACAGGACCGGCTGGTCGAGCGGCATCTACGCGATCCTCATCGGCCTGCTCATGGCGCAGTACACCTTCACCGGCTATGACGCGTCCGCGCACGTCGCCGAGGAGACCATCGACGCCGCCCGGGAGGCGCCCAAGGGCATCGTCCGCAGCGTCTGGGTCTCGATCATCGCCGGCTGGGTCCTGCTCCTCGCCATCACCGCGGCCATCCAGGACTATGCCGGGCAGCGCACCTCGGCGACCGGGCTGCCCCCGGCGCAGATCTTCATCGACGCGGCAGGGCAGACGACCGGCGAGTTCCTCCTGCTGATCTGCGCCGTGGCGCAGTTCTTCTGTGGGATGGCCTCGGTGACGGCGAACAGCCGCATGTCGTATGCCTTCTCGCGCGACGGGGCTCTGCCGGGGTCGCGGCTGTGGGCGCGGGTCAACCCGTCCACGGGCACCCCGACGAACTCGATCTGGCTCTGCGTGGCGTGCTCCGTCGCCCTGACCCTGCCGGCGCTGAAGAGCACCATCGCGTATGCCGCGGTGACCTCGATCGCCGTCATCGGCCTCTACATCGCCTACGTCGCACCGGTCTTCCTGCGCCGGCGCAACCCGGAGTTCCGCGAGGGCCCGTGGACGCTCGGCCGGTGGAGCGCGGTCATCGGGTGGGTCGCCATCGGCTGGGTGGTGTTCATCGTCATCCTCTTCATGCTGCCCGCGTACTACCCCGGCACCGGGGACACGTTCAACTACGCCCCGGTGGCGGTGCTCGTGGTCCTGGCCTTCGCGACGATCGTCTGGTTCGCCAAGGGCCGGGCGAACTTCATGGTCAACGTGCCCGAGGGACACGACACCCTGGCGCCCGAGGAGCTCCTGGGCTGACATGGCGGCCGTGCGTGAGAGCCCGACGACCGACGGGACCCGCCTGCCCGACGCGGTCCTGCGGCACGCTGCGGGCAACGTCTTCGAGTCGACGGTCGAGCAGCTCGCGACCGCGATCCGCCTCGGGGTGTTCGCCGTGGGTGACCTCCTGCCGCCCGAGCGCGAGCTCGCGGACCGGCTCGGGGTCAGCCGGATGACGTTGCGCGAGGCCATCGGCGCCCTTCGGGAGTCGGGGCTCGTCACGACCCGTCGGGGGCGCGGCGGTGGCACCCTCGTCGTCTACGAGGCGCCGGAACCGGGGTCGGGCGCAGCCCCGGTGCGGCGCGGAGCCGACCTCGACGACGCGCTCGCGTTTCGCCGGGTCGTCGAACCGGGAGCGACGTCAGTGGCGGCGAGCCGCTCGCTCTCCGGAGACCAGCGGGCGTGGCTGCGCGCCTCGGCGGACGACGTGCGGAACGCACCGGACACCGGTGCCCACCGGGTCGCCGACTCGCGCCTGCACCTGGCGATCGCCACGCTCTCAGGCTCGCCGATGCTCATCGAGGCGGTGACCCGGGCCCAGGCCGCCCTGCACGAGCTGCTGTCGGCGATCCCCGTGCTGCCGCGCAACATCGCCCACAGCACCGACCAGCACGACGCGATCGTCGCCGCCATCCTCGGTGGTGACCCCGAGACCGCGCGGCGGGAGATGGAGGAGCACTGCGACGCCACCTCGGCGCTTCTTCGGGGGCTGCTGGGCTAGCCCCCGCCAGCAGACCCAACGACCAGTCACTGCCCGACGCCCGACCGACCAACCCCCGACCGAGGACGAAGGACGATGATGACACCGCCCCAGCTGAGCGTCGACGAGCTGCGTGAGGAGGTGCGTGACGGCACCATCGACACGGTGGTCGTGGCCTTCACGGACATGCAGGGCCGGTTGCAGGGCAAGCGGATCCACGGGCAGTTCTTCCTCGACCACGTCCTCGCGCAGGGCACCGAGGGGTGCAACTACCTCCTCGCCGTCGACGTCGACATGAACACGGTGGACGGCTATGCCATGAGCTCGTGGGAGCGCGGCTACGGCGACATGATGTTCGACCTGGACCTGTCGACCCTGCGCCGGACGCCCGGGCAGGGGTACTCCGCAACGGTGCAGTGCGACCTCAGCTGGCTGGACGGCAGCGGTCCGGTGCGCGAGTCACCCCGGACCATCCTCAAGACCCAGGTCGATCGGGCCGCCGAGATGGGGATGGTGGCCCTCGCCGGCACCGAGCTCGAGTTCATCGTCTTCGACGAGCCGTACGAGCAGGCGTGGGACCGCCGCTACCAGTCCCTCACTGGCGGCAACCGCTACAACGTGGACTACTCGATCCTCGGGGGCAGCCGGCTCGAGCCCCTGCTGCGGGAGATCCGCAACGAGATGTTCCTCGGCGGGATGACCGTCGAGGGGGTCAAGGGGGAGTGCAACCTCGGTCAGCACGAGATCGGCTTCCTCTACGACGACGTCGTGCGCACCTGCGACAACCACGCCGTCTACAAGAACGGCGCCAAGGAGATCGCCGCGCAGCACGGGCGCTCGCTGACCTTCATGGCCAAGTACGACGCGCGCGAGGGCAACTCGTGCCACATCCACCTCTCGCTGCGCGGGCAGGACGGCTCGGTCCTCTTCGCCGACGACTCCCGCCCCGGGGGACACAGCAGGCTCTTCGACCACTTCCTCGCGGGCGTCCAGGCGACCCTGCGGGAGCTCACCCTCCTCTATGCGCCGAACATCAACTCCTACAAGCGCTTCGCCGCCGGCTCGTTCGCCCCCACGGCCGTGGCCTGGGGCCGCGACAACCGCACTTGCGCGCTGCGGGTCGTCGGCCACGGGCCCGGGCTGCGCGTCGAGAACCGGGTGCCGGGGGGAGACGTCAACCCCTACAACGCCGTCGCGGCCATGCTCGCCGGCGGGCTGCACGGCATACAGGAGGAGCTGCCCCTCGAGCCGGCCTTCACCGGCAACGCCTACACCTCCGACAAGGAGCGGGTGCCGGCCGTGCTCGGCGAGGCGCGCGACCTCTTCCGGGCCTCCGCTGTCGCCCGGGCCGCCTTCGGCCAGGACGTCGTCGACCACTACAGCCACGCCGCCACCGTGGAGCTCGACGCCTTCAACGCCGCGGTGACCGACTGGGAGCGCGTCCGGGGGTTCGAGCGACTGTGACGACACCCGGCTCGACGACCCACGACGTCGTCAACCCCACGACGGGCGCGCCGCTGCGCACGATGGAGCTGGCGAGCCTCGAGGACGCCGACGCCGCCATCCTCGCCGCCGAGCAGGCCGGCCCGGCGTGGCGCGCGGTGGCGCCCGCCGACCGGGGACGGCTGCTGCGGCGCTTCGCCGAGGCCGTGGACGACCACCTCGAGGAGCTCGCCCAGCTCGAGGTCGCCAACTCGGGCCACCCGGTCGGCAACGCGCGCTGGGAGGCCGGCAACGTCCGCGACGTCCTCCATTACTACTCCGCCGCCCCGGAACGCTTGTTCGGCAGGCAGATCCCGGTCGCGGGCGGCCTCGACGTCACGTTCAAGGAGCCCCTGGGCACCGTGGGGGTCATCGTGCCCTGGAACTTCCCCATGCCCATCGCCGGCTGGGGCCTCGCGCCGGCCCTGGCCGCCGGCAACACCGTCGTCCTCAAGCCGGCCGAGCTGACCCCGCTGACCGCCCTGCGCCTCGGTGAGCTCGCCCTCGAGGCGGGCATCCCCGAGGGGGTCCTCACCGTCGTCGCCGGTCGCGGGTCGGTCGTGGGCGAGCGGTTCGTCACCCACCCGGCCGTGCGCAAGGTGTGCTTCACCGGCTCTACCGAGGTCGGGCGGCGGATCATGCGCGGCGCCGCCGAGCAGGTCAAGCGGGTCACCCTCGAGCTCGGGGGCAAGAGCGCCAACATCGTCTTCGCCGACGCCGACCTCGATCGCGCCGCGGCCTCGGCCCCGATGTCGTTCCTCGACAACGCCGGGCAGGACTGCTGCGCCCGGACCCGGATCCTCGTGCAGCGCAACGTGTTCGACCGCTTCATGGAGCTCTTCGAGACGGCGCTGCGGGCGGTCATCGTGGGTGACCCGGCACGGGAGAGCACCGACATGGGGCCGCTCATCAGCGCCGCCCAGCGCGAGCGCGTGCGCGGCTTCGTCGACGATGCGCCGGAGCCGGTCGAGGTCGCCTTCCGGGGGCAGGCGCCGGGCGGCGAGGGGTTCTGGTACCCCGCGACCGTCGTGCTGCCCACGAGCACGTCGGACCCGGTCTGGCAGGAGGAGATCTTCGGCCCCGTCGTCGCGGTGCTCCCCTTCGACGACGAGGCCGACGCCGTGACCAAGGCGAACGACACGGCATACGGGCTCTCGGGGTCGATCTGGACCCGCGACGTGGGCCGAGCACTGCGCGTCGCCCGCGGCGTCGAGGCCGGCAACCTCTCGGTCAACTCGCACAGCAGCGTGCGCTACTCGACGCCGTTCGGTGGGTTCAAGCAGTCTGGCCTCGGCCGCGAGCTCGGCCCCGACGCGCTCGATGCCTTCACCGACGTCAAGAACGTCTTCATCAGCAGCGAACCCTGAGCAGTGGCAAGGGGACCGGAGAGGCAGGACAGCATGGCAGGAAGGCTCGACGGCAAGGTCGCCGTCGTCACTGGAGGTTGCTCGGGGATCGGGCTGGCGACGGTGCAGCGCTTCGCTGAGGAGGGCGCGCGGGTCGTCGTCGGCGACCTCGACGCCGTCATCGGAGGGCGGGTCGCCACCGAGGTGGGTGGCCTCTTCGTGCGCGCCGACGTCACCGACCCGGACGCCGTCGAGGCGCTGTTCCGGGCCGCGAAGGAGACCTACGGCAGCGTGGACGTCGCCTTCAACAACGCGGGCATCGCGCCGCCGGAGGACGACTCGATCCTCACCACGGGACTCGACGCGTGGCGCCGGGTGCAGGAGGTCAACCTCACCAGCGTCTACCTCTGCTGTCGCGCGGTTCTGCCGTACATGCTCGAGCAGCGCCGGGGGTCGATCATCAACACCGCCTCCTTCGTGGCGGTGATGGGGGCGGCGACGTCGCAGATCTCCTACACCGCGAGCAAGGGGGGCGTGCTGTCGATGTCGCGCGAGCTCGGCGTCCAGTTCGCCCGGGACGGCGTGCGGGTCAACGCCCTGTGCCCCGGCCCGGTCAACACCCCGCTGCTGCGGGAGCTCTTCGCCGCGGACCCCGACCGGGCCGCGCGACGGCTCGTCCACATCCCTGTCGGCCGCTTCGCCGAGCCGGTCGAGATCGCCAACGCCGTCCTCTTCCTCGCCAGCGACGAGTCGAGCTTCATCACCGCCTCTCAGTTCCTCGTCGACGGCGGGATCGCCGGTGCCTACGTCACCCCGCTCTGACCGGGGCAGCGGGCGTCCCGTCATCGGGATCACCTGCTACGTCGAGCCGGCCTCCCGGGGCGGCTGGACCGACGTGCCGAGCGCGCTCCTGCCGCACCGCTACGTCGAGTCCGTCGAACGGGCCGGCGGGATCGCCCTGCTCGTCCCGCCGCGGCTCGATGCGGACGACGCGATGGCCCGCGCCGTCCTCGATCGGCTCGATGGGCTTGTCCTGGCCGGGGGCGCGGACGTCGAGCCGCACCGCTACGGGGCGGACCCGCACCCGCGGATCCAGGACGGCCGTCCCGACCGCGACGCCTTCGAGCTGGCCCTCGCTCGGGTCTCCCGGGGGCGGGACGCCGTCGTGCTCGGCATCTGCCGGGGCATGCAGGTCATGGCGGTCGCCGGGGGAGGCCGGCTCGTGCAGCACGTGCCCGATGTCGTCGGCCACGAGGGACACTCGCCGTCGGCCTTCGAGTACGGCACCCACCCGGTCACGGTCGTGCCGGACACCCGCATCGGCGCTCTCCTCGGGGAGCGCCTCGACGTGCCGACCTACCACCACCAGGCCGTCGTGAGCCATCCTGGCTACGAGCCGGCGGCCTGGGCGCAGGACGGGACGCTGGAGGCGATGGAGGACCCGGCGCAGCGGTTCCGGCTGGCGGTGCAGTGGCACCCGGAGGCGGGCACCGACCCGCGGCTCTTCGTCGCCCTCGTCGAGGCGGCAGCCGGGGCCGCGAGAGCCCGGCACGCCCACGACGGGTGACCGCAGCGGTCGGCGAGCCCACGGCATACGAGCTGGTGTGTGCCGTGGGTGCACCACGCCAGCCACTCCCGTCACGACGGAGCAGCGTCAGGCATCGACCCGTCCCATCCGGCGACCCGGCCCCGGACGGCTCCGGTCAGGCGCGCAGGACGAGGGTGGCGACGTCGACGAGGGCGATGGCGACGGCCGCCACGAACGGCGCCCGCCCCCGGCTGCTCGTCGCCACCACTCCCAGCAGCACGCAGGCGGCGAGGGCGGTCCACGGCCACAGGGAGTCGGGAACGCCCGGACCGAGCACGGTGACGACCGAGCCGGCGACGAGGACGAGCGGGGCGAGGACGCGGACCCGTCGGGCGCCGAGCTGGTGGGGAAGCCCGTGCACGCCGGTGAGGGCGTCGTCGGCGAGGTCGGGAAGCGCGTTGAGCAGGTGCGCGCCGACGCCGAGCAGGGCTCCCACGGCGACCATCCAGGCTGGCGGCAGCACCGGGTGGGGCAGGGCGAGCGTGACCACCGCGGGCAGCGAGCCGAACGCCACGGCATACGGGACGGCCGACCACCGGGTGCGCTTGAGGCCGAGGTTGTAGGCCCAGCCCGACCCGACGAGGAGCGCGAGGTGCACCGCCGCCGCCCGCAGGCCGACGGCGAGGGAGAGGACGAGGCAGGCGGCGAGGGCGAGGACGACCGCCCCACGGACCACCGCCTCGCTCACCTCGCCGCGCGCGACGGGCTTGTCGGCGCGCCCGACCTGCCGGTCACGGGCGGCGTCGACGAGGTCGTTGGACCACCCGATGCTCAGCTGGCCGGCCAGCACGGCGGCGGTGACGAGCAGCCCGCTCCGCAGGACGTGCCCCGACCCGACGGCCAGCAGCGCCGTAAGCGTCGTGACGGCCAGCGTCGGGCCCGGGTGGCTGGCACGGGCCAATGCCGCGAGTCGCGTGGAGGAGGGCACCGGCCGAGCGTATGCCGCGGCCGCCGGCTGCCGGGGCACCTCCCGGGCGCGAGTGCTTAGGGTGTGCCAATGAGCCATCTCGCCGCCGTGTGCGGCATCCTCCCGAAGCACCGTCACGCGCAGGCCGAGGTCACCGCGGCGTTCGCCGACGTGCTCGGCGCGACGGGCGTCGACCGGGCCCTGCTCGAGCGGCTGCACGCGAACGCCGGCGTGAGCCACCGCCACCTCGCGCTGCCGCTGGAGCAGTACGCCACGCTCCGGGACTTCGGGGAGGCCAACGACGAGTTCATCCGGGTGGCCGTGGACCTCGGCTCGGAGGTGGTCGAGGAGGCCCTGCGCCGAGCCGGGTTCGGCGTCGGGGACGTCGACCTCATCGTCTCGACGACGATCACCGGGCTCGCCGTCCCCTCGCTCGAGGCGCGGGTCGCGGCGCGGATCGGGCTGCGCAGCGACGTCAAGCGGGTGCCGCTGGTCGGCCTCGGCTGCGTCGCCGGTGCTGCCGGAGTGGCGCGGGTGCACGACCACCTCGTGGGACATCCCGACGACGTGGCGGTGTTGCTGTCGGTCGAGCTGTGCAGCCTCACCGTCCAGCGTGACGACACGTCGACGGCCAACCTCGTCGCGAGCGGGCTCTTCGGCGACGGAGCCGCCGCCGTGGTCATGGTGGGCAGCAACCGGGGGGCGACGGCGCGGGCGGGGATGCCTGGCCGGCCCGGGATGCCCCAGGTGCTCGCGACGCGCAGCCGCCTCTACCCCGGCAGCGAGCGTGCCATGGGCTGGGACGTCGGGGCGAGCGGGCTGCGGATCGTCCTCGGCGTCGAGGTGCCCGAGCTGGTGCGGTCCAACGTGCGAGGCGATGTCGATGAGTTCCTCGCCGGGCAGTGCCTGACCCGCGACGACATCGGCTGGTGGGTCGCTCACCCGGGCGGCCCCAAGGTGCTCGAGGCGATGCAGGAGGCGCTCGAGGTCGACCACCACGCGCTCGGCCTGACGTGGCAGAGCCTCGACCGCATCGGCAACCTGTCGTCGGCGTCGGTGCTCCACGTGCTCGCGGACACGCTGCGCGAACGGCCCCCCACGCCCGGGAGCCACGGCATCCTGATGGCCATGGGGCCGGGCTTCTGCCTCGAGCTGGTCCTGCTGCGCGCGCAGGGCGGGTGACGTCATGCCGACCTCACAGCTGCTCTTCGTCCTGCTCGTCGTCGCCGTCGGCTTCGAGCGACTCGCCGAGCTCGTCGTCTCGACGCGCAACGCGGCGTGGGCTCTGGCCCGCGGCGGCGTCGAGCTCGGCGGCGGCCACTACTCGGCGATGGTCGTGCTCCACACCGGGCTCCTCGTCGGCTCGCTCGCGGAGGTCCTCCTGCTCGACCGGCCGTTCCTGGCCGTCCTCGGGTGGACCATGGTCGTCGTCGTCGGGGCCACGCAGGCGCTGCGGTGGTGGTGCATCACGACCCTCGGGCGGCAGTGGAACACCCGGGTCGTCGTCGTACCCGGCCTCGCTCGCGTCACCGGCGGTCCCTACCGGTGGCTCCGGCACCCGAACTACGTCGCCGTCGTGGTCGAGGGGGCGGCGCTGCCCCTCGTCCACTCGGCCTGGGTGACCGCCCTGCTCTTCACCGCTCTCAACGCGGCGCTCCTCGCGGTGCGGATCCGCGTCGAGGACCGGGCGTTGGCGGCCCTGGCTTCGGTGGACGCGTGAGCGCCAGTGAGGTCCTCGCCACCGACGTCCTCGTCGTCGGCGGCGGTCCCGTCGGCCTTGCCGCCGCGCTGTATGCCGCGCGCGCCGGCCGGTCGGTCGTGGTGCTCGAACCCCGGGACGGCGCCCTCGACAAGGCGTGCGGCGAGGGACTGATGCCCGGCGCCGTCACCGCCCTGTCGGCCCTCGGCGTGGATCCGGTGGGGCGCCCCCTCACCGGGATCCGCTACGTGCGGGACGGCCGCTGCGCGGTGGCCGACTTCAGAGACGGGGCGGGTCGCGGGGTCCGGCGCACCACACTGCACCAGGCACTGCGCGACGCGGTGGCCGACGCCGGGGTCGAGGTCCTGCCGCTCGCCGTGCAGGGCCTCGAGCAGACGGCGGGGCCGGGAGCCAGGGTCACCGTGCTCACCAGGACGGCCTCTCGCGACCCAGGGCCACCGCTGACCGCGGGCTACGTCCTGGGCGCCGACGGCCTGCACTCCACGGTGCGCCGGCTCGCCGGTCTGGAGGCCCCTCCCCGCGGGCCGCAGCGCTGGGGGCAGCGCCGGCACTACGGCATACCCCCGTGGTCCGACCACGTCGAGGTGCACTGGGGAGCGCACGGCGAGGCCTATGTCACCCCCGTCGCCGACGACCTCGTCGGCGTGGCCGTGCTCGGCTCGAGGCGCCTCGGCTTCGACGCGCAGCTCGACGACTTCCCGCAGCTGCGGGAACGGCTGGCCGGGGCCGCCGAGGCGTCTCCCGTGCGTGGCGCGGGACCGCTGCGCCAGCGGTCGGCGCGGCGGGTCGGCAGCCACGTGCTGCTCGTCGGCGATGCCAGCGGCTACGTCGACGCCCTGACGGGAGAAGGGATCTCGCTCGGCCTCGCGCACGCCCGGGCCGCCGTTGCGGCGCTCGTCGCGGGGCGGCCGCAGACCTACGAGTGGAGCTGGCGCCGCGCCACCTGGAGGTATGCCGTGATGACTCACCTTCTCGTGCAGGGAACCCGTCCGCACTGGGCGCGGCGCGCCATCGTCCCTGCCGCTGCGGCGGCTCCGGCCGTCTTCGCGGCGGCCGTGGGCGAGCTGGGGAGGACTCGATGAGCGTCGAGTCGGTGGTGCTCCTCGACGATCAGGGCCGAGCCGTCGGCAGCGCGCCCAAGGTGGACGTGCACCATGCGCAGACGCCGCTGCACCTCGCCTTCTCGCTGTTCCTCTTCTCCGCGTCCGGCGAGCTGCTGCTAACTCGGCGCGCCTCGACCAAGCGGACCTTCCCCGGCCTGTGGACCAACTCGGTGTGTGGCCATCCCGGTCCTGGCGAGGCGCCTGCGGAAGCCGCCGAGCGCCGGGCTCGCGCCGAGATCGGGGCGCGCGTCGACGGGCTGCGGCTGGTCCTGCCCGAGTTCGCCTACCGCGCGGAGATGGACGGCATCGTCGAGAACGAACGGTGCCCGGTCTACGTGGCTTGGCTCGACGAGAGCATGGCTCTCGAACCTGACTTGACCGAGGTGGGCGGGGTCGAGTGGGTCGACTGGCCGTCGTTCGTCGACGACGTCCTCACGGCGCGGCGCCACGTCTCGCCGTGGTGCGTCGAGGAGGTGCGCGAGCTCAGCGCGCTCGGCCCGGACCCGCGCCGGTGGCCCGAGGGAGACGAGGCGCTGTTGCCGCCGGCCGCGCGGGGGACGGCACACCATGAGGCGACCGACTGAGCCGGGCCGTGCGGAGTCCCGTCAGCTCGTAGGGTTGAGGCGCAGCGCCCGGTCCTCGTCCCGGCGGACCTGGACGCGGCCCGACACGACGCGGGTCTGGAAGACCGGTGCGGCCGGGTGGCGGGACCACGGACCACCGCCCCGTCGTCGAGGTCGAAACGGCTTTCGTGCCAGGGGCACTCGATGCATCCGTCGACGACGGTTCCCTCGTGAAGCGGGGCACCACGGTGGGTGCAGCGGTCGCCGAGAGCACTGACGCGACCCCCCTGGCGCAACAGGAGGACAGGCGTGTCGGCCACCCTCACCGCGTAGGGCTCGCCGTCGCGCAGGTCGCTCTCGGCGCAGGCGTCGGTCCACTCGGTGGGAGGCCGCTGGAAGGCGGTCGTGTCGACGCCTACGCCGAGCGCGTAGGCGAGGTGGCCACCGAGCCACCCCGAGACACCGATGACCCCGAGCCCGGCCAGCGAGAGGATCCGCCCGCGGCCAGCCTGCCGGCGGACCACCCATGAGCCGGTGAGCAGACTGAGCCCGACGGCGTTGCACAGGGCGTGGGCGATTCCGACCCGGCGCTCGGCGGCCCGGGTGTCCCCCCAGTCGGACCAGCCCGTCACGGCCGCGGGGACCGCGCTGAGCAGCCCGAGGCCGATGAGCCGCCGGACCGTGACCTCGTCCGAGTCGAAGAGGTCGAGGACGGCTGCCCCGGAGAAGGCGCCGATCGGCACGGCCACGAGCGCGGGGTGCACCGGGTGACCCGCGTCGGTGCCGGACAGGAGGTCCTTGACGCGGCCGGCGGGCAGGCGAGCGGTCACCGTCTGCGCGAGGTCGGCAGGGGGGTCGAGGACTTTCGCGTGCTCCAGGGCGGTGGTGACGCGGTCGAGGAGGTGCGTCAGAGACGTCATGACCCGGGTTTACCCCGCTCGCGGGCGGGGCCAAACCCGCGCCGGCCGCGGGGTTGCATCGCGCTCGGGCGAAATAGCGCGTGTCCGCTCGGCGTTGGCGCGGGAGTCATGAGCCGCCTCCCATCAGAGCCACCGCAGCAGCCACCTCCGGGTTCGGGCGCCCGCGCTCGCCTCGAGGCCGAGCGCGCCGAGGTCCTTGCGCGTCTCGCGGCGATGCGGGCGGACTTCGAGGGCATGATCGCCGCGTCGCTCGACTCCAACGCCGACGACGAGCACGACCCCCGAGGGGGCCACCATCGCCTACGAGCGCTCGCAGCTCGATGCGCTGATGAGCCAGGCCAGGCGCCACCTCGACGAGATCGAGGACGCCCTGCTCCGGGATGCGGCCGGACGCTACGGCGTCTGCGAGCAGTGCGGTCGGACCATCGCTGCCGCCCGTCTGGAAGCGCGGCCGGCGTCCCGGCTGTGCGTGGACTGCGCGTCACGCGCGGGTCGGTGAGAACGGGCAGCGTCCTGGCCGGCGGGCTTCCAAACCGCGCTGACCGCACCCCTGCGCAAGGACGGGAACCCGACACACTGCGATACGGAGGCGACCGGCTCAGTGCCGGAGGGTCTCGTTGAAGCGCTCGGCCGCTCGCGTGCCCCAGGTCGTCAGCCGCTCCACGACGGGGGAGTCGAGCCTGGCCCGCGCCTCGTGCCCTTCGACGGTGGCGGTGTCGCCCGGAGGCGCCTTCGGGAGCAGCCGGGCGACGAGCCCGAGCACGGCCGCCGTCGTCGCCGGTGCGAGGCCGGCAACCCGGCCGCCGACCTTGGCCAGCGGCGTGATGAGGACGGTGCCGCGGCCGGCGAGGACGGCCCGCACCATCTGGGCGGCGGCTCGCTCGGCATCGATCGAGATGAGCGGCATCGACGCCCCCGGCGCGAACCACGCGTACTCCGCGGCCTGGTCGCCGGTGAGCTGCGCGTGCAGGTGCGACCCGGTGCGCATGAGGCCAGGGACGATCGTCGTCACCGTGATGCCTGTGCCGGCCAGCTCCGACCGCAGGCCCTGGCTGAAGCCGACGGCCGCGAACTTGGCCGTGCTGTAGGGCAGGAGGTGAGGCACGCTGACCAGGCCGCCGATCGAGGCCACCGTCGCGATCCGGCCGCGCCCGCGCTCGCGCATCCCCGGGAGCACCGCGAGCGCCAGGTTGATCGGACCCCAGGTCATGATGTCGAGGGCCTGCTCGAAGTGCCCCCGGGTGACGGCGGTCAGGGGGCCGACCTGGATGACGCCGGCGACATGCACCGCGACCTCGACCGGGCCCTCCTGCCGGGTCACCTCGTCGACAAGACGCTCCACCGCGAGGTGGTCGGCGACGTCGCAGACCTCCGCCCGCGCGGCATACCCCCATCCCGCCATGGTCTCGACCGCCCGGTCGAGCTCGGCGGCGTCCCGGGCGCAGATGACGGTGCGGTGCCCCGCGGCAGCGAGCTCGCGCGCCACGAGGAGGCCGAGACCGCGCGAGGCGCCTGCCACGAGCGCGACCGGCTGGGGGGAGTCATCGGGGAGTGTCATGCCCCACTCCTACCCCCGCCGGCCGCCAGACACACCCGGGCCCGGCGCATGAGGCGCACCCGTGGCGGGTATGCCGTGGGACATGAGAGCACTGACATGGCAGGCGAAGGGCTCGGTCGAGGTCCAGGACGTCCCGGACCCACGGATCGAGGCGGAAACGGACGCCATCGTCCGGGTGACGTCGACGGCGATCTGCGGGTCAGACCTGCACCTCTACAACGTCCTGGCGCCCTACCTCACGCCGGGGGACGTCCTCGGGCACGAGTTCATGGGCGTCGTCGAGGAGGTCGGCAGCGCCGCGGGCGATCTCGCCGTCGGTGACCGGGTCGTCGTGCCCTTCAACATCTCGTGCGGCCACTGCTGGATGTGCCAGCGCGGGCTGCAGTCTCAGTGTGAGACGACGCAGGTCACCGCCCAGGGCAAAGGTGCCGCGCTCTTCGGCTACACGAGCCTCTACGGGTCGGTGCCCGGGGGCCAGGCGGAGTACGTCCGGGTGCCCCAGGCGCAGTACGGCCCGATCCGCCTGCCTCAGCACGGCGTCGACGAGCGCTACCTCTACCTGTCCGACATCCTCCCGACGGCGTGGCAGGCCGTGTCCTACGCCGACGTCACCCCCGGGGGCACCATCGCGGTCCTCGGGCTCGGGCCCGTGGGTCAACTGTGCACCAGGGTCGCGCACCATCTCGGGGCCGAGCGGGTCATCGGCGTGGACCTCGTCCCCGAGCGTCTCGAGGCGGCGCGGGAGCGCGGCGTAGAGACCCTGAACCTCGACGACGTCGAGGACGTGGCGCAGTCGATCATGGACCTCACGGACGGTCGCGGCGCCGACAGCGTCATCGACGCCGTTGGCATGGAGGCACACGGCAACCCGCTCAGCGAGAAGGTCATCGGTGCCGCGAGCAGCCTGCCCAAGGCCCTCGCCCGGGTCGCCATCGAGAAGGTCGGCATCGACCGGCTCGACGCCCTCCACACGGCGCTGTATGCGGTGCGTCGCGGGGGGACCGTGTCACTGAGCGGGGTCTACGGCGGCATGGCCGACCCGATGCCGATGATGGAGATCTTCGACAAGGGGATCACGCTGCGGATGGGTCAGGCCAACGTTCGCCGCTGGACCGACGACATCATCGAGATCCTCAGCCAAGACGAGGACGTGTTCGGCGTCGAGACCCTCGCGACCCACCACCTGCCGCTCGCCGAGGCGCCGGACGGCTATGAGCTGTTCAAGAACAAGAAGGACGGGTGCATCAAGGTCGTGCTCCAGCCCGGCGCCTGACGCGCTGTGGGTGCCCTCGGTGCGACGCTAGGTGACCGGCCGCGGGTAGGCGACGGGGCTGCGGTGCCCGTCGGCGTCGACCGCTCGTACGCCGAAGTGCACGTTGTCCTTGGCCAGGTCGATCGTCACGGTGCTGACGTCGCCGACCGGGATCACGTGGGTCCACTCCGAGGCTGTCGTCTCGCGCCACACCACCTCGTAGCCCGCCAGGTCGGGTTCGTTGCCGCGACTCCAGCGCAGCGTGGCGTCGTTGGTGAGCACCGCGGCGACGATCGCCACGTCCTTGGGCGTGCCGGGTCCTTGGGCCAGCGACCACAGGGTCGCCGCGTTGACCCGCGCCACCCCGGCGATGTAGCCGAAGTCGCAGAACTGCGGGAGGTCGCCGAACTGGATGCCGTTCTCCACCCGGGTGTTCTGGTGCTCGTGGTTGAAGTTCTCGCGCGGCTCGGTGAACCGTCCAGCGGGGTAGGACTGCTGCAGGAACGACACGTGGTCGCTGGCGCGCAGGAACCGGTCCCGCCGCCAGACCACCCTGAGCCGCAGACCGGTCTCGTCGTTCTCGGCCACGTCTCGCACGAACCGCGCGAGCTGGCGCGACGGGCCGTCGTTCTCGCCGCCGACCGCCTGCCGGATCGCGGTCTGCTGCGCGGTCTCGGCGGTGGGTACCCCCTCCACGAACAGCCGCACGCTGCGCGGGTCGGCAGGCGTGCCGTCGAACGAGTTGCTGGCCCCGATGATGTCGTTGCTGAACATGCCTTGCACGTCGGTGCCCGTGGCCTTGAGCTGTTGTGCCATGAACGCGGAGCCGAACAGGCCCTGCTCCTCGCCGGCGTAGGCCACGAACATCACCGTCGCCTCGGTCGGGCGGCTTGCGAAGACCCGTGCGAGCTCCAGGACGGCGGCCACACCCGACGCGTCGTCGTCGGCGCCCGGCGCGTCGCTGACGGCGTCGAGCACGTCGGTGACGCGTGAGTCGTAGTGCCCCGAGACGAGGTAGACCCGGTCGGGGGAGCTCGTCCCGCGCAGGGTCGCCACGACGTTGCTGACGGTCGTCGGCTTGGGGATCCGCGGCCCGGCGGGTTGCACGAACGACTGCACTGCCACGGTCATCCGGCCGCCGGAGGTCGCGGCGTAAGCCTTGAGCTGGTCGCGGATCCAGTCGCGCGCCGCGCCGATGCCGCGTACCTGGTCATCCTGTGCCGAGAGCGTATGCCTGGTGCCGAACTGCGTCAGCCGCAGGACATTGGCCTCGACCCGCGACCGGTCGATCTCCCGAAGCAGCCGGCGTAGCTCACGGTCTGGACGCTGCGGCCGAGCCCGCTGTCCGGGGCCGAGGAACGGCGGGCCGTCGTCGGCCGCCGCCACGTCCGCCCCGACCACCGCGACTCCCGATCCCACGGCGACGGTGGCCGTCGCGGCAGTCGCGCCCAGCAGGACGCTGCGACGCGAGGGGGAGGTGCTTCCGGCGGAGTCGTGCGCGGCGTTGCCCATGGCCTTCAATATTGCCCTGGGAACGGCCGGTGTCCATTCCAAACCCTCGGTCGAGCGCCCCAGCCAGCTGGGGCACGGCATACCGGCCGCCGAAGCCCACCGGCGGGCTGACCCGCGGCTCAGCCGGACCCGTCGCTGGGACGGGCCTCGTGGTGGCGCCGCCCGTGGGTGCGACGCTCCTCCTTCATCTCCGCCTCGAAGAGGTGTCGCCGACCCTCGGCGAGCGCCGTGCGGGCCTGCGCCTCGAGGTCCTTGAAGGTGGCGTAGTAGCCGTCGTCATACTCCTCGACCACCTGGAACGTCCACCGGCCCTCGATGACGTTGCGGCCGACGAGCTCCTCCTCGATCCGGTCGGCCCACTCGCGGTGTCCCGCCTTGCGCAGGAGGTCGGCGGCCTCACCGAGGGCGAGGTCGGCCATGCCCGTCAGCCGGTGGAACCCGTAGAGGTGCCCGCGGGCGTCCTCGACGACCTCGAGCGCCTCCGACAGCTTGCCCAGCGCCTCGACGGTGGCATCGTCCGCGCCCTCGGGGCGCTGATGCCGTGGGGAGGGGGTGTCCGTGCCAGCCATGGCGTCCACCCTAGAGGCGGCGGGTACGCCGGGCCGCGCCGGGTGTGGCATCGTCGGGTCGTGCCCGACCTCCACCTCCGCGACGTCGTCAGGGCCCTCGAGAGCCTCTACCCGCCCGCCACCGCGCAGGAGTGGGACCGGGTGGGACTCGTCACCGGTGACCCCGAGCAGGCGGTGCGGCGCGCCCATCTCGCCATCGACCCGACCCTGGCCGTCGTCGAGGAGGCCACCGCCGCCGGCGCCGACCTCCTCATCACCCACCACCCGCTGCTCCTGCGTGGGGTCAGCAGTGTGGCGACGACGAGCGCCAAGGGGGAGACGGTCACCCGGGCCATCCGCGGCGGCCTCGCCATCTACTGCGCCCACACCAACGCCGACGTCGCGTCGCCCGGGGTCTGCGACGCCCTGGCCGCGGCCTGCGGGCTCGAGTCGGTCGGCCCGCTGGAGGAGGTCCCGTATGCCGTGGGGCGGGTGGGCACCCTCGGCTCGCCAATCTCCCTGCGTGAGTTCGTGACCCGGCTGTCCGGGGCGCTGCCGGCGACCGCGGGCGGCATCCGGGTCAGCGGAGACCCGGACGCGACCGTCGAGCGCGTCGCCGTCCTCGGCGGCTCCGGTGACGACCGGTTCGAGCAGGTCCGGGCATCCGGAGCCGACGTCTACGTCACCGCCGACCTGCGCCACCACCCGGTGCTCGAGGAGCGCGAGACGAGTCGGGGCGGGCGGCCGTTCCTCGTCGACGCCGGCCACTGGGCCACCGAGTGGGTCTGGCTCGCCAGCGCCGAGCGCGAGCTGGTCGCGGCGCTCGAAGGCGGCGCCTCGACTAGGTTGGACACCTACGTCTCGCGACTGCGCACCGAGCCTTGGAGCTTCGTCGTGGGCGCCAACGCCGCAGGAGGTGCGATCTGAAAGCCGACCCGACCCGCCAGCTGCGGCTCCTCGACCTCCAGGCGGTCGACACGCGGCTCGACCAGATCGCCCACGCGAAGGTACGCCTGCCCCAGCATCAGGAGATCGCCGACCTCGAGGCGCGCGCCGGCACCCTCGACACCGAGCTCGTCAACGCGCGGACCGCGTTGTCGGACGTGCAGCGCGACCTCGACAAGGCGGAGGCCGACGTGCAGCTCGTGCGCGACCGCGCAGCCCGCGACCGAGCCCGGCTCGACGCGGGGAGCGGCTCGGCCAAGGACCTGCAGGCCCTGCAGCACGAGGTCGTGTCGCTGGCCCGGCGTCAGTCCGAGCTCGAGGACCTCGAGCTCGAGGTCATGGAGCGCGCCGAGGCGCTCGGGTCCCGGGTGTCGCAGCTCGAGACCGCCCGGAGCGAGCTGGCCAGCCGGCTCCAGGAGGCCACCGCGACCAGGGACGCCGCAGTGGCCGATCTCGACGCCGAGGCCGGTCAGGTGTCCGGCCGACGCTCGGGACTGCTCTCCGGGGTGGGCGAGGACCTCGTGGCGCTCTACGAGAAGGTCCGGGCCAACAGCGGCGGCCTCGGGGCGGCGGAGCTGCGGCACCGGCGCTGCGGCGGGTGCCGGCTGGAGCTCAACAGCCACGAGATGAGCCGGATCACCACCGCCCCCGCAGACGAGGTGCTGCGCTGCGAGGAGTGCAGCCGGATCCTCGTGCGCACCGCCGAGTCGGGGCTCTTCGGCTCCTGACTCTCATCGTTGCGTCCGGGACTCTGGCGGCCGCGGCGACCAGACTCCCGGACGCAAGCGGTGCGACGGGCGACGCCGCTGCTGTGGGATCCTCGAGCCCATGAGCTACGCCGGAGACGTCACACCCCGAGACGCGTATGCCGCGCTGCGGGACGACCCCGACGCCGTCCTCGTCGACGTGCGCACCGCCGCGGAGTGGAGCTACGTCGGGCTCCCGGACCTCAGCGAGATCCAGAAGCGGGTCGTCACCATCGAGTGGCAGCGCTTCCCCGACGGCGTCCGCAACCCGGCCTTCGTCGACGAGCTGCGGGCCGCCGGGGTCACCCCGGCCACGCCCACGTACTTCCTCTGCCGCTCGGGGGTGCGGTCGGTCGCGGCGGCCGAGGCGGCGAGCGCGCAGGGTCTCGGCCCGGCATACAACGTGGCCGACGGTTTCGAGGGACCGCACGACGCCCACGGGCACCGCGCCGTGGGCGGATGGAAGGCCGATGGCCTTCCCTGGAGGCAGGGGTGACCGGCGCCAGGACGCCCAGCGGACGGGTGCTGCGTCCCGATACCCTCGCCGTGCGCGGCGGGCTGACGCGCAGCGGCTTCGACGAGACCTCCGAGGCGCTCTTCCTCACCTCGGGGTTCGTCTACGACTCGGCGGAGCAGGCCGAGGCCGCCTTCAAGGACGAGATCGACAAGTTCATCTACTCGCGCTACGGCAACCCGACCGTGTCGATGTTCCAGGAGCGGCTGCGGCTGCTTGAGGGGGCGCCGGCCTGCTTCGCGACGGCGTCGGGCATGGCTGCGGTGTTCGTCGCGCTCGCGGCGCTGCTCGGGCGCGGTGACCGGGTCGTCAGCTCCCGCGCGCTCTTCGGCTCCTGCTTCGTCGTCCTCGACGAGATCCTCCCGCGCTGGGGGGTCGAGTCGGTCTTCGTCGACGGCGCCGACCTCGACCAGTGGCGCGAGGCCCTGCGCGAGCCGACCGCAGCCGTCTTCTTCGAGACGCCGAGCAACCCCATGCAGGAGCTCGTCGACATCCGCGCCGTGTCAGACCTCGCCCACGCGGCTGGCGCGAAGGTCGTCGTGGACAACGTCTTCGGCACCCCGGTGTTCTCCCGGCCTCTCGAGCTCGGCGCCGACATCGTCGTCTACTCGGCGACGAAGCACATCGACGGCCAGGGCCGAGTCCTCGGTGGCGCGGTGCTCGGCCCCGCCGACTTCATCGACGGCCCCGTGAAGAACCTCATGCGTCACACCGGCCCGGCGATGTCGCCGTTCAACGCGTGGACCCTCGTCAAGGGCCTCGAGACGATGGCGCTGCGGGTCGAACGGCAGGCCGCCAGCGCGCTGACCTCCGCGCGGGCGCTCGAACGCCATCCGGCGGTGACCCGGGTCCTCTACCCGTGGCTCGAGAGCCACCCGCAGCACGACCTCGCCCGGGCCCAGATGGGCGGCGGAGGCACGGTGGTGACCTTCTTCGTCGACGGCGGCAAGGACGAGGCCTTCCGGGTCATGAACGCCCTCGAGGTCATCGACATCTCGAACAACCTCGGCGACGCGAAGTCGATGGTGACGCACCCGGCGACGACGACCCACCGCCGTCTCGGCGCCGAGGCCCGCGCCGCGGTCGGCATCACCGACGGCACCCTGCGCATCTCGGTGGGCCTCGAGGACGTGCAGGACCTCGTCGACGACGTCACCGCGGCGCTCGCCACGCTCGCCTCCTGACCCTGCTCGGCTCCTGACCGGCACTCACCCGACGAGCACGAGCGCGCCGAGGGCGGCGCCCACCGCGACCACCGCGCAGAGCAGGCCCTCCCGCGCGAGGTATGCCGTGGGGACGGCCAGGTCCGCCGATCGGCACCGCTGCCGCCACAGCAGCGTGGCCAGCGAGGCCCAGACGGTCACCAGCGGGCCGACGTTGACGCCGACGAGCAGAGCCACGAGCCGCGTCGGCGTGTCGGCGGTGACCGACTCGAGGGCGAGGTAGGCGGGCAGGTTGTCGACGACGTTGGCCGAGACCGCGCCGACCGCGCCGACGCGCCAGAGGGCGCCCGCTCCGGTGCCGGTGCCCACCCACGACGCGAGCACGTCGCGCAGCCCGTGGGTCAGGGCGACGTCGACGACGACGAAGAGCACGCTCACGCCGAGGACCATCGGCCACGGCACCGAGATCCGCCGGAGCAGGGACCGGTCGCGGACCACGACGGTCCCCAGGAGGAGCACGGCGGCGACCGCCGACGGGATCGCCGGGACGACCCCGGAGACGAAGGCCGGTCCCAGCGCGACGCAGCACGCGGCGGCGACGAGGAGCAGGACGCGGTCGTGCGGCTCGGGCGCGGCGTCCAGGGCATAGCGCCCGGTGAGGGACCGTCGGTGCCGCAGCGCGAGGAGCAGGACCGTGGCGAGCACGGCCGCGAGCGCCGGCGCCCAGGAGAGCCGGAGGTAGCCAAGCTGCCCGACGCCCAGCAGCCTCATGTGGTGCAGGGCGAGGAGGTTAGTCAGGTTGGAGACCGGCAGCAGCAGCGACGCGGTGTTCGCGAGCCACAGCGTGGTCATGGCAAAGGGAAGGGTCGCGACCCCCACCTGCCGGGCGACGGTGATGGCGACGGGGGTGAGCAGGACGGCCGTGGTGTCGAGGCTGAGGACGACGGTGCTCGCGACCGCGATGGCGACGACGAGCAGCCACAGGGCCCAGACCCGGTGCCGCCCGGCGCGGGCAGCCCAGTGGGCTGCGACGTCGAAGACGCCTGCCAGGTCGGCGATCTCGGCGACGATGGTGATCGCGACGAGGAAGGCCAGCACGGGCCCAACCCGGTCGACGAGGTCGGTCAGCTCGGCGCCGGTCACCCGCTGACCACGTCCATGACCCAGGGCCGGCCGCTGGAGGCTGGCGCGACGAGGTCGACGTCGAAGGCCTGCCCGACGACGTCGGCAAGCCGGCGCGGGGTCCGGGCGTCGACCCCGGCCTGGCACAGATGGCGGGCGACGAGCCCCCGGGTGTGCTTGGCCAGGTGCGTCGCGCCCGGAACGCGGACCTGGACCCACCGCCCGGCCAGCGGGCCGCGCGGGGTCCAGGCCACGGCATACGTGCTGCTCCTGCAGTCGACGACGAGCCCGCGGCCGGCAGCGGCGGGCAGCAGCGCACCGAGCGGGCCGCGCCACGCGGCCGCGAGGGGGCCGACCGGCGGCAGGTTGACGGCCATCGACAGCCGGTATGCCGGGATGCGGTCGCCCGGGCGCACGGCACCGAGGAGGGCGGACGTGACGACGAGCCACCGGTTGGCGCGGCGCCTGGCGGCCGGGTCGAGCGAGGCGAGGTCGAGCGCCGCGTAGAGCACCCCCGAGTAGACCCGCGCGGCCGGTGCGGCGGGGGCGGTGAGTAGCCGGGTGTTGCGGGCGATCTCGGCAGCCAGGGAGGGGGCGACGCCGAGCACGGACGGGGCGTCGCCGCGCTCGCTGGCAGCGGCTACGGCATCGATGACCGCGGCGCGGGCCGAGGACAGCTCCGGGAAGGACAGCGTCGCGAGGTCGAGAGGTCGGCCCCTCGCCGGGGCCGTCTTGCCCTCGGACGGCGGCAGGAGGATGAGCACCACGGCAGCGTAGGAGAGGCCGCCGCGGGCCGGGAGACCGGTCAGTGCCTACGCTGACGCACATGGCCCAGCGCGTCTACCGCTACCGCACGTCCACCCCCGTCCCGACGCTCGAGGCGACCGTCGACCGGGACGCCCTCCTCGCGCGCTTCGACGCGATCCGTCGCCAGCTCGACGTGCCGGGGGAGTTCTCGGCCGACGTTGTTGGCGAGACCGATGCAGCCATCGCCGACGCGCACCTGCCCGACCGCGACGAGACGGCGCTGCCCTTCCTCACCATCGACCCGGCGGGCTCGATGGATCTCGACCAGGCCATGCACCTCGAACGCGATGGTGACGGCTACCGGGTGCGCTACGCCATCGCCGACGTGGCCGCCTTCGTCGCTCCGGGCGGCGCTCTGGACGCCGAGACCCGGCGCCGGGTCGAGACGGTCTACGCCCCAGACACCCGCTCCCCGCTGCACCCGCCGAGGCTCAGCGAGGACGCGGCGAGCCTGCTGCCCGACCAGGTGCGCCCGGCCTTCGTGTGGGACCTGCGCCTCGGCAGGGACGCCGCGGTGACGGGCACGGAGGTCTACCTCGCGCGGGTGCGCAGCGTGGACCGGCTCGACTACGTCGGCGCGCAGCGGGCCATCGACGACGGCAGCGCCGGCGAGAGCCTGGTGCTGCTGCGTGAGATCGGCCTCAATCGCATCGAGCTGGAGCGTCAGCGTGGCGGGGCGAGCCTGCCGCTCCCGGAGCAGGAGGTGAGCGAGGACGCCGAGGGCCGCTTCCGGGTCGGCTTCCGGCCACCCGTGCCAGTCGAGGACTGGAACGCCCAGATCTCGCTCCTGACGGGCATGGCGGCGGCCCAGCTGATGATCGCGGGCCGGGTCGGCATCCTGCGGACGATGCCGCAGCCGGACCAGGGGGCGATGGCCCGGTTCCGGCGCCAGGCCCGGGCTCTGGGCATCGAGTGGCCGCAGGAGGAGGCGTACGGCGAGTTCCTGCGCCGGCTCGACCGCGCCGACCCCCGGCACCTCGCGCTCGTCCACGCGGCCACGGCGCTGTTCCGCGGCGCGGGCTACACCCCCTTCGAGGGGGACCCGCCGGCGCAGCCGCTCCACGCCGCCGTCGCCGCGCCCTACGCCCATGTCACAGCGCCGCTGCGCCGGCTCGTGGACCGGTTCGGCCTCGTCGTCTGCGTCGCCCTGACGACCGGCGAGCCGGTGCCGGACTGGGTCCGCGAGGCGCTGCCCACCCTGCCCGCGCTCATGGCAGCCGGGGACAAGCGGGCGGCGGCGGTCGAGCGGGCCTGCACCGACGCGGTGGAGGCGGCGGTCATGGCCACCCACGTCGGCGAGACGTTCGCGGCGGACGTCGTCGACCGGAACGCCAAGAACGGCAGCCTCGTCGTCCAGCTCGCCGACCCGGCGATCGTCGCCACGGCCACGGGGCACGCCGAGGTCGGGACGCAGGTCAGGGTCCGGGTCGACGCCGCCGACATCGGCACGGGCACCATCTCGCTCAGCGTGGTCTGAGCCATCAGGCCCGCGGGCCCGGACGGCCAGGCCCGGGTCAGAGCCAGCGGAGGGCCGTGGCCACGCTCTCCTGGACGTAGCCACCACCGAAGACGACCGCGTGGAGCATGAGCGGGTGCAGCTGGTGCAGCGACATCCGCTCGCGCCAGCCGTCCGCGAGCGGTGCCGCCCGGTCGTAGGCGCGCAGGATGAGGTCGAGATGGGGAGCGCCGAAGAGCGAGAGCATGGCGAGATCGGTCTCCCGGTGGCCGCCGTGCGCTGCCGGGTCGATGAGCACGGCGCCGTCCTGCGTCCACAGGACGTTGCCCGACCACAGGTCGCCGTGCAGCCGCGCGGGTGGCTCGCCCGTGTCGAACATCCCGGTCGCCACCCGGGAGACGAGCCGCTCGAAGATGTCACCGCTCGCCCGGTCGTAGACCCGGCGGCGCCGCCCCTCGCGCAGCAGCGGCTCGATCCGCTGCTGCGCCCACAGCTCGCCCCACGTCGCGGCCGGGTGGAGCACGAGGGGCAGCGGCTCGCTCAGCGGCCCGAGCCACCCGTCGCCGTGCCAGCCGTCAGGCGGGCTCCCGTATGCCGCGGCGCCGGCCGCATGGGTCGCGGCCAGGGCCGTGCCGAACGCCTCGGCCGCGGGGCGGGTCGCGCGGGTGGCGGTGAGGCGGGCGAGGTCGAGATGCTCCTCCCCGACCTCGACGACGGCCACGACGGGCACGCCGCCCGGCGCGGCGGCCAGCCAGCGCAGCCCCGCCGCCTCCCACGGGAAGTACCCCAGGGGTGCAGCCGAGCCCGCCTTGCGGAAGGTGCGGGACGGCATACCGAGGAGGGTAGCCACGGAACGTGCGGCAACCCTCGCCGCGGTGCTGGTCAGGCTCTCGGTGGGGTGCCCGTGTCGTCCCGGAGCCGGTGGTTGTGCCAGGCCACGGTGAGGACGGCAAGCACGACGACGAGCGGGCGTGACACCGCTGTGGCGACGTCGGTCGCGTCGTGGCCGAGCGCTCCCGAGATCAGCGCCCACCCGAGCAGCCACGCGAGCGCGACCTGCCAGCTCGCGTAGAAGAGGCCGACGGGCCCGAAGAGGATCGAGAGCAGCACGGCCGGCAGGTAGCGTTTCGGTGCGCGGCCGCGGCGCGGTCCGGTCGCCGGGCGGTGCGCGGGCGGGTTGCCGCTGACGACCCGGCCGTAGGAGGTGGGCATGGCGTGTTCGGTCGCAGGACGGGGGATCGGCCGCTGGGTGCGGCTCCACCCGGCACCCGTCCACCAGCTCAGGGTGGGCGCGCCGTCAGGGCTGGGGTACCACCCGGGTTCGAGGCCGGTGCCACTCGCCGCAGGCGCCGAGAGCGCCGGGTCGCGCCTGACCACCTCTGCTGGGGCGTCCTGCGGCATGGCGGAGGTGACCCTGTCCTGTGGCTCGCTCGTCATCACCGGCTCCTGCGTGTGGTGCGTCCCGGGTCGTGCCCGCGACCCCACGATCGTGCCACGGCGTGCCCCGGCGCGTCACGCGGCCCGGGTGCCCGGTCAGGCGCTGCGGTCCAGGCGGGGTTCGCCGGGCCCACCGCGGACGGCCGCCAGAAGGGCCTCGGGGGGAGTGCCCTTGTGGAGGTATTGCTCCACGCCGACGGCGGCGGCCGCCTGCCGCGAGGCCGGACTCGGGTTGCCCGTGAGCATGACGACCCGGGTGCCGGGGCGGTCACGCAGGATCCGCCGAGAGGTCTCGACCCCGTCGATGTCGGGCAGTGACAGGTCCATGACGACGACGTCCGGCAGGGTCGAGACGGCCAGGAGGATGCCGACCTGCCCGTTGGGCGCCGTGCCGCAGACCTCGAGGTCGCCGTGCATGTCGAAGAGGGACTGCAGACCGAGCCGGACGAGCTCGGAGTCGTCGACGATGAGGACGCGCACCACGGCGTGTCCCTCGTCGGCCGGTCGGGCGGCGGGCTCCCCCCCCGGTCGGTGAGCGCTCTGCGCACCAGGGCGGCTGCCGGACAGGTCGTCCGGCCCGCTGCTCATGGGGCGATCGTCCCGCGCAGGGCTTGGGGGAAGGTTGGCCCCCGGCGCGTCGGTGGGCACGGCTCAGCCGACCAGATCGGCGGCGAGCGCCAGGGGGAAGGTCGCGGTCAGGGTCGTCCCGCCCCTCGGGGGGCTCGTCAGCTGGACCCGTCCGCCGATGTCGCTGATGGTGTCTGCGAGCAGCCGCAGTCCGACGTGACCGGTCGGGGCGGGGATGCCGTCGATGACGCGGCCCTCGAACCGGCTGGTGTCGATGCCGGTCCCGTCGTCGGTCACCGAGACCACGACGTTGGGTCCCTCGACCCGCGCGACGACGACGGCGCACGTCGCGTGGGCGTGGCGCACGACGTTGCGCAGGGCCTCCCGGACCACCCGGTAGACGAGCCGTGCTACCTCGGGCTCGGCGTGCTGGAACTCCGGAGCCATCGCCACGTCGACCTGGAGCCCCGACTCGCGCGCTCGCTGGGCGAGCTCCTCGATGGCGGTGACGAGGCCACCGTCGGAGAGGTCCGCGGGGTAGATCTCGGTCAGGAGGCTGCGCAGGGCGGTGACGTCGTGCTGGAGCTGCACGCTCACCGAGCCGAGGATCCGGCGGGCAGCCACCGCCTCGGGCGGCAGCTGTTCCAGCACCGAGGGCAGGGCGTAGCCGAGACCTGACAGGTCCTGGATCAGCCCGTCGTGCAGGTCGCGCGATATCCGGCGGCGCTCGAGGTCCGAGGCGGACAGGGCGTGGCGGAGCATGGTGTTGCGGTCGGCGCGGGCCCGGTCCACCCGACGGGCGAGGGCCACCGCCAACGGCAGCAGGGCGATCTGGAAGAGGAGCAGGGTCCCCACGCCGAGGAACCCGAAGCGCACGACGATGCTCTCGCGGTCGGCCATCATCCGGTTCGTCGAGGAGTAGGACTCGAAGAGGAACGGGACGTTGTCGGCGTCATGCGCCCCGGCGTAGACCTCGAGAAGCTCGCCGGATGAGCGTTCCTCCACGTTCTCGGCCTTCGACAGGTCGGACACCGCGGCCGTCACGTCGTTGGTCCCGAGCAGGATGGCGTCCTGGGGCTCCAGCTTGAAGGTGCGCCCGATGACCGCCGTCTCGTCCGACCAGACCACAGTGCCCTCCTGGTTCCAGATCTTGATGTGGACGATCGTCCCGTCGCCGATCCGGGACCGCATCAGCGCGGCCAGCCGCTCCGTCTCCGCAGGGGAGCCGCGCCGGACGGCGTCGTTGACGAGGGGTGCGACGATGGTGTGGGCGAAGGCAGCTCCACGCGTGGTGGCCTCCCGCAGGGCGATGTCCGCGGCCAAGGCCCGGGCCACCAGCACGGTCCCGATGCCGACGACGACGAGGACGATGAGGCTCGAGACGAGGTAGCGCTTGAGCGCGTATCGCAGCGCCGGCTCAGGCTTGCGCCCGGCCCGTGGCGGGCCGGGTCTAGTGACGGTCACCGACCTGGACCAGCCCCCGTTGGTGCGCGATGACCACGGCCTCCAGCTGGGTGTGGGCGTCGAGCTTGACGAGAATGCTCTTGATGTAGCCGCGACAGGTCAGCACCGAGATGCCGAGCGCTCGCGCGATGACGACGACGTCCTGCCCCCTGGCCAGTCGCTGGAGCACCTCGAGCTCGCGCTGGGTGAACGTCGGCTGGGGCTCGCCCCGGGCTCCGGAGGAGATCAGCTGCTTGACGAGGCTGGGGTGCACCATGAAGTCGTCGCGGCGGGCGGTGCGCACGGCCCGCATGAGGTCGGAGAGGGTGCCGTCCTTGGGGAGCAGGGCGCAGGCGCCCGCCGCCACAGCCCGGTCGAGCACGTTGTTGTTGACGACGGCGGTGAGGACGACGACCCGCGTCTGCGGCCAGCGGGTGGTCAGCTCGGCCGCCGCGACCAGGCCGTCCCCGTCGGAGAGCCGCACGTCCATGACGACGACCTCGGGCCGCAGCTCCTCGGCGAGGGCGAGCGCCTCGCCCACGGTGTGGGCCTTGGCTACACACTCGAGCCCGGACTCGCCCTCGATGGCCAGCGCCACGGCATCTGCGACAGTGCGGTGGTCATCGACCACGAGCACCCTGATCTGCCGGGTCTCAGACGGCATCAACTCGGCAACCCTCACGCTAGCCCCACATTCCCCGTTGACC
>JBBRZC010000021.1:0-30140 GCA_038237075.1 Actinomycetales bacterium
AAGGTCCGCGACCTCGGCCTCACGCTGCTTTCCGTGGCGGTCGTCGGCGCCCCGGACGACGTGGAGCAGGCGCCCTTGACGTCTCAGCGGCGGATGCGACTCTGTAAGTAAACACACACTTACAGAAGTTCCCTCCCCGGTCATCGTCACCCGCGACCTCACCAGGCGGTTCGGTGCCGTCGCCGCCGTCGACCGGCTCTCGCTGCAGCTGCCCGAAGGGGGCGTCACTGCAGCTGCCCGAAGGGGGCGTCATCGGGCTGCTGGGCCGAACGGGTCCGGCAAGTCGACCCTGATCCGGATGCTTCTGGGCCTGGTGCGCCCGACTGAGGGCGGCGCCGAGGTCCTCGGCTGCTCGATCCAGCACCCCGCCCGGTATGCCGCGCGGGTCGGCGCGCTCGTCGAAGGTCCGGCCTTCGTTCCGGGGCTGTCGGCGCGAGCGAACCTGCTCTCGCTGGCCCGCCTGCGGGGCCTCCCCTCTTCCCGGTCGCCGAAGTGGTCGACACCGCTGGCGAGCAGCCGGGGCCTGGTCGCGGGCCTGTCCGCGGCCGCCAGCATGTTCGGGGTCGTGACCCTGTCCTTCTGGGCCCTGGTGACCGCCGGCGACTACACCTCGGGCCTGATCCGCCTCCTCGTCGCGGCGCAACCGCTTCGGTGGAAGCTCCTCGTAGGCAAGCTCGCGGCGTTGTGCCTGCTCACCGTCGTCGCCACCACCGTCGCACTCGCCGTCAACGTCGGAGCTGCCCCTGCTGCCGCAGGAGCCGCCGGGATCGACACCACCGCGTGGCGGGCCGACGCATCCGCGTCGATGGTCGTCGAGGCCTGGGGCAACGCTCTGCTCGCCTCCCTCGTCTGGGGCGTGGTCGGACCGACGCTCGCGGTGGCCCTGCGCTCCTCCGCCCTGGCCATCTCGATCGGCGTGGGCTGGGTGCTCGTGGTCGAGTGCGTAGTCAAGAGCGCCTTCGACGGCGGAGGCAGCTGGCTGCCCGGCACCGTGCTGACAGCGCTCGCCCATGGCGGAGACGACCTGCTCGCCTACCCCACGGCACTCGGCCTCGGACTCGCCTACGTCGTCGTCGGGGTCGGGGCTGCCATGGTCGTCGGATGGCGCCGCGACATCACCGACCGACCGCTCTCGTGTGGACCGGCACGAGGCCGCCCAAGCCGCCCGACGCACCAAGCGTGAGAGGATCGAAGCCGTGACCGATCGGGGTGAGGCCACCCGCGAGCGGCTGATCCGGGCCACCCGTCAAGTGGTCCGCGACACCGGGTGCTCCCAGGCCACGACCCGGACCATCGCCCGCGCGGCCGGTGTCACCGAGGGCACCATCTACCGCCACTTCCCGAACAAGACCACGCTGTTCTTCGCTGCCGCGATGGAACGGCATACCGAGATCGTCGCCAAGCTCGCCGACTTTCCCGCACGTGCGGGCCAGGGCACCGTCGCCGGCAACCTCACCGAGGCGCTGACCAGCCTCGCCGCGCTTCGCGAGGACATCATGCCCCTCGAGCTCGCGATCCTGACCGACCCCGACCTCGCCGCCGGCCGCGACGCGGCGGTGGCGGCGGGGATCATCGCCGACGGCGGAGGTCCACCCGAGCAGCTCGCCCGCTACGTCGCCGCCGAACAGCGGCTCGGGCGCGTGCGTCCGGACCTCGACCCGACCCAGGTCGCGCGCACCCTGCTCGCCCTGCTCCTCGCCCATGCGCTCCAACCGGCCGCGCCAGGCACACCGCTCACGGCGACGGTCGCCGACAGCATCGACCTCGTCGTCCGGGGCCTCAGCGCTGCTGAGCCCCCACGGCCCGGGCCGCCGCGGCCACGGCAGCGTCGCGGAACCGGTTGACCTCCTCGGTCGTCAGTGTCCGGTCAGGGGCCCGGAAGGTGAGCCGGTAGGCCAGCGACCGACGGCCCGCGCCGACCTGCTCGCCGACGTACACGTCGAACAGGCTGACCGCCTCGAGGTGCTCCCCCGCACCGGACCGCAGGGCCGACTCCACCGCACCCGCAGTGACGTCCGCCCCGACGACGAGGGCGACATCGGTGAGCGCCGGCGGGAACGTCGAGAAGGGCCGGAACCGGGTCGTCGGAGCGCTCGCCGCGGTGAGGACGTCGACGTCGAGCTCCGCGGCGCAGGTGCGCGGTGGCAGGCCGAGGGCGGCGACGACCTTGGGGTGCAGCTCGCCCGCGTGGCCGACGAGCCGGCCGTCGACCAGGGCGAGCCGGGCGCAGCGCCCCGGGTGCCACGGAGCGTGGTCGGCGTCGGCGGTGACCGTCACCTCGAGGGCCAGCGCCGCGGCCACGGTGGTCGCGGCCTCGACGACATCCGACCAGCCGGCAGCCCGCCCGGCGCCCCACCATCCGGACCGCACGGCCTCTCCGCTCGTCACCAGGGCCACCTGGCGGGGCTGCGGGGGCACCGCGGCCACGATCGAGGCGATCGTCGCGTCGTCCGGGCGCCGGTCGACGCCCGGCACCGGAGCGGTGTGGCTCGACCCGGCGCCGGGTCGGGTCACGAGGCCGACCTCGAAGAGCGCGACGTCGCGGTAGCCGCGGGAGACGTTGCGCCGCAGGGCGTCGAGGAGGGTGGCGAGCACCGACGTGCGCATCAGCGGCGCCTCGTCGGAGAGCGGGTTGGCGATCCGGGTCGCGTTGCGGCGGTCGTCGTCCGGCGCGAGGCCGAGGTCGTCGGCCAGCCGCTCGGCGACGAAGGGGTAGGTGAGGACCTCGACGAAACCCCGGCCGACGAGGGCGTCGGCGACGACGCGCCGGACCCGCTGCCCATGGGTGAGTCCCCGGCCGTCCGACGGCGTCGGGTTGACGGAGGGGATCCGGGAGTACCCGTCGATCCGCGCGACCTCCTCGGCGTAGTCCGGGCCGTCGACGAGGTCGGGGCGCCAGGACGGCGGCGTCACGGCCACGGTCGTGGCGTCGGCAGCGTCGTCGGTCTCGGCGACGGTGCAGCCGATCTGGGCCAGGATCGCGACGACCCGCTCACGCGGGTAGTCGACGCCGACGATCCGGGCGGGCGCCGACACGTCGAGGTCGTAGGGTTCGCGAGGCCGGGTCTCGTCGACGTCGGTGACCTCAGGGTCCGCGGTGCCACCGCCGAACGCGACGAGGAGGCCCACGGCGAGCTGGGCCGCCTCGGCCGCGAGCCGCGGGTCGACGCCGCGCTCGAACCGCTTCGACGCCTCGGTGATGAGCCGGTGCCGGCGCGAGGACCGCGCCACCGTCGTCGGGTCGAAGTGGGCCGCCTCGACGAGGACGTCGGTCGTGGCCGGGCCGACCTCTGACATGGCCCCGCCCATGACGCCGGCGATGGCCAGGGGGCGCTCGCCGCCGTCGGTGATGAGGAGGTCCTCCGGGTCGAGTGCGCGCTCGACGTCGTCGAGGGTCGTCAGCGTCTCGCCCGGCCTGGCCCGGCGGACCTCGATCGCGCCGCTCAGGGTCGTGACGTCGAACGCGTGCAGGGGCTGGCCGACGGCGAGCATGACGTAGTTGGTCACGTCCACGGCGAGCGAGATCGGGCGCATCCCCATCTGGGTCAGGCGTCGCTGCATCCAGGCCGGCGACGGCCGGGTGGGGTCGATCCCGCGCACGAGCCGGGCGACGTAGCGGTCGCACCCCGTGCGGCCCTCCAGCCCGGGCGCGTCGGCCAGCCGCACGGCATACCCGCGGGGTGTGGCCGGGGGGGTCGGGACGGCCGCGGGGTCGCGGAAGCCGCCCTCGGGTGAGCCCTGGGCGTGCCAGTACTCGCGGGCGAGGCCGCGCAGGGAGAGGCAGTAGCCGCGGTCGGGGGTGACGTTGACCTCGACCACCTCCTCGCCGAGGCCGAGCAGCGCCATGGCGTCGTCGCCGGGCTTGACGTCCTCGACCGCCTCGGCGCCGAGGAGGCGCTCGAGGACGACGATGCCGGTGTGGTCGTGGCCGATGCCGAGCTCGTCCTCGGCGCAGATCATGCCGTTCGACACGTGGCCGTAGGTCTTGCGAGCCGCGATGGCGAAACCGCCGGGCAGGACCGCTCCCGGCAGGACGACGACGACGAGGTCGCCGACCTCGAAGTTGTCCGCGCCGCAGACGATCCCCTGGTGGATGCCCTGGGTGACCATCTGGCCGTGCTGGCCGACGTCGACGGTGCACCACCGGATCGTCCTGCCGTTCTTCTGCGGCTCGTCGGCGAAGTCGAGGACGCGCCCGACAACGAGCGGGCCCGTGATGTCGGCGCCGTGCAGGCCCTCCTCCTCGATCCCCACGGAGACGAGGGACGCCGCGACGTCCGCGCCCGTGGCCCCGGGAGCGAGGTCGACGTACTCGGCCAGCCAGCGCAAGGGTGCCCGCATCTCAGACCTCCATCCCGAACTGCCGCGAGAACCGGACGTCGCCCTCGACGATGTCCCTCATGTCGGTGACCCCGTGCCTCAGCTGGAGCGCCCGCTCGATACCGAGGCCGAAGGCGAAGCCCGAGTAGACGTCCGGGTCGATGCCGCAGGCCACGAGGACCTTGCGGTTGACCATGCCCGAGCCGCCGAGCTCGATCCAGCCCGACCCGCCGCACGTGCGGCACGACGGGTCCTCGCCGTGGCAGGCGAAGCAGACGAAGTCGGTCTCCATGCTCGGCTCGGTGAAGGGGAAGTAGGAGGCCCGGACGCGGGTGCGCGTGCCCTCGCCGAACATCACCGTGACGAAGTGGTCGATGGCCCCGCGCAGGTGGGCCATGGTCAGGCCCCGGTCGACCGCGAGCGCCTCGATCTGGTGGAAGACCGGCGTATGCGTGGCGTCCAGGTCGTCGGTGCGGAACACCTTGCCCGGGGAGACGACGTAGATCGGCGGCTCCCGCTCGAGCATGGTCCGGATCTGCACCGGGGAGGTCTGGGTGCGCAGCACGAGGCCACCGTCGGGGGGGTCGACGAAGAAGGTGTCCTGCATCTGGCGGGCCGGGTGGTCCCGGCCGAGGTTGAGGGCGTCGAAGTTCATCCACTCCGACTCGACCTCGGGCCCCTCGACGACCTCCCAGCCCATGCCGACGAACGCGTCCATGAGCCGCTCGGACGTCAGCTCCAGAGGGTGGCGGGCACCAGGCGGGCGCCGCCCCACCGGCATCGTGACGTCGACCGCCTCCTCGACGAGGATGCGCCGGTCGCGCTCCTCCTCGAGCTCCGACTGCCGGGCGGCGAGCGCCCGGCCGAGCTCGGCCTGGGCGGCCCCGACCCGCTTGCCCGCCTCGGCCCGGGCGCTCGGCGGCAGGGCCGCGATCTCGCGCCGCGCCAGCGACACGGCGCCCCTGTCGACGTGGGTGAGCCGCGCCTGCTTCAGCTCGTCGAAGGTGCCGGCGTCGCCGAAGGCGGCCACCGCCGCGGCCACCGCCGCCTGGAGGGTCGCCGGGGCGAGGGCGACCACCTCGACGGGGTCGTACGGGGTGTTGGGTCCTGACATCGCCTTCACTTCTTGCTCGGGTCGGGTGCAGAGCACCGGAGTCGGGGGATCTCCGGAGCGCGGCCCGAGTCTAGGTGGTGGCCGCCACGAGCTCGGCTGGAGGACGGCTAGAGGAGGTGCTCCGGGGCGCCCGACGGCAGCCGGAACCAGAACTCGGCGCCACCACCAGGCCCCCGGCCGACGTTGACCCGGCCGCCGTGGGCCTCGACGAGGCCGCGCACGATGTAGAGCCCGAGGCCGGTGCTGCCCCGGCGGGCGCCGTGCCAGAACCGGTTGAAGATCAGCGGCAGGTGGGCGTCGGCCACCCCCTCCCCCTCGTCGGCGACCGTCACGAGGACGTCGGGCTCGGCGCCGCTGCGCGGGGACGACGCTCCGGTGGCGGAGTCGCCGCGCGAGCCGGGGGTCGCTCTCATGATCTTGAGGGTGACCGTGCCGGCGCCGTGCCGGGTCGCGTTCTCCAGGAGGTTGCTGAGGATCTGGCTGATCCGGTCGGGGTCGGCCCAGACCTCGGGAAGGTCGTCGGCGCACTCGAGGACGAACCGCTCGCGGGGTACGCCGCCCGCGACCAGCCGGTCGACGTGCCGGGCGGCGAACGCGCCGAGGTCCACCGGCTGGAGGCGCACGTCGAGGCGGCCGGCGTCGAGCCGCGACACGTCGAGGAGCTCGGTGATGAGCCGGGTGACCCGGTCGGCGTCGGCCTCGATGGTCTGGATCATGAAGCGCTTCTGCTCGTCGGTGAACTTGTCCCAGCTGCGCAGCAGGGTCGTCGAGAAGCCCTTCACCGAGGTCAGGGGTGAGCGCAGCTCGTGGGCGATGGTCGAGATGAGGGCCGCGTGGTCCTGCTCGGCACGCTGTCGGGCCGAGGCGTCTCGCACCGACATGAGGACCCGCTGCACGCTGCCCCGGCGGCTCGCGCGCAGGTACTTCCCGGTGACCAGGAGCTCTACCCCGCTCTCGGTCCAGAGCAGCTTCTCGCGGTGTCCCGTGACCGTGTGCAGGCTCCGCCACGGGTCGGCCACGTCCCACCAGGCACGCCCGTCGTTGTCGCGCAGCGGCAGCGCCTCGCGCACCGGTCGCCCGATGAGGGCGCGCACGTCGAGGTCGAGGATCTGCCCGGCCCGGTGGTTCGCGAAGCGGATCACCGCGTCGTGGTCCATGACGACGAGACCGTCGGGGAGCACCTCGGACATCGCGCTGACGACGGCGGGCGGCGGGACCTGCATGCCCAGTGGTGCGGTCAGCGCGTCCGCAGGCGCGGCCGTGAGATGGGGCATCGCGGCCTGGAGCTCCCGCACCGTAGCGGACTCACCGTCCTGCCGCGCCCCGGCCGGGTGATCTGGCGGGCCAGCCGCGTGCTCCTCGCGTTCGCCGCTCGCGGGATGCCCCATGCGCCGCGAGCCTACCGAGAGTCCTCGTGCGGCGCGTGCTGTTCCGTCGCCGACGCGTGGAGGCATACGGTGGCGGCCATCGCGAGGTTGAGCGACTCCGCCTTGCCGTGGATCGGGACCCGGACCACCTCGTCGCACCGGGCCAGCACCGCGTCGTCGAGGCCCCACGCCTCGTTGCCGAAGACCCACGCGTGCGCCGGGCCCAGGTCCACCTCGCCGAGCAGCCGGGGACCCGCGCCGTCGGCGGCGAGCAGGCGGACACCGGCCTCCCGCAGCCGGTCGAGGATCTGTTCGACCGCCACGCCGGTCACCACGGGCAGGTGGAAGACCGACCCCGCGCTCGACCGGACCGCCTTGGGCCCGTACACGTCGACGCTGTCGTCGCTGACGACGACGGCGTCCGCCCCGGCTGCGTCGGCGCCGCGCAGCACCGTGCCCGCGTTGCCGGGGTCACGCACATGGGTGAGCACGCAGAGCAGCCGAGGGCCTGCGGCGAGGATCTCGGCGAGCGTCGGTGCCGGTACGCGGCATACCGCGAGCAGGCCCTGCGGGGCCTGCGTGTCGCTCATCGCGGCGAGGACCTCGCGGGTGACCTCGTGGACCGCAAGCCCGGCGGCGACGGCGGAGGCGACGACGCCGGTATGCCGTGCGGCCGCCTCGGCGGTGACGTAGACGTCGCGCACGAGGTCGCCGCGGTGGCCCACGGCCTCCCGCACGCACTGCGGTCCCTCGGCGACGAAGAGGCCGAGGCGGTCACGCACCGCGCGCCGGGACAACGAGCGGACTGCCTTGACCCGATCGGCTCGGGGGTTGGTCAGCACGTGCTCGCCGTCCCGGCGCGCGGGGGTGGCGCGTCCCGGCGGCTCAGGCCGCGTCGCTCGCGCCGGACCGGTCGTCCGTCGCGGGGACGTTGGCCCGGGCGATCTCGACGAGCGCGGCGAAGGCCGACGCGTCGTTGACGGCGAGGTCGGCGAGGATCTTGCGGTCGACCTCGACACCCGAGGCCTTGAGGCCCTGGATGAAGCGGTTGTAGGTCATCCCGTTGGCGCGGGCGCCGGCGTTGATCCGCTGGATCCAGAGGCGACGGAAGTCGCCCTTCTTGGCCCGACGGTCACGGTAGGCGTACCGCAGCGAGTGCGACACCTGCTCTTTGGCCTTGCGGTAGAGCCTGGACCGCTGCCCGCGATAGCCGCTGGCGCGCTCGAGGGTCACCCGGCGCTTCTTCTGGGCGTTGATCGCCCGCTTCACGCGTGCCACGTGAGTTCTCCTTCTCCGTTGCTGGGTGTCCCGGCCTACTTGCCGAGGAGCTTCTTGATCTTCTTGGTGTCGGGCTTGGACACCTGGACGTCGCCCGCGATCGAGCGCATCTTCTTGCTCGACTTGTGCTCGAGCAGGTGTCGGCCACCGGCCTGCTCACGCATGACCTTGCCCGTGCCGGTGAGGCGGAAGCGCTTCTTCGCTCCGCTGTGCGTCTTCATCTTCGGCATGGGTGCCGATCTCCTTGATGTCGTGGCCTCCTGCCCGGGGCGGCCCGGTCAGGTCGTGCTCGTCGGCCGGCACCCGTCAGATGACGGGTGGGGCCGGTCGTGAGGTGTGCGGGGGTCAGGCCGTCTCGGTCACGGCCGGCGCGGGAGACGCTCCCTCGCCGGGAGCGTCAGCAGGGGCGGCGGCGTCGTGCTCGCCCTCGCGGCGACGACGCTGCTCGGCCTTGGCGTCGGCCTTCTTGCGGGTCGGGCCGAGGACCATGATCATGTTCCGGCCGTCCTGCTTGGGGCTGGACTCCACGAATCCGAGCTCCTCGACGTCGGACGCGAGGCGCTGGAGCAGCCGGAAGCCGAGCTCGGGGCGCGACTGCTCGCGCCCCCGGAACATGATGGTGACCTTGACCTTGTCGCCGGCCTTGAGGAACCGCTCGACGTGGCCCTTCTTCGTGCCGTAGTCGTGCGGGTCGATCTTGGGTCGGAGCTTGATCTCCTTGATGACCGTGTTGACCTGGTTCTTGCGGGCTTCCCGGGCCTTGAGTGCGGCTTCGTACTTGAACTTCCCGAAGTCCATGAGCTTAGCGACCGGAGGGCGTGCCATCGGGGCCACCTCGACGAGGTCGAGGTCTGCCTCCGCGGCCAAGCGCAACGCGTCCTCGACGCGCACGATGCCCACCTGTTCGCCGTTGGGGCCGACCAAGCGCACTTCCGGGACCCGGATGCGCTCGTTGATGCGAGGCTCGCTGATGTGGTGCTCCTTAATGTCGGAGAAGGATCGACCACCGAGCACACGAGAAAGGCTCCTCGCCACCGTCGGTGCGCGAGAAGCCGGCCGCCTCCATCAGACCCGGAATGCCCGGGCAGTCACCTGCCCCACATCACCCACGGCCGCACGCCCCCACCGAGGTGGGGACACGGCATACCGTGCCCGGACCATGAACCCGGCGACCTGTGGAGCAGGGCGATCGACGCGGGTGGAAGCTGGTTGGCTTCTCTTGCACGACGGGACCCCCAACTACGTCAAGGGACCCATCTGGTCACCGGCGAAGGATACCAGCGGCCCGCGCTCAGGTCCCAATCGCGCCCCGAGCCGGCTCCCGGTCGAGGACCAACGCAGCGGCTGGCGCGGCCTGGAAGCGGCGCCGCCGGACGGCGAGCGCGCCGACGACGGCCACGGCCAGGCCGACGGCGCTGACCGAGACGAACCCGGCCGGCCACCCGAAACCGTCGATCGCGAAGCCGGCGACCGGTGCCCCGAGGGCCATCCCCGCCGTCATCGACGATCCGTGCCAGCCCATGGCCTCACCGCGGGCGCGCTCGGGCACGAGCCGGCTGAGGTGGTCGAGGGTCGCCGTGATCGTCGGGGCGCAGAAGATGCCGGAGACGAGCAGAAGCACCACCAGCACCGGCAGGTCGGCCGCCAGTGCCACCGGAGCGGTGACGACGGCGAGGCCGCCGAGCAGCCAGAAGACCGAGACCGACCGGTGCCACGCGCCGTAGACAAGGCCGCCGAGGATCGAGCCGAACCCCCACAGGGCCAGGACCCAGCCGATGTGCTGCTGCGCGCCCATCGAGCGCAGCGCCGCGACGATCGCCACGTCGGAGCCGGAGAGGACGACCGTCGTCGCGGCGGCGGCCGCCAGCACGGCGAGCACCGGGAGGCCGAACCACTCGCGGCGCGGCGCCGCCGGGGTGCGCGGCTCACCGGCCGCCTGGCGCTCGTCGGCCCGCAGCCTGGGGTTGACCGCCCAGAGGACGGCGCCGGCCAGGATCGAGAGCCACTCGAAGGTGAACATCGCCCACGCCGTGCTCCACACCGTCGCCGCCCAGACCCCGAGGGCCGGGCCGGCCATGAACGACACCTCGGTGGCGATGGAGTCGAGCGACAGGGCGGTGCGGCGCTGGTCTTCGGGGACGGCGTTGATGATGACCTGGCGGATGATCGAGAAGGTCGGGACGACGAACAGGCCTCCCATGGCGGCCAGGCCGAGCAGCCACCAGTAGTCGACCCAGGGCGCCACCGACCAGCACAGCGCCTGGACGACCAGGGAGGGCAGCACGACGCGCCGCAGCCCGCGGCGGTCGAGCAGACGACCACGCCAGGGTCCGGAGACCGCGATGGCCACAGTCGCGGCGGTGGTGACGAGGCCGGCAGCGCCGTAGGAGCGCTGGAGGGCGCCGACGACGTGCAGGGTGAGGATGACCCCGCCCGCGAACATCGGGACCCGGATGAAGAGCCCGAGGAGCAGGCCGAGCCGGGCGTCGGGCACGGCCAGCACGGGGCGGTAGACGGACAGCTGCACGTGGACAAGGTTCCCACCAGCCACCGACAGGCGACACCAGGTTTTCCGGCCCGCCCGCCCGCGCCCTGGACACTGGACCGGACCGTCTTCCTTGACTCGTTCCAGAGAACGTGGTTGCGTGGCTCTCGCGCCGTGGGCGGGACACGCCGTGGGCGGGACACCCTGTCTCGAGGCCGTCACCAGCCACGGGCTCACCGCGGACAAGGCCGACGTCACCTACTGGGGCCCGTGCCCCGCCTGCCAGGCAGCTCCGGTCCGAGTCCCAGTCCCAGGCTCCACCCACCTCCGGCGCCGCACGGCATACCGAAGCCCCCGAAGAAGCGAAGGAGAGACGATGAGCATCGCCAGCAGCAACGGCTCCGCGAGAGAGTCGATCGAGACGGCCCCCTCCCAGGAGGCCCACCTCGGCTCGCACACCGACAACGGTGCGCCGGCCCCCAGCGACCGCAACAGCCTGACGCTCGGCCCGGACGGGCCGATCCTGCTGCACGACGTGCACTTCCTCAACCAGATGGCGCACTTCAACCGCGAGCGCGTCCCCGAGCGCAACGTCCACGCCAAGGGCTCCGGCGCGTTCGGCGTCCTCGAGACGACCGAGGACGTGTCCGCCTACACCAAGGCCGCGCTCTTCCAGCAGGGCACCACGACCGACATGCTGGCCCGCTTCTCCACCGTCGCCGGCGAGCAGGGCTCCCCCGACACGTGGCGCGACCCCCGCGGCTTCGCGCTGAAGTTCTACACCACCGAGGGCAACTACGACCTCGTGGGCAACAACACCCCGGTCTTCTTCATCCGCGACACGATGAAGTTCCCGCACTTCATCCGCAGCCAGAAGCGCCTCGGCGGCTCGGGCCTGCGCGACAACCACATGCAGTGGGACTTCTGGAGCCTCAACCCCGAGTCGGCCCACCAGGTCACCTACCTCATGGGCGACCGCGGCATCCCCAAGACGTTCCGGCACATGAACGGCTACGGCTCGCACACCTTTCTCTGGGTCAACGAGGCCGGCGAGAAGCACTGGGTCAAGTACCACTTCCACAGCAACCAGGGCGTCGAGGGGCTGACGGGCGCGGAGGCCATGCGCATCGCCGGCGAGGACGCGGACCACCACCGCCGCGACCTCTACGACTCCATCGGGGCCGGCGACTTCCCGAGCTGGACGCTGTCGATCCAGGCGATGCCCTACGAGGACGCGAAGACCTACCGCTACAACCCCTTCGACCTCACCAAGATCTGGCCGCACAGCGACTACCCGCTCATCAAGGTCGGCACCATGACCCTGAACAAGAACCCGGACAACTTCTTCGCGCAGGTCGAGCAGGCCGCCTTCGAGCCGTCCGCGGTCGTGCCCGGCATCGGCTTCTCGCCCGACAAGATGCTCCTGGGGCGGGCGTTCGCCTACAGCGACACGCACCGTTACCGCATCGGCGTGAACTACCTCCAGCTGCCCGTCAACCGTCCCCGGGTGGAGAACCTCAACACCTACACGCAGGACGGCGCGATGGCCTTCGAGCACGGCGCCGACCGTCCGGTCTACGCCCCGAACAGCCAGGGCCGCGGCTACGCCGACGAGGTCGGGGTCGTCGAGGACGGCTGGGAGGCCGACGGCGCGATGGTCCGGCAGGCCTACACGCTGCGCCAGGACGACGACGACTTCGGCCAGGCCGGCGCGCTCGTGCGCGAGGTGTGGAACGACGCCCAGCGGGAGGAGTTCGTCAAGACCGTCGCCGGTCACCTGCTCGGCGGCGTCAAGGGCCCGGTGCTCGAGCGGGCGTTCGGCTACTGGAAGAGCGTCGACGCCGACACGGGCAGGCAGATCGAGGAGCTCGTGCGCGCCGGCCAGGGTGGCGCCAACCCCGGCGGCGAGGCCGAGGACGCGAAGCTGGTCGAGCAGCCGCTCGTCGAGTCCGCGACGCACGCGGCCCACTGAGGCAGGATACTTCCCGCTCGCCAGGGATGCCGTGCCCCACCCCGGGGCACGGCATCCCTGCGTCTGGGGGCAGATCAGGGCCGGACGGCCAACCCATGATCACGCCCAACAGGTCGTGCAGCAATGACGCGACTGGTTCGTCGCCCCAACAGCATCGGCGGTATCTGAGTCGCCTTCAGCACCCTCTGAACTCACACGACCACCACCAGCGCTCACTGGGACGGTGGGACCAAGGACGGTCACCGTAGGAACGGGGGAGCCATGACGGCGTGGCTGGTCAGATCCGGACTCAGACTCGGCAAGCTGGTGGTTGCGGCGGCCGCGGTCATCCTCGTCGTGGGGATTCCTCTCCTCGCGCATGCTCCCGTCGAGACGTACCCGGAGTTCACGCCGACAACCGTGCAGGTCCGGACCGAGGCACTCGGTCTGTCGGCTACCGAAGTCGAGTCCCTCGTCACCGTCCCGCTGGAGCAGGACCTCCTCAACGGCGTCCCCTGGGTCGACCGGATCAGCTCGCGCTCGATACCCGGCCTGTCCGCCATCGACCTGGTCTTCAAGCCGGGGACCGACGAGACGGCGGCCCGCCAGCTCGTGCAGGAACGGATGACCCAGATCCGCGCGCTGCCGAATGTGGGCACGCCGCCGGTGATGATGCAACAGGTTGCCTCGACCGGCCGGGTGTCGATGATCGGCCTTTCACCGACTCCCGGTTCCAAGCTCTCGCTCGTGGAGCTGTCAGTGCTCGCGCGGTGGAAGATCCGGCCCCGGCTGATGGGTGTCCCTGGGGTGGCCAACGTGGCCATCTACGGGCAACGCGACCGCCAGCTGCAGGTGCAGGCCGATCCCGTCAGGATGGCCGCACGGCAGGTCTCTCTCACCGACATCACCACCACGACCGCCAATGCGCTCTGGGTCTCTCCCCTCAGCTTCGTGCAGGCCAGCACGCCAGGGACGGGCGGGTTTCTCGAGAGCCCGAACCAACGCCTCGCCGTCCAGCACGTGCTCCCGATCTCGTCCGCCGCGGACCTGTCCGCCGTTCCCGTCGCCGGGCCGCATGCCGGGGTCAAGCTCGGGGACGTCGCCGACGTCGTCATCGACCACCAGCCCCTCATCGGGGACGCGGTCGTGGCAGGAGCGTCGAACCTGGTCCTCGTGGTGGAACGGTTCCCGGGCGCCAGCACCGAGCAGGTCACCAAGGGTGTCGAGAATGCCCTCAACGCGCTGCGCCCCGGTCTCGTCGGTGTGAGCATCGATACGGGCATCTACCGTCCGGCGACCTACCTCGAGTCCGCGACCCGCTCCGTCGGTCTCGTCGGTGCCCTGGGGTTGGCACTCGTCATCTTCGTCGTCCTCGCCCTGTCCTGGTCATGGCGGACCGCCGTGGTCATCGTGGGCGTCATGCTCACATCCATTGTCGCTGCCCTGGCCGTCCTCGCATCCATGGGATCGACCATGACGTCGATGACGTTGGTGGGCCTGGCCGCCGCCTTGGCTGTTGTCGTCGACGACGTCGTCACGGACGTGGCGGCGATCCGGCACCAGCTCCGTGGAGCGCCGGACCGGACGCTGCCGGCGCGTCTGGTCGCCGTGACCAAAGGGTCGTTGGCGTCTCGCCGGCTACTGGTCTCGACCCTGCTCGTCGTCCCGGTTCTGACGATCCCGGCCCTGTTCCTGGGTGCCTTCCAGACGTCGTTCACGCGGCCGCTGGTGGTGAGCTACCTGGTCGCTGTCGCGGTGTCGACGCTCGTCGCCCTGCTCGTGACGCCCACGATCTGCCTCCTGATGCTTCGCGGCGACTCGCGACACTCGCCGCTCATGCGTCCCCTCGTGCGCGCACACCGACGGGTGTTGCGATGGGCGCTTCGCCTCCCCCGGACGACCGTCGTCACCGGTGCAGTCCTGGCGCTCGCCACGGCCATGGTCCTGCCGACGCTGGCCGCCACGCCCGCACTCGTCGTCCTCAAGGACCCGAACTTGCTCGTCCACCTCAGCGCCATGCCAGGCACCTCGTTGGCGGAGATGGACCGGATCACCTCGGCAGTGGGTCACGAGCTGCGTGGAGTCAACGGCGTGCTCGATGTCGGCAGCCAGGTCGGGCGAGCCGTGATGTCCGACCAGGCCGTCGACGTCAACTCCAGTGAAGTCTGGGTCAGTCTCGACGCCGCCGCCGACTACAGGACGACGAGGTCCACTGTCGAAGCAGTCGTCCGCGGCTACCCCGGTCTGGCGACCAGCGTGACGACGTACACCGGCGACCAGCTCGCCGGTGCGAGCCAGCAGAACCGCTCGGACGTCGTCGTCCGGGTCTTCGGCAACGACCTGGCACTCCTGCAGAAGACAGCGCACCGGGCACAGGCCGCGGTGCTCGGCGTGGCCGGTGTCGCCTCCGCGACGGTGGCGGCGAAGCAGCAGCAGCCGTCAGTGCAGGTCGTGGTCGACCTGCAGTCCGCCGCGAAGTACAACCTGCGCCCAGGTGACGTGCGCCGACAAGCAACAACGATGATGTCAGGACTGCTGGTCGGAAACCTCTACGAGAACCAGGCGGTGTTCGACGTCGTCGTCCAAGGGCCGACAACCACCGCCCATAGCCTGACCTCCCTCGGCGACCTGCCCATCGACGTTCCCAGCGGCGCGAGGGTGCAGCTTCGGGAGGTCGCGACCGTCCACCTGGGTCCGGAACCGACCGTGATCCGGCACGAGGGCGTCTCTCGCGCGGTCGACGTCGCAGTCACCGTGAACGATCAGGCGAAAGGCGACCTCCGGGCCGACGTCGAAGCGGCTGTCCGCTCGGTCCCCATGCCGCCGGAGTTCCATGCGGAGGTCCTCGTCCCGGAAGGCTCGCCCGTGGCCCCGGACCGCCGCTGGCAGTCGGTCGGCATCGCTGCCTCCCTGGCTGTGCTCCTGCTGCTGCAAGCCGCCAGCCGCAGCTGGCGGCTCGGCGCAGGCCTGTTCCTCTCGCTCGCCCTTGTGACCGGAGGCGGCCTGGCCGGTGCGCTCCTGACAGGCGCTCCGAGCACTCTCGGAGCCTTGTCTGGGGCGCTGGTCGGGCTCGCCGTCACCGCACGCCAGTCTCTCCTCCTCGTCCGGGAATGCGCCGACAAGGGCTGGACCGATGACTCCTCGGCTGCCGTCTCCGCAGCGGTGATGTGCGCGGCTGGCAAGCGCGTGGGGCCCCTCGTGCTCACGTGCGCTGCGACGGCCGCCGCGCTGCTGCCCGCAACCCTGCTCGGCGACCGGGCGGGCCTGGAGCTGCTACGGCCCTTTGCCACGGCGGCCATCGGCTCGCTCGTGGTCACGCTCGCCGTGGTCCTGGTCCTCGTGCCGGCGCTCATTCTGTCCGTATCCGACGGCGGAGCTGACGGACGCCCGGTCGCCGGCCCACCCTCCGGAGCGAAGCGCTCCGGGCTGCTCAGCCAACGTCCTTGGAGGCGATCATGAGATCTCGTCCGTCCCCCGCCTGGAGCGCCGCCCTGCTCCTTTCGGGCGTCGCACTGTCCGCCTGCGGACACGTGACCGACATTTCCGCGGTACCCGACTCCCCGGTGCAGCTCAGCCCGGTCCCCGGCACTGGTCTCCAGTCCGTGGTGCTGAGCGAGGCGTCCCTCGCGCGTCTTGGAATCCGTACTACGCCGGTGGCGCCCGCGCCCGACGCGCCAGCCGGACAGCTGCACGTCCCGTACTCGTCGATCGTCTACGACGAACAGGGAGGAACCTGGGTCTTCGCGCCCACGGCACCACGCAGGTACCTTCGGCATCAGGTCACGGTTGACTATATCGCGGGTGGCGTCGCCGTCCTGTCCAGGGGACCGGCTGCTGGCACCCCTGTCGTCACCGAGGGGTCGCAGGAGCTGCTCGGCGCCGAGTATGGGATCAGCGGTGAAGGATGACTCTGCCATGACCGGGCACGGGGGCGGCACGGTGATGCGCTCGCTCGTCGCCGCGAGCCTGCGGTTCCGCTTCCTCGTCGTGGCTGCGGCCCTGGGCGTCATGGTGCTCGGAGTGGCACAGGTGCCGAATATGCGTGTGGACGTCTTCCCGGAGTTCGCCCCACCCCGGGTCGTCATCCAGACCGGATGCCTCGGGCTGTCCACGGCTGACGTCGAGCAGCTCGTCACCGTTCCCCTGGAACAGGCCTTGAACGGCATCCAAGGTCTGGACACCATGCGGTCGAAATCCGTGCCTCAGCTGTCCTTCATCGAGCTCCTGTTCACTGCAGACACGAACGTGCTCCGGGCTCGGCAGGACGTCCAGCAACGCCTGGCAACGGTGGTCCCGAACTTGCCGACCTGGGCAGGCCTCCCCCAGATGCTCGCGCCCGTGTCGGCGACCGGTCGAGCCATGCAGATCGGCATGACGTCCGACAACCACTCCATCGTCGAGATGTCGATGATGGCGTACTGGACCATCCGGGCGAGGCTCCTGCTCGTGCCCGGCGTGGCCAATGTGGCGATCTGGAACGAGCGCTTCCAGCAGCTGTCCGTGGAGGTCCAACCTGCCTCGATGTCGACCCGCCAGGTGGCCCTGAACGACGTCATGACGACGACCTCCGATGCGGTCGACTCAGGACTGCTGAAGTTTTCCAGCGGCAGCGTCATCGGCACCGGCGGCGCCATCCAGAGCCCGAACCAGCGGATCGGGGTCCGGAACACGCTCAACATCGTCACGCCCGCCGACCTCGCGAAGATTCCCGTGCCGACAGGCAGCGCCGGGACCTACACGCGCCTCGGCGATGTCGCCACCGTCAAATGGGACAACCAGCCCCTCATCGGCTCGGCAGTCATCAACGGCAAGCCCGGTCTGCTCTTCGTCATCGAAAAGCTTCCCTGGGCGAACACCCTCGAGATGACCAAGGGCGTCGACGAGGCGGTCAGCTCGCTGAAGCCCGGTATGCAGGGAGTCACCTTCGACACCACCGTGTTCCGCCAGGCGGACTTCATCGAGATGGCCGTCGACAACCTGTCCCACGCCTTGGTCCTCGGGTTCCTCCTTGTCGTCCTCATCCTGGCTCTCTTCCTCTTCGAGTGGCGGGTCGCCCTGATCAGCATGGTGACGATCCCGCTGTCGCTGCTCGCGACGTTGCTCGTCCTGTATCTGCGGGGCGCCACGATCAACACGATGACGCTGGCCGGGCTGGTGATCGCCCTCGGTGCCGTCGTCGACGACGCCATCATCGACGTCGAGAACGTCGTGCGCCGGCTGCGCCAGCACCGCCTGGCCGGCAGCGACCGGTCCACCGCGTCGATCATCCTCGAAGCCTCACTCGAGGTGCGCAGCCCCATCGTCTACGCGACCCTGATCATCGGCGCGGCGGCCATCCCGATCTTCATGCTTCAGGGACTGACCGGAGCGTTCTTCCAGCCGCTCGCGACCTCGTACGCGCTCGCGATCCTCGCGTCGATGGTGGTCGCTGTCACCGTGACCCCAGCGCTGGCTCTGATCATGTTGCGCAAGGCCCGGATCGGGCGGCACACGTCACCAGTCGTGACCTGGCTCCAGCTCAGGTACGACGCGGTGCTGTCGCGCATCGTCGTGCACCCGAGCGAGGCGTATGCCGCGGTCGCCATCCTCGTCATCGCGGGCATCGTGGTGGCCCCCCAGCTCGGACAGTCCCTGTTCCCAGCCTTCAAGGAACGCGACCTGCTCATGCACTGGGTCTCGGCACCCGGGACCTCGATCACCGACATGGAGCGCACCACGGCACAGGTTGACAGGGAGCTTCAGGCGATCCCGGGCGTCCGCAGTGTCGGCTCCCACATCGGCCAGGCTCGGCTCGGCGAGGAGGTCGCCGGGGTCAACCTCGGCGAGAACTGGGTCAGCCTCGACCCCGGCGTCGACTACGCGTCGACCGTGGAGAAGGTGAAAGCGGTGGCACGGAACCACCCCGGGTTCTACCGGGATGTCCAGACCTACCTCACCGAGAGAGTCGACGAGGTCCTCACCGGCGGGAAGGCTCCCATCATCATCCGCGTCTTCGGCGACGACCAGACGGTGATGAAGGCCAAGGCCGACGAGATCGAGAAGATCCTGCGCGGCATACCGGGCGTCGTGGCACCCCACGTCGACCTCGTAGGGCTGGTGCCTCAGCTGGAGGTGACCGTCGACATCGCCAAGGCGCAGGTGAAAGGCCTCAAGCCTGGCGACGTCCGCCGGGCCGCGGCCGCCCTGGTCGCCAGCGAGGAGGTCGGCAACGTCTTCCACGACGGCAAGACCTACAACGTCGTGGTCTGGAGCACCCCCGAAACGAGGAGCGACCCGACGGCGCTCGCGAACCTGCCGATCGACACGCCATCCGGCGGCCACGTGCGGCTTGGCGACGTCGCGCAGGTGAGCATGCGTCCCACGCCGAACGTCATCGACCGGGAGAACGACTCTCGCAAGATCGACGTCAGCGCGGACGTCTCGGGTGTCGACCTCGGCAGCGTGGTCGGCGCGGTCAACGAGCAGCTGGCGCACCTGTCCTTCCCGCAGGGCTACCACGCCGAGGTCATCGGGGAGTACCAGGAGCGCCAGGCCGCTCAGAACCGGCTCTTCGCTGCTGCAACCCTCGCCGCGGCGGCGATCTTCCTTCTCCTTCAGCTGTCCTTCGGCAGCTGGCGGCTCGCTGCGCTGGTGTTCCTCACCCTGCCGGTGGCGCTCGTCGGAGGGCTGCTGGCCGTGCGGTTCGACACCGGCATCGTGTCGCTCGGCTCACTCGTCGGGTTCTTCACCGTCTTCGGCATAGCGGCGAGGAACGGGATCCTCCTCGTCAACCACTGCCAGCACCTCGAGCGTGAGGAAGGTATGCCGTTCGGTCGCGACCTGGTCCGCCGAGGCGCCCGCGAGCGGCTGTCGCCGATCCTCATGACCTCGCTGGCAACCGGCCTCGCGTTGGTTCCCCTTGTCGTCCTCGGCGACCGCCCGGGGCACGAGATCGAGTACCCACTCGCTGTCGTCATCCTCGGCGGCCTGGTGACGTCGACGCTGCTCAACCTGTTCGTCGTCCCGTCACTGCTGCTGCGCTTCGGGCGGTCGCGGGTCGCAGGCGAGACGATGTCCTCACCCCGCGACGCCGCTGCGGCGGCCACCTGAGGTGCGTTGCCCTAGCATCCGCCCTCGCAGGGTTCACCCCAGAAGGAGGGCGACCGCGTGGATGAGCACCCCGACGAGGCCGCCGACGATGGTGCCGTTGATACGGATGAACTGCAGGTCGCGGCCCACGAAGAGCTCGACCCGCTCGGCCGTCTCCCGGCCGTCCCAGCGGTTGATGGTGTGGCCGATGACCTCCGTCAGCTCCTCGCCGTAGCGCTCGACCATGAACGTCGCGAAGTCGGCGACGTAGCCGTCGAGCCGGTCCCGCAGCGCCGAGTCGGCGCCGACCTGGCCGGCGAAGCGCTCGATCTCGGCCTGGGCGCGGGTCCGCAGCGCCCCCTCCTCGTCGGCGAGCGCCTCGATCAGCGCGGTCCGGAAGGCGCGCCACAGCGAGACCGCGGTCGTCAGCAGCACCGGGTGGTCGAGGATCCGCAGCTTGAGCCGCTCCGCGCGCTCCATCGTCGCCTCGTCGTGGAGGAGGTCGTCGGCGAGCTGGGTCAGCAGGTCGTCGAGCGCGACCCGGGTGTGGTGGTTGGGGTTGTCGCGGATGTCCTCGACCCACCGCAGCGCCTCGAGGTGGAGCCGCTTGATGATGACCTCGTTGACCCGCTGGGGGGCCCACCACGGCGCGCGCTCCTCGAGGATCTGCCCGAAGGCCTCCTCGTTCTGCTCGAGCCAGCGGTGCGCCTCCGCGAGGGCGAGGTCGACGAGCCCGTAGTGCGCCTTGTCCTTGACGATCTCACCAAGGAGGCTTCCCGCGACGGGGCTGACCGGCTCCTCCCGCAGCCGCGGGAGCACCGCCTCCTCGATGAGCTCGGACACGGCCTCGTCGCGCATCCGGCGCAGCCCGATGGTGATGACGTTGGACCCCTCGACGACGACGCGGTGCGCGTTCTGCGGCTCGAGGAGCCACCGGGCCAGGCGCTCGCTGACGCGGGCGGCGAGGACCCGCTCGCGGATGATCTCCTCGCGCAGGAAGTTCTGGGCCATGAAGTCCTGCAGGCTCAGGGCGAGCATGTCCTTGCGTCTCGGGATGAGCGCGGTGTGCGGGATGGGGACCCCGAGCGGGTGGCGGAAGAGCGCCGTCACGGCGAACCAGTCGGCCATGGCCCCGACCATCGACGCCTCGGCGCCGGCGTGCACGAAGCCCCAGACGCCGTCGTCGGCCCGGCTCAGGGTGGCGAGGAAGACCACGGCGGCGAAGAGGAGCAGCGAGAGAGCCACGAGCCGCATCTGGCGCAGGCCACGGCGACGCTCCTCGTCGGCCTCCGGGTCCGAGGACATGGCCAGCGTCATGGGTGGGGGCGACACGGGTCCTCCTCCTCGGTGCGTACTGCTCGTCGTGCCTGCTGGCGCGAGCCGGTGCCGAACCTACCCGAGCCTCCGGAGAACGCCCCGGGGTGGGCAGCGGGTTCCGGGCACGGGGCGGCGAGTTCCGGGGGGCCCGGGTAGCGTCGGCCCGTGAGCCGCATCTACCACCTCGCCGAACCCGACGACTGGGAGTCGGCGTGCGCCGCCGGACTCTACGACCGGTCCACGCGGGGCGTCTCGCTGGCCGAGGAGGGGTTCATCCACTGCTCCGACGAGGACCAGTGGCCGCGCATCCGGGTCGCCTTCTACGCCGACGTCGAGGGAGACCTCGTCCTCCTCGAGATCGACCCCGAGCTGCTCGACGTGCCGCTGGTCAAGGAGGTGGGCAACCGGACGACGGGTGAGGAGTTCTTCCATCTCTACGGCGCGCTCCCGGTCCGCGCAGTGGTGGGGACGCGCACCCTCGCCCCGCCCCATGGGACGACCTGACCGGCGTCCTGACACGATCCGAACACGGCAGTGACCCGTTCGTCACCGCGGCGACAGTACAGTGCGAGCGTGCCGCCGGACCCGAGCCAGCCGCTCGTCATGGTCGTCGAGGACGACCCGGCTATCGCCGCAATGCTGACCATGCAGCTCGAGCTCTCCGGCTACCGCACGCATGTGGAACGGGACGGACGCGCCGCCCTCGACGCGGTGCGCAGACGCGAGCCCGCCGTGGTCCTGCTCGACATCGGCCTCCCCGGGCTCGACGGCATACAGGTCTGCCGGGCTCTGCGGGCCGAGGGCAACTGGGTTCCGGTGCTCTTCGTCACGGCGCGGGACGACGAGGTCGACCGGGTGGTCGGGCTCGAGCTCGGCGCGGACGACTACGTCACCAAGCCGTTCTCGCCGCGCGAGGTCATCGCCCGCATCGGCAGCGTGCTGCGCCGCACCGCGCCCCGGCCCGCCCCGGTCGACGAGGAGGCTCTCGTCTGCGGGGACGTGCGGTGTCTGCCGCTGCAGCGGCTGGTGTATGCCGGCGACGACGAGGTCGCGCTCACCGCAACGGAGTTCGACCTCCTGGCCCACCTCATGGCCGCGCCGGGGCGGGTCTTCACCCGAGACCACCTCATGCGTCAGGTCTGGGGCTACGACTCCGCGGCCGGGCAGCGCACCGTCGACGTCCACGTCGCCCAGGTGCGCGCCAAGCTCGGCGCCCACGACGTCATCAGGACGGTCCGCGGGGTCGGGTATGCCGCCCGGCAGCCCCGCGCGGGCGCCCGGCGGTGAGGCGGCCGGGACGTCCGTCGCTCGCGATGCGGATCTCGCTGCTCGCCGTGTCCATCGCCCTCCTCACCTCGCTCGCGGGAGGGGTCATCAGCGTCAACCTGCTCCAGCGCGCCAGCGAGCAGACCGCACGGGCGACCCTGGCCGCCATCGCGGACGAGGCGCAGGCCACGGCCGGTGCGGCCACCAGCGCCGCCGCCGGCCAGGCGCGGGCCCGCCGGGCACTCCAGACCATCGGGGTGCAGATCGGCGTTGTCCGGGCACCGGCCAGCGGGACGCCGGTCGTCGTCGGCGACCCCCTTGCCGTGAGGGCGCTGACGACCGCACAGGTTCGAGCCCTGGTCGCCGGCTCCTCCCTCTCGCTGCGGCTACCACGTGACGAGGGGGCGCTGCTCGTCGAGGCGCGGCCGACCGCGGCCGGAGGGCTCGTCCTCGCCCAGCGACGCGGTGACGCGGTGGCGCTGGCCGGTCAGGCGCTGCGCCAGCTCGGCTGGTCACTCCTCGTCACCGGGCTCGTGGCGGTCACCCTCGGGCTGCTCGTGGCCTGGCGGCTGTCGCTGCCGCTCAAGCGCACTGCGGCCGCCGCCGGAGCGCTCGCCCAGGGCGCTCGCGACGTGGCCGTCCCGGAGACCGGCCCGAGGGAGGTGGCCGAGGTGGCGCGGTCCGTGAACCGGCTCGCCACCGCTTTGTCCCGCTCCGAGGCGCGCCAGCGCGAGTTCCTCCTCTCGGTCTCGCACGACCTGCGGACGCCGCTGACCGCCATCACCGGGTATGCCGAGTCGCTCGCCGACGGGGTCGTGCCCCCCGACCGGCTGCGCGAGGTCGGCACCGTCATCGGTGACGAGGCGACGCGCCTCGAGCGGATGGTCGCCGACCTGCTCGACCTGGCCCGGCTCGACGGCGCCCAGCTCAGCCTGAACCCGGTCACCGTCAACCTGGTCGACCTCGTGCGCCGGACCGCGCAGACCTGGGAGCACCGCTGCGCCGCGGTCGGGGTGCCGTTCCGGGCCGAGGTCGGAGCCCAGGTGCTGCTCGTCCACGCCGACGCCCAGCGGCTGCGCCAGGCGCTGGACGGGCTCCTCGAGAACGCGCTGCGGGTCACCCCACGAGACGCGCCGGTCGTCGTCTCGCTGCGGCCCGAGGGTGGCAGGGCCGTGCTCGAGGTCCGCGACGGAGGACCCGGTCTGACCGACGACGACCTGCCGGTCGCCTTCGAGCGCTCGGTGCTCTACGAGCGCTACCGCGGCGTGCGCCAGGTCGGCACCGGGCTGGGGCTCGCCCTCGTGCACCGCCTCGTCGAGCGAATGGACGGGAACATCGAGGCCGGCCACGCCCCCGAGGGCGGGGCCCGGTTCACCATCCGGCTCCCCTTGCTGCCGGTCGCCGCACTGACCGTCACCTCCTGACCGTCACCTCCTGACCATCACCTCCTGACCGTCACCTCCTGACCATCACCGCCCTGCCCGTCACGTCCTGACCGCACGCTGACCCGGCTCGAACATGCGGTGGTCACGCTGGGAGCATGACCACCACCGGAGAGCGAACAGCGCTGACGCGCCTCGTGCGTCGCGCTGGCTTCGGGGCCACCCCAGCCGAGGTCGACGCGGTCGAGCGGCTCGGCGTCGACGCCTGGCTGCGGGACGAGCTGGCCCTCGACCCGGCCACCGACCCGGGAGTGGCGGCCACCCCGCCGCCCGACCTGCCCGTCCCGCCGCCGCTGCGCAAGGACGCCGACACCGCCGCCCGCCGGGCCCGGAGCCAGGCCCGCGCCGACCAGGACCGCCGACTCACCGTCTGGTGGCTACAACGGATGGTCGCGGTCGAGCACCCCCTCACCGAGAAGCTCACCCTCGGCTGGCACCAGCACTTCGCGACGTCGGTGCAGAAGGTCCGGGTCGCCCGGCTCATGCTCGCGCAGAACGAGACCCTGCGTCGCCTCGGCCGCGGGTCCTTCACCGACCTCACGGCGGCCATGGTCACCGACGCCGCCATGCTGCGCTGGCTCGACGGGGCCTCCAACACCGCCAAGGCCCCCAACGAGAACCTGTCCCGCGAGCTCATCGAGCTCTTCACCCTCGGCCACGGCGGCGGCTACACCGAGCAGGACGTCAGGCAGGGTGCCCGGGCGCTGAGCGGCTGGGTCGTCGCGGCCGACGGGACGACGACCCGCGTCCCCCGGCGCCACGACGCCGGGGTCAAGACGGTCCTCGGTCACAGCGCCACCCTGGGTGCGGGCGAGCTCGTCGAGGTGCTCCTGGCGGCGCCCGCCGCGGCTGCCTACCTCGTGACCCGGTGGTGGCGGTGGCTCGTCTCCCCCGCGCCACCGCCGCCCGAGAGCCTCGCCCGGGCCGTCGCGGCATACGGTGTCGGGCGCGACCTCTCGGCGATGTTCACCGCCCTCCTCACCGACCCGCACCTCGCGTCCGAGGCCGGCACGCTCGTGGTCACGCCGGTCGAGTGGCTCGTCGGTGCCGCGCGGGCGCTGCGCATCCCACGGGACGCGGCGACCGTCGGCTCGTTCCTGCCGGTCTTGAAGGCGCTGGGGCAGACCCCGTTCGCGCCGCCCAGCGTCGCCGGCTGGCCGTCGGGACAGGCCTGGCTGTCGACCGCATCCGCGGCCACCCGCCTCGAGGCGGCCCGCCGCGTCGTCGCCCGCGCCGACCTCGCCGAGGTGCGGAGCGCACCCTCCGCCGCCGCGCGCCTCGACACCGTCGCCCACGTGCTGGGCATCTCGCACCTGTCCGACCGCACCGCCGCCGCGCTGCGGACCGTCGCCCAGGACCCGGCGCAGCTCGTCGCGACGGCCCTGGTCAGCCCGGAATACCTGGTGAGCTGATGACTCCTGCCCCGACGCGACCCGACCGCCCCATGGACGGCCTGACCCGGCGCACCCTCCTACGCGCGTCCGGCGTCGTCGGCGCGACCGCACTGCTCGCCGGCGCGGCGCGGGTCGGGTGGGAGGACGTCATGCAGCGAGCGGCGTCCACGCCGCTGACCCCCGGGACCCCGATCCTCGTGCTCGTGACGATGTATGGAGGCAACGACGGGCTGAACACCGTTGTCCCGTATGCCGATCCGGCCTACCACGACGCCCGCCCGGGGCTCGCCTACCCGCCGGAGAAGGTGCTGCACCTCGACGCCGAGCTGGGCCTCAACCCCGGGCTCACCGGCCTCGCCCAGCTCTGGCAGGACCGCAGGCTCGCGGTCATCCGGGGCGTCGGCTACCCCCGGCCCGACCACAGCCACTTCCGGTCCATGGACATCTGGCAGACGGCGTCGCCGCAGACACCGGTGCCGAGCGGCTGGATCGGGCGCTGGCTCGACGTCGCTGGCGGCGACCCGCTGCTGGCCCTCAACATCGGCGACGTCCTACCGCCGCTGGCGGTAGGGAACACGTCGACCGCGGCCGCGCTGTCGACGGGGCCGGCGCGGCGCCGGGCGCCGTCGGGTGACGCGGTCATCGGCCTGCTCGCAAGGCCCGACCCCGCCGACACGCAGGCCGCGGCACAGGTCGCCGCGTCCTACGCCGCCGTGCAGAGAGTCGAGGCCACGTTCGCCCCAGCGCTCGGCGGCGGCACGTCGACCGGGCCGGGTGACCGGTCGTCGCTGGCCACCCAGCTCGACCTCGTGGCCAGGTGCATCCAGGCTGGTGCCCCGACCCGCGTGTATGCCGTGTCGGTGAGCGGGTTCGACACGCACGCTGACGAGCTCGTGGCGCAGCAGGCCCAGCTCACGAGCGTGGACCGGGCCCTGACCGGGTTCGGGACCGCCCTGGCCGGTCACGCCCGGGCGGCGGACGTCGTCGTCATGGCCTACTCCGAGTTCGGGCGCCGGGTGAAGGCCAACGCCTCCGAGGGCACCGACCACGGCACCGCGGGCCCCGTGTTCGTCATGGGCGACAGGGTCAGGGGCGGGTTCCACGGGGACCAGCCCTCCCTGACCGACCTCGACGACGGCGACCTGCGGACGACGACCGACTTCCGGGCCGTCTACGGCGAGCTGCTCGCCACCGTGCTCGGCACCGACCCCGCAAGGGTCCTCGACACGCACCCCGCGCCGCTGGGCTTCCTCGCGACGTGAGCCGCGCGTGTGCAACGCTCTCCGGCCTCCGGCGGGTCGCAGACGTGCCCTCGCCGTGACGTCGATTTCGTCGGTGGCCGTTCGTATAGGGGGTGACGGGGTCGCCACAGTGCGTCCCGCAGACGAAGGAGCTTCGCGATGCGATCGATCGGCGTGACGATGAGCGTGACTCTCGACGGCGTCGTCCAGGGCCTGGGTCGCCCGGACGAGGACACCCGTGGCGGTTTCACGGATGGTGGCTGGGGTCAGCGGTACCAGGACGAGGTGCTGGGCCGGGAGATGGGCAAGGGCATGGCGGGGGCGGGGGACATGCTGTTCGGCCGCCGCACGTGGCAGGACTTCATCTCTGCATGGGCCGGGGCGACCGACGGCAACCCGTTCACCGCCTATATGAACGCGGTCACCAAGTACGTCGTCTCGACGACCCTGCAGGACGCGGACGCCTGGCAGAACTCGGTGCTGTTGGGCGGCGACGCCGTCGACATGGTGATGGAGCTGAAGGCCCAGCCCGGCAGTGACCTGGCGGTCGTCGGCAGCGCGTCACTGGTCCGGACCCTGCACGCGGCCGGCCTGGTCGACCACTACACGCTGCTGATCCACCCGCTGACCCTGGGCAGGGGGACCCGGCTGTTCGAGGGCCCAGCCCCGCTGACCGAGCTCGACCTCACCGGTAGCGTCACGACCACCAAGGGCGTGATCATCGCCCGGTACACCCGTCGGTGAGGGGAAGGGCCATGCCGCAGTACCTGCTCTCGATCTACCAGCCCGACGGCGGCGTGCCCGACGCCGACACGATGGCCCGGATCGGCGTCGAGCTGAACCGGCTCAACGACGACCTGCGCGAGAGCGGCTCCTGGGTCTTCACCGGTGGCTTGCACGCGCCGAGCAGCGCCACGGTCGTACGAGCCGACGGCATGGTCACCGACGGCCCCTACCTCGAAGGCAAGGAGCACATCGGCGGCTTCTGGGTGATCACCGCGTCCGACCTCGACCTGGCCCTGGCGTGGGGGCGCAAGGCCGCCGCTGCGACGACACTGCCGATCGAGGTCCGCCCGTTCCAGGACGTCGCACCGTTCTGACGCGATGACCCCGGAACAGATCGCGAGCGTCTTCCGCGCCGAGTACGGCCGAGCCGTCGCCGTCCTGGTCCGCGTGCTCGGCGACATCGACCTGGCCGAGGACTCGGTGGCCGACGCGTTCGAGACCGCTCTCCAACGCTGGCCGGACGAGGGCGCGCCGCCCAGCCCAGCCGGCTGGATCATCACCACCGCCCGTCACCGGGCGATCGACCGGCTGCGCCGCGAGTCTGCCCGGGAGCACAAGCACGCCGCCGCAGCGGTGGTGTATGCCGCGGCCGAGCCCGTCGAGGAGGGCGCCGTGAGCGACGACCGGCTGCGGCTGATGTTCACCTGCTGCCATCCCGCCCTGGCCATGCCCGTCCGAGTTGCCCTCACCCTGCGCCTGCTCGGTGGGTTGACCACGCCCGAGATCGCCCGTGCCTTCCTTGTTCCCGAGGCGACGATGGCCCAGCGCGTCGTCCGCGCGAAGGCGAAGATCCGCGACGCGCACATCCCTTACCGGGTGCCCCGCGATGCTGACCTGCCCGAACGCCTCGGCGCGGTGCTCGCCGTGCTGTACCTCATCTTCAACGAAGGCTACGTCGCGACCTCGGGCGGCGAGCTCACCCGCGCCGACCTGTGCGTCGAGGCGATCCGGCTCGCCCGGCTGCTCGTCAAGCTGATGCCTGACGAGGCGGAGGCCGCGGGACTGCTCGCGCTGATGCTGTTGACCGAGGCACGGCGCGACGCGCGTGCCGACGCCGACGGTGCACTCGTCCGGCTCGCCGACCAGGACCGATCGCTGTGGGACGCTGACCTCGTTGCGGAGGGCCGGGCGATCGTCCGTGCCTGCCTGCGCCGCAACAACCCCGGCCGATACCAGCTCCTCGCCGCGGTCAACGCCGTCCACACCGACCCCGCGACCGACTGGCACCAGGTCTTGGCCCTTTACGACCAGCTGGCCCGCCTCGACCCCGGCCCGGTCGTGGCACTCCACCGCGCGGTCGCGGTGGCGGAGGTCGACGGACCAGCCGCGGCACTGCGCCTCGTCGACGACCTGGATGTCGGCGGCTACCACCTGTTCCACGCCGTCCGCGGCGATCTGCTCGCCCGCCTCGGGCGAGGAGCCGAGGCCCGACAAGCCTTCGACGCCGCCGCCCGGCTCACCCAGAACCAGCCGGAACGCGCCTACCTCACCGCCCGGCGCGACGAGCTCGTCCCGCAACCCGAGTAACAGACCGCGGCGTCGCGTGACCATCGCCGTGTGGGACGGGCTACTCGTCCAGGCGGCGGTAGACGCTGCCTCGGGATCCGACTCGGAGTACGAGGACGACAAGAGCGTCGTCGTGTGCCTCGTCGATGAGGCGGTAGCCGCCGACGCGGATGCGCCGCCCCCCGGGAAGCCGGCCAAGGTCACCGAACCAGGAGGCCGAGGGTCCACGCCGAGGGCGGTGACCGCATCGAGGACACGCCTGCGGACGGTCGGGTCTAGCCGCCGGATCTCCTTAAGGGCAGAGGGCTTCCATTCAATTGCGGAGCTCACTCGCTAGGCGATGTCCGCGACTCGTCAGCCACGAGGTCGGCCAGCACTTGGGCGTGTGGCGTTCGGGCCGCTTTCGTTGGCCGCCGCCAGGGCCGCCCCCAGGTCAGCAGCGTCCTCGGCGTCCTCGATCTCGTGGAGCACCGCGATCGGTACCAGTGCCGCGACGGGCCAGCCATGCCGGGTGAGCACGATGCGTTCGTCGCCGTACGCGGCGCGGTTGACCAGTCGCCGAGCTGGTCACGGGCTTCGGTCACCCCGATTTCAGTCGTACGTACGGACTACACGTTCTGTGCAGTTGTAGGGGCGCCGCGTGGCCGCTCCCACACCACTGCCTACGGCGCGTCCCTCTCGGCCTGGGCCAGCGCGAAGGCCAGCCCGTCGACCCGGGCCCGCAGCTCGCCGTCGGTTGCGAGGCGCTCGCCGACCCGGGTCGCGAGAGCCTCGACGCCGCCTTGGTCCAGGCCCGGCCGGATGCCGAGGACGACTCGGAGCACCCCGGAGCCGGGGGTGTCGCCCTCGCCGAGCTCGTGCCAGACGACGCCAGGCTCGGTCTCGAGGGCCTGCGAGACCGACCGGGCGACGAAGGGGTCGCGGTGGGCGGGCACCCAGGCGCGGTCCTGCGCCAGGGCCCACACCATGCTCGGGCGCAGCTCGCAGGCGTGCTCGTCGGCGACGTCGACGACGACCACGGCGCAGCCCTCCGCCACCGCGGCTTGTGCCGCCCGGGCCGCGGCGACCGGCACGGGGCGCGCGGCGGGGGCCCAGGCGGCCAGTGCCGCCGAGCCGGTGAACACCGGCAGGGCCCGCTGCCCGTCGGGGGCGGTGAGGGTGACGACGGCCATCTCCGTCGTGGTCTCGACGACCCGGCCAGCCACCTCGCCGGTCTCGCCGGGTGCCGCGACGACGGGCACGATCCACCGCGCCGCGGCGACGAGCTCCATGAGCTCGAGGTCGTGGTCCGCGGACGGTGCGGCGCGGCTGCGCTTCAGGGCCTCCACGAGGCGCGGGTCGGCAGCCCCGGTGTCAGCGTCGAAGCGAGCGCCGGTCAGCGCCCGGCCCCACCACGGCATACCGCCAGAGTCGGCCGCTCCGCCGCCGACCGCTCCGCCGCCGACAGGCGTGCCCTCGCGGGGAAGCGCACCCCCCGGGCCCACCGGGCCACTCATGGGCGGTCGCCCCGGGGCAGGACCGCCTCGACCTCCACCTCGACCCGCATGTCGGCGTGGAGCAGACCCGCGACGATGACCATCGTCGACACCGGCCGGTGCTCGGCGA
>JBBRZC010000022.1:0-30109 GCA_038237075.1 Actinomycetales bacterium
AGACGAGGGCGGGGCGGGTGAGGTAGCCGACCGGGGCGCTGAAGACGTGGGCGAGGCGGGTGAACGGCCAGAGTGCAATGAGGGCGAACGCGACGATCCCGTGGATCTGGAAGCCGACCGGCGCGGCGCCGATGAGGTTGGCGTCCGGGCCGGAGGGAGAAGATCCCGCGGAACCAGAGGGAGACGCCATCGCGGTACCCGTAGCGGCCGAAGATGCCGGACGCCTGGGGCGATGTTCGGCGAAACCGTTGACGCTTGGGGTCGAAGGCCCCTAGTGTTCCGTCATTCGTAAACCGAATTCCGCATCCCGAGAGTATAGCGATCCCCAGAGAGGAATCGGTGTGAGATGACTGCTGCACCCGTTGTCGACCGACCCAAGCCCAAACTGCCCGTGCACCCGGTCGATGAGGTCCTCCCCGTGCCGAAGCTGTTCGTCTATGGCTTTCAGCACGTCCTCGCCTTCTACGCCGGCGCCGTCATCGTCCCGATCCTCCTCGCGAACTCGATCGGCCTGAACACCGCGCAGCTCATCCACCTCATCAACGCTGACCTGTTTACCTGCGGAATCGCGTCGATTATCCAGTCGGTCGGCTTCTGGAAGGTCGGCGTCAGGCTGCCGCTGCTCCAGGGGGTGACGTTCACCGCCGTCTCCCCGATGATCGCCATCGGCCTCGCCGCGGGCGGGGGGACGGATGGGCTGCTCGTCATCTACGGCGCCGTCATCATCGCCGGCCTCTTCACCCTCTTCATCGCACCGTACTTCAGCAGGCTCATCAAGTTCTTCCCGCCAGTCGTCACCGGCTCGGTCATCACGATCATCGGCATCGCCTTGCTGCCCGTCGCGGCGGCCGACACGGTCGGCGGCGCGGCGACCATGGACCCGACGAGCGGGAAGAACCTCGCCTACGCGATGGGCACCCTGGCGCTCATCGTCATCATCCAGCGCGTCTTCAAGGGCTTCATGGCTACCGTCGCCGTGCTCGTCGGCCTCGTCGTCGGCACCGGCATCGCCTGGATCCTCGGCGACTCGCACTTCGACTCCGTGAGCGAGTCGGCGTGGTTCGGGGTCACGACGCCGTTCTTCTTCGGGATCCCCAAGTTCTCGTTCGCCGCGATCGTCTCGATGGTCGTCGTCATGCTCATCACGGCAGTCGAGACGACGGGTGACGTCTTTGCAACGGGTGAGATCGTCGAGAAGCGGATCACCAAGGACGACATCGCCCGCGCCCTGCGCGCGGACGGCCTGGCGACGATGATCGGCGGCGTCTTCAACTCCTTCCCCTACACCTGCTTCGCCGAGAATGTCGGCCTGGTGCGCCTCACCCGCGTCCGCAGCCGCTACGTCGTCGCGATGGCAGGCGCGATCATGATCGTCATCGGCCTGATCCCGAAGGCCGGGGCCATTGTCGCCGGTATCCCGCACCCGGTGCTCGGCGGCGCGGCCCTCGCGATGTTCGCCACCGTCGCGGTCGTCGGCATCCAGACCCTGTCGCGGGCCGACTTCCACGACCACCGCAACGTCGTCATCGTGTCGACCGCGCTCGGGCTCGCCGTCTACGTCACGGTCCAGCCCGACGTTGCCAAGGCGGTCCCCAGCTGGGCGCAGATCATCTTCGGCAGCGGCATCACCCTGGGCAGCCTCGTCGCGATCCTCCTCAACTACGTCTTCCACCACGTCGGCAAGGACCGGGGTCCCGCCGTGGCAGGCACCCCTGGCGACTCCATCCGGCTGGACCAGGTCAATGAGATGAGCCTCGAGGAGTTCAAGCAGACCTTCGGGTCGATCTTCCAGGGCCCTTCCTGGGCGGTCGAGCAGGCCTGGCAGCGGCGGCCGTTCGCGGACACGCCCGACCTGCGCCGATCCTTCCAGCAGGCGCTGTTCTCCTCGACCGACGAGGAGGAGAGCGACCTCATCGCGTCCTACCCCGACCTCGGGTCGGCTGCCGTCGCCGGCGGTCTCACCGGCGAGAGCTCGGCCGCCGAGCAGGCCTCGCTGGGGCTGACCATCCTGCGCGACGCCGAGCACGAGGAGCTCGGCACGCTGACCTCTGACTACCGCGAGCGGTTCGGCTTCCCCCTCGTGATCTCCGTGCGCGACTGGTCGTCCTTCGAGAAGATCCTCGCCGAGGGCCGCGAGCGCCTGCAGAACTCGCCCGCCCAGGAGCACGCCACGGCGCTCGTCGAGATCTCGCGGATCGCGATGCACCGCTTCGACGACCTGCTCGCCGGCGCGGACCCGATCCACAGCGCGCGGCAGCGCCGATGAGCACACCCACCGCTGTCGTTGTCGAGGGCTGCACGGTCGTGACCATGGACCCCGGTCGGAGCGAGTATGCCCGTGGGCATCTCGTCGTCGACGGCGGGCGAATCTCGGTGGTGGGCGAAGGGCCCGCCCCCGAGGTGGCCGGGGCTCGGGTCGTCGACGGGCGGGGGTGCGTGCTCACCCCCGGCCTCGTCAACACCCACCACCACCTGTACCAGTGGGTGACCCGGGGGCTCGCTGTCGACGCGACGCTCTTCGAATGGCTGACGACGCTCTACCCCGTGTGGGGCTGCATCGACGAGGAGTCGGTGTCGGCGGCTGCGACGGCCGGCCTCGGGTGGCTCGCCCGGACCGGATGCACGACGTCGATGGACCACCACTACGTCTTTCCCACAGATGGGGGTGACCTGCTCGACGCGGAGATCGAGGCCGCTCGAGCTGTCGGCCTGCGGTTCATGCCGACTCGGGGCTCGATGGACCTCGGTCGGTCGTCCGGCGGCCTGCCACCGGACCACGTCGTCGAGGACCTCGACACCATCCTCGCGGCGACGACGGAGGCGGTGGACCGCTACCACGACCCGTCACCCGACGCGATGCTGCGGGTCGGCGTCGCCCCGTGCTCGCCCTTCTCGGTGACCGGCACGTTGCTCAAGGAGGCCGCGGCGCTGGCCCGCGACAAGCACGTCCGACTGCATACGCACCTCGCCGAGACGCTCGACGAGGACGCGTTCTGCCGCGACCGGTTCGGCTGCGGGCCGGTGGACTACATGGACTCGCTGGGCTGGCTCGACGACGACGTCTGGTTCGGGCATGGCATCCACCTCGACGACGCGGCGATCTCCTCGATGGCCGCGTCGGGCACCGGTGTCGCGCACTGCCCCTCGTCGAACGCCCGCCTCGGGGCGGGGATCGCCCGGGTCCGCGACCTTCGTGACGCCGGAGTCCCCGTCGGCCTCGGCGTCGACGGGGCGGCGTCCAACGAGGCGAGCTCGCTGCTCGAGGAGGCCCGTCACGCCCTGCTCATGGCCCGCGCCACGGGCGGCCCGCAGGCGCTCAGCGTCCGCGACGCGCTCGAGGTGGCGACGATGGGGGGCGCCCGGGTACTCGGCTGGCACGACCAGATCGGCTCGCTCGAGGTCGGCAAGCAGGCCGACCTCGCGCTCTGGCGGGTCGACACACTCCCGCACGTCGACATCGTCGACCCGGTGGCCGCGCTGGTCCTCGCCGACCGCCCTCCGCTCGAGCTGCTCCTCGTCGGAGGTCTGCCTGTCGTCGAGCGGGATCGGCTGGTCACCGTCGAGGAGGAGGCCATCGCGCGTCGCTCGGCGACAGCGAGCCGGCAGCTCCTCGACCGGGCTCGGGACGCAGGTGCGCTGTGACATCCACCGCTGTTCAACGAAACATCGCCGGCGATACGGCTGCGAGAGAGGAGTGCAGATGACTGACACGAGCGTGCTGCCCACATCCGCCATGGAGGTCATCGTCAACGGTCAGGCCCGCACCGTCGGGCGCGTGGCCGCCAACATGACCGCCCTGAACTGGCTGCGAGACATCGGCCTGACGGGCGCCAAGGAGGGCTGCGCCGAGGGGGAGTGCGGCGCATGCTCGGTCCTGGTCGCGCGACCGGACTACGCAAACCCGACGCGGACCCAGTGGACCGCGATCAACGCCTGCCTCATCCCCGTCGCCACCCTCGACGGCCAGGAGGTCGTCACGGCGGAGGGTCTGGGCACCGCGACCGACCTCCATCCCGTCCAGCACGAGATGGCCGTGCGAGGCGGGTCCCAGTGTGGCTACTGCACGCCAGGGTTCATCTGCAGCATGGCCGCTGAGTACTACCGCGCCGACCGGACCCCCGGCCCGGCCCACGCCACCATGGCGGACGACCTCGACCCGCGCGAGAGCGCCGAGACCCGGGAGCACGAGCACGGTCCGAACGGCTTCGACCTGCACGCCCTGAGCGGGAACCTGTGCCGTTGCACGGGCTACCGCCCGATCAGGGACGCGGCGTTTGCCCTGGGCCTGCCGAGCGCGGACGATGCCTTCGCGGCCCGACTCGCCGCGCGGCCGCCCAAGCCCGCGCGTACCTTCCTGTCGGCGTCGGACGGCGAGTTCGTCCGCCCGACATCGCTGGCCGAGACGCTCGACCTGCTGGGCACGCACCCCGAGGCGGTCCTCGTCGCCGGGTCGACCGACTGGGGCGTGGAGGTCAACATCCGCGGCATCCGGGCGGCCTACGCCATCGCGGTTGACCAGGTCCCTGAGCTGCGGTCCTTCGAGGTCGGCGACGACGTCATCGAGCTCGGGGCCGCGTTGACCCTCACGGAGGTCGAGCACCGGCTGGGCGGCAGGGTCCCTCTGCTCAGCGAGCTCTTCCCGCAGTTCGCTTCGCGGCTCATCCGCAACGGCGCGACGCTCGGGGGCAACCTCGGCACTGGGTCGCCCATCGGCGACGCGCCACCGGCGCTGCTCGCGCTCGAGGCCGTCATCGTCCTGGCGTCGAAGGACGGCGAGCGCGAGGTCCCGTTGGCCGACTACTTCACGGGCTACCGCCAGTCGGTCCGACGCGCCGACGAGCTCATCCGGGCCGTCCGGATCCCGCTGCCGTTGGCCGAGATCACCGCGTTCCACAAGATCGCCAAGCGGCGTTTCGACGACATCTCGAGCGTCGCCATCGGGTTCGCCATCCACGTCGAGGACGGCGTGGTCTCCACCGCGCGGATCGGGCTCGGAGGTGTGGCGGCCACCCCGGTCCGGGCGTTGGCCACTGAGGCGGCCCTCCAAGGCCGGCCGTGGAGCCGGTCGACCGTGGAGGAGGCCGCGGCAGTGCTTCGATCGGAGGGCACACCGCTCGATGACCACCGCGCGAGCGCAGCCTACCGCTGCGCGATGCTGGGCACGTCACTGCTCAAGCTGCACGCCCGGCACCCGGGCCAGAAACCAGAGGTGGGAGCATGAGCGCCCTGTCCGAACGACCGGCCAACTCCGTTGTCGGAGCGGCGATCCCGCACGAGAGCGCGGCACTCCACGTCACCGGCGAGGCCCTCTACACCGACGACCTGGTGGGCCGCACGAAGGGCTGTCTCCACGCATACCCCGTCCAGGTCATGCAGGCGCACGCCCGGGTGACCCGACTCGATACCGCTCCCGCCCTCGACGTCCCCGGCGTGGTCCGGGTGCTCACCGCCGCCGACGTCCCGGGCGTCAACGACGCGGGTGTCAAGAGCGACGAGCCGCTCTTCCCCGACGAGGTCATGTACTTCGGCCACGCCGTCGCGTGGGTTCTCGCCGAGACGCTCGAGGCGGCCCGGCTTGGAGCCGCCGCAGTCGTCGTCGAGGCCGAGCCGCTGCCGTCGCTGGTCTCCGTCCGCGAGGCGATCGCCGCGCACAGCTTCCAGGGCGCCCAACCGCACATGGAGCGAGGCGACGTCGAGGGCGCGCTCGGGGGCTCTGCGCACGTCTTCAGCGGCGAGCTCGACTACGCGGGGCAGGAGCACTTCTACCTCGAGACCCACTGCGCCCTTGCCCTGGTCGACGAGAACGGTCAGGTCTTCGTCCAGAGCAGCACCCAGCACCCGTCCGAGACGCAGGAGATCGTCGCCCACGTCCTCGGCCTGAGCAACAACACCGTCACCGTCCAATGCCTGCGAATGGGTGGGGGTTTCGGCGGCAAAGAGATGCAACCGCACGGGTACGCCGCGATCGCGGCACTCGGAGCAACACTCAGCGGGCGGCCGGTGCGGCTTCGCCTGAACCGCACCCTCGACATCACGCTGTCCGGCAAGCGCCACGGGTTCCATGCCGAGTGGCGGGTCGGCTTCGATGCGGACGGGCGGCTGCAGGCGCTCGACGCGACCCTGACCTCGGACGGCGGCTGGAGCCTCGACCTGTCGGAACCCGTTCTTGCACGGGCGCTTTGCCACATCGACAACGCCTACTGGATCCCCAACGCCCGGGTGAACGGCAGGATCGCGAAGACCAACAAGACCTCCCAGACCGCGTTCCGGGGCTTCGGTGGACCGCAGGGGATGATCGTCATCGAGGACATCCTCGGCCGGTGCGCGCCGTTGCTCGGCATCGGCCCCATGGCTCTGCGGCGGCGCAACTTCTACAGTCCCGGGCAGACCACGCCCTACGGCCAGCCCGTGCGCCACCCCGAACGCGTCGCGGCGGCCTGGGACCAGGTCATGGCCAGCGCCGACATCGGGCGCCGGAGCGAGGAGATCGCCCGGTTCAACGTCGAGCACTCCCACACCAAGCGGGCGATCGGGATCTCGCCGGTCAAGTTCGGGATCTCCTTCAACCTCACCGCGTTCAACCAGGCGGGCGCCCTCGTCCACGTCTACAAGGACGGCTCGGTACTCATCAACCACGGCGGCACCGAGATGGGCCAGGGCCTGCACACGAAGATGCTCCAGGTCGCGGCGACGACACTCGGGATCCCGCTGGACAAGGTCAGGCTCGCCCCGACGCGCACCGACAAGGTGCCGAACACCTCTGCCACCGCTGCGAGCTCGGGTGCCGACCTGAACGGCGGAGCGGTGAAGAACGCCTGCGAGCAGGTCCGGGCGCGGCTGCTCGACGTCGCGGCGCAGACGCTCGGCATCTCGTCCGCCGACGTCCGGATCGCCGACGGCGAGGCCCGGGGAGTGGCATACACGAGCGCGAGCATCCCCTGGGACGAGCTGGTCAAGACCGCCTACTTCCGCCGGGTCCAGCTCTTCGCGGCCGGCTACTACCGCACCGAAGGCCTCCACTGGGACTCCTCGACAATGCAGGGCGAGCCGTTCAAGTACTTTGCCTACGGCGTCGCGGCAGCGGAAGTCGAGGTCGACGGGTTCACCGGCGCGTACCGGACCCGGCGTGTCGACATCGTCCACGACGTCGGCGACAGCCTGTCGCCGCTCGTCGACATCGGGCAGATCGAGGGCGGGTTCGTCCAGGGCGCCGGCTGGCTGACCCTCGAGGACCTGCGCTGGGACGAGAGCGACGGCCCCAACCGAGGCCGACTCGCGACTCAGGCGGCGAGCACCTACAAGCTGCCGAGCTTCTCGGAGATGCCGGAGGTCTTCAACGTCGCGTTTCTCGAGGGCGCCCACGAGGACGGCGCGGTCTACGGGTCCAAGGCTGTCGGCGAGCCACCGCTCATGCTCGCCTTCTCGGTCCGCGAGGCGCTGCGTCAGGCGGCCGCCGCGTTCGGGCCGCACGGCACGAGCGTCGACCTACCCTCCCCAGCGACACCGGAGGCGGTCTACTGGGCACTCGAACAGGCTCGCCGGGCGAGCGAGCACGGCCATGTCACCGATGGTCTGCCGGGCGTCGTCCCCCAGCAGCCCGACACCGATGCGTACCCGATGCACCCGAGGTCAGAGGCATACGAGCGCCCGGCCCCAGCGCGGGCCTGAACGATGAACTGGGTCGCCGCCGTCGAGGCGCTGCGCCGTGAGCGCAGGCCCGGGGTCCTCGTCACCCTCGTCACCGTCCGGGGACACGCGCCGCGCGAGGCCGGCGCGAAGATGGTTGTGTCCTCGGACGCGACCTGGGACAGCATCGGCGGCGGCAACCTCGAGGCGACCGCCGTCGACCGAGCCCGCGAGATGCTGGCCGCCGCGAAGCGAACGCCGGAGCTGATGTCGTTGTTCCTCAACGAAAGAGCCCTGGTAGAGCACGGCGTCCAATGCTGCGGCGGCGAGGTCACCGTGCTGATCGAACCGGTTGCGGTCGTCCCCGCGGTCGCGATCTTCGGGACGGGGCACGTCGGTGTCGAGCTCGCGAGAATCCTGGCCCGCCACAACATCGAGCTCCACCTGGTCGACTCGCGGTGCGCCCACGTCAGCGACGAGGCGCTGGCGGCCGTCACGGCGGGAGCCATCGCCAGGATCCACGTCCACCACGCCCCGGTGCCCGAGCTGGTCCTCGGGCAGGTCCCCCAGGGCACGCACGTCCTCGTGATGACCCACGACCACGCCGAGGACATCGCCCTGTGCGACGTCGCCCTGCGGTGCTCGCACCTGGGGACGATCGGCCTCATCGGGTCGCCGGCGAAATGGCGGCGCTTTCAGGTCCGGCTTGCCGCCGAGGGCCACTCGGACCCCGCAATGGCGCGGATCACGACCCCCATCGGCCTGCCCGACATCGCCGGCAAGGACCCGGCCACTATCGCGGTGAGCGTTGCCGCCGACCTCGTGCGGACCTTCGAGCGCGAGCGCACCGGACAGAAAGTCACCGGACAGCGAACCACCAGACAGAAGGTCGGCTCGTGACGATTTACCGAGGCACGGTCCTCGACACTCCGCAGAGCCCCTTCAACGACGGCCGCCTACGCTCCGAACAGGACGGCGGGCTGCTCGTCACCGACCGCGTCATCCGCGCCCGAGGAGCCTTCGCCGCCGTCGCGTCCGAGCACGCGAGCGAGGACGTCGTCGACCTCCGGGGGGGTCTGCTCCTGCCCGGCTTCGTCGACACGCACGTGCACTACCCACAGCTGCGCATCATCGGTGCGCTCGGGATGCCGCTGCTCGAGTGGCTCGACCAGTGCGCCCTGCCCGAGGAGACGCGGCTGGCCGACGCGGCCTACGCGCGATCCGTGGCAACGGAGTTCGTCGCCGGCCTCGTCGCGGCGGGGACGACGACCGCGCTCGTCTTCGGCTCCCACTTCGCCGGCGCGGTCGACGACCTCTTCGCGGAGGTGACCCGGGTCGGGCTGCGGGTCACCTCGGGCCTCGTCGTCAGCGACCGCGGGATTGGCGCGGAGCTGCTCTCGACGCCCACTCGCGCCTACGACGAGGGGAGGGCGCTCGCCGAACGATGGCACGGCAAGGGCAGGACCCGGTATGCCGTGACGCCCCGCTTCTCGATCTCCTCCTCCGATCCCATGTTGGAGTCGTGCGCGGCCCTCTACAAGGACCTCGACGACGCCTGGTTCACCTCGCACGTCAACGAGAACCTGGAGGAGGTGGCGCAGGTGGCGCGGCTGTTCGCGGCGTCCCTCGACTACCTCGACACCTATGACCGCGTCGGCCTCGTCGGACCGCGCAGCGTCTTCGCCCACAACGTCCATGCGTCCGATCGCGAGGTGTCCCTGCTCGCGGCGCGAGACGCCCGGGTCGCGCACTGCCCGACGAGCAACTGTGCCCTCGGCAGCGGTCACTTCCCGCTCCGACGGCACGTCGAGCATGGCGTGCGAGTGGCCCTCGGGTCCGATGTCGGTGCTGGCACCGGCCTTTCCCTGCTCAAGGAGGGGCTGCAGGCATACTTCGTCCAGCAGCTGCTTGGGGAGGCGGGCCTGCCGCTGACGTCCGCGCACCTGCTCTACCTCGCCACCCGCGCCGGCGCCGAGGCCCTGGGCCTCGGCGACGACGTCGGTGACCTGTCGGTCGGGAAACAGTTCGACGCGGTGTGGGTGCGGCCGGCGCCCGGCAGCACGCTCGAGACGGCCGTCAGCCATGCGCACGGACCCGAGGACGCCTTGGCCAAGGTCTTCGCCATGGGCGGCGTCGCCGACACGGCCGGGGTCTGGGTCGCCGGTGACAGGCTCCTGCGCACGTCGTGACGTCCGCGACAGCACAGGCGTCCCGCCTCCCTCAGACTGAGCGCGCGAGCGCCAGCCCGGCCGCCCGGCCTGAAACCGATGCAGCCAAGAACGAAGGTGCCCTCGAGGGTGATGTACCCCTGGAACCCCACCACTGCCGACGCCGGCGACCTCGCCGGCGGGTAGAGCCCCGGGAACGGCGTGCCGTCCGGAGGGATCACCTGGGAGTCCAGGTTCTATCTCCAGCAGACCACCGAGTGCGCCGGAACGGACGACGACCAGATGCTCGAGCGCGCACCCTGTGAGCGGTTGACGGTAGACAAACTGACCTGCTAGTTTCGTATCTCAGAAAGAGACTTCCAAGGAGTGAAATGAACCACAATCTCAGGTATGCGGCGAACTGCTCGCTGCTCTTCACCGAGGTGCCGCTGCTCGAGCGTCCGGCGGCGGCTACCGCGGCCGGGTTCACGGCCGTAGAGTTCTGGTGGCCGTGGCCCGACCAGCCGGTCCCGGCTGACGCGGAGGTGGCGGCGTTCGTCGCCGCCGTCCAGGACGCCGGGGTCGCGCTCGTCGGGCTGAACTTCTTCGCCGGCGACCTGGCCGGCCCCGACGCCGGCGTGGTCTCGCTGCCCGAGCGGGTGGCCGAGTTCCGTGACAACGTCGACGTCGTGACCGGGATCGGGCGCTCCCTGGGGGTCCCCGCGTTCAACGCTCTCTACGGCAACCGGGTCGAGACCGCGACACCGCAGCAGCAGGACGAGCTCGCAGTCGAGAACCTGGCGTTCGCAGCCCGGGCGGTGGCCGCGATCGGCGGCACCGTCCTGGTGGAGCCGGTCAGCGGACCCAAGCCGTACCCGCTGCGCACCGCCGCCGACGTTGTCGCCGTTCTCGACCGTGTGGACGCCGACAACGTCGGTCTGCTCCTCGACCTGTTCCACCTCGCCAACAACGGCGACGACCTCGACGCCGCGGTCGCGGCATACCCCCACCGGATCGCCCACGTTCAGATCGCCGACCACCCGGGCCGGCACGAGCCGGGCAGCGGCACCCTCGACCTCGACCGCCTCCTCCACGACATCGAGCTCGGCGGGTATGCCGGGCGGGTGGCCTTGGAGTACGTCCCCACCACGACCACCCTCGACAGCCTGGCCTGGCTCCCCACCGGGCGCCGCGGCTGACCCGCAACATCAGGCCGAACGGCATACCGCAGCCTGAACCGCAACCATTCTGAGAGAGCGGAAATCCTATGAGTACCATCGCGTTCATCGGTCTCGGCATCATGGGCGGCCCGATGGCCGAGCACCTGGTCCGGGCCGGCCACACCGTCATCGGCGTCAACCGCAGCCAAGGACCCGTCGAGAAGCTGGTCGCGGCGGGCGGCCGGGGAGCGGGCAGCGTGGCCGAGGCGGTCGGCGAGGCCGACGTCGTCATCACCATGGTCCCGGACTCCCCGGACGTCGAGGCGCTGGCGCTGGGCGAGGACGGGATCTACGCCCACGCCCGGAAGGGCGCCATCCACGTCGACATGTCCTCGATCCGGCCCGATGTCGCCGCCAGCCTCGCGGTCGCCGGCCGGGAGGCCGGTGTGCGGGTGCTGGACGCCCCGGTCAGCGGCGGGCAGGCCGGCGCCGTGGAGGCCAAGCTGTCGATCATGGTCGGCGGTGAGCAGGACGACTTCGACGAGGTCAGGCCGATCCTCGACGCGCTCGGCACGACCGTCGTCCTGGTCGGCCCGGCCGGGTCCGGCCAGACCGTCAAGGCGGCCAACCAGCTCATCGTGGCGGGGACCTGCGAGCTGCTGGCGGAGGCCATCGTCTTCCTGCGCGCCTACGGCGTCGACACGGAGGCGGCGTTGGCGGTGCTGGGCGGTGGGCTGGCCGGCAGCACCGTGTTGGACCGCAAGGGGGCCAGCATGCTGGCCGGGAGGTTCGAGCCCGGCTTCCGGATCGACCTGCACCACAAGGACATGGGCATCGTCATTGCCGCGGCGCGGGAGAAGGGCGTGGCGCTGCCGTTGGGCACGGTCGCCGCCCAGCTCGTGGCCTCCCTGCGGGCACAGGGCGATGGCGGGCTGGACCACTCGGCCCTGCTGCGTGGCGTGGAACGGCTCTCGGGCCAGAAGGTGAGCGGAACATGACGAAGATGCGGGCCGTCGACGCGGCCGTCAAGATCCTCGAGCTGGAGGGCGCGATCCAGACCTTCGGGCTGCCCGGGGCGGCGATCAACCCCTTCTACGACGCGATGCGCCGGCACGGCGGGATCAGGCACATCCTCGCGCGGCACGTCGAGGGCGCGTCCCACATGGCCGACGGCTTCACCCGCGCCAAGGCGGGCAACATCGGCGTGTGCCTCGGCACGTCCGGACCGGCCGGCACCGACATGGTCACCGGACTGTATGCCGCCTCCGCGGACTCGGTGCCGATCCTTTGCATCACCGGCCAGGCTCCGGTGGCCCGGCTGCACAAGGAGGACTTCCAGGCGGTCGACATCGCGGCCATCGCCGCGCCGGTGACCAAGTGGGCCGCCACGATCCTCGAGCCGGGTCAGGTGCCCGGCGCCTTCCAGCAGGCCTTCCACCTGATGCGCTCCGGCCGGCCGGGCCCGGTCCTGCTCGACCTGCCCTTCGACGTCCAGATGGCGCAGATCGACTTCGACCCCGACACCTACACGCCGCTTCCGGTCTACCGGCCCGCCGCGAGCCGGCCGCAGGTCGAGCGGGCGCTGGACCTGCTCTGCGCCGCGCAACGGCCCGTCCTCGTCGCCGGCGGAGGCATCATCAACGCCGACGCGTCCGACCTGCTCGTCGAGCTCGCCGAGATCCTCGCCGTCCCGGTCATCCCGACCCTCATGGGCTGGGGCGCGATCCCCGACGACCACCCCCTCATGGCCGGCATGGCCGGGCTGCAGACCGCTCACCGCTACGGCAACGCGACCTTCCTGGAGTCCGACTTCGTCCTCGGCATCGGCAACCGGTGGGCCAACCGGGCCACCGGCGGTCTGGACGTGTTCCGAGCCGGGCGCACGTTCGTGCACGTCGACATCGAGCCGACCCAGATCGGCCGGGTCTTCGCCCCGGACTACGGGATCGTCTCCGACGCCAAGGCCGCGCTGGAGCTGTTCGTGGCCGCGGCCCGGGAACGCAAGGCCGCGCTGGCGCTGCCGGACTACGGCGTGTGGGTCAAGGAGTGCCAGCAGCGCAAGCAGACCATGCACCGGCGCACCAACTTCGACAACGTGCCGATCAAGCCGCAGCGCGTCTACCAGGAGATGAACAAGGCCTTCGGGCGCGACACCTGCTACGTGTCCACCATCGGGCTCTCCCAGATCGCCGGCGGGCAGTTCCTGCACGTCTACGGACCGCGCCGCTGGATCAACGCCGGCCAGGCCGGCCCCCTGGGCTGGACCCTCCCGGCCGCGCTGGGGGTCCGCGCCGCGCTGCCCGACACCGAGGTGGTGGCACTCTCCGGTGACTACGACTTCCAGTTCATGGTCGAGGAGCTCGCGGTCGGGGCCCAGTTCGGCCTGCCCTACATCCACGTCCTGGTCAACAACGCCTACCTGGGGCTGATCCGACAGAGCCAGCGCGGTTTCGACATGGACTACGAGGTGTCGCTCGCGTTCGACAACGTCAACGCCCCCGAGCTGGGCGGCTACGGCGTGGACCACGTGCAGGTCGTCGAAGGCCTGGGGTGCAAGGCGATCCGGGTCTTCGACCCCGAGGCCCTACCCGACGCCTTCGAGCAGGCGCGCAAGCTCATGGCCCAGTTCAAGGTGCCCGTGGTCGTCGAGGTCATCCTCGAGCGGGTCACCAACATCTCCATGGGCACCGAGCTCGACAACGTAACCGAGTTCGAAGAGCTGGCCGAGACGGGCGAGGACGCACCCACCGCCATCGCCCTGCTCGACTGACGCCGATGCGCGTCGTCATCGCCCCCGACAAGTTCAAGGGTTCGCTCACCGCGGCGCAGGTCGCCGAGGCACTTGCTCAGGGGATGCTCGGCGTCCGTCCCGACCTCGACGTCGTATGCCGTCCGGTCGCCGATGGCGGAGACGGCACGCTCGCCGCCGCGTTGGGAGCCGGGTTCGAGCGGGTGGACGTGACCGCGGTCGGGCCGACCGGGCTGCCGGTGCGCACGGCATACGCGCTGGACGGCTCTCGGGCGGTGGTGGAGCTGGCCGATGTCGTCGGCCTGACTCGGCTGCCCGGGGGCCGGCCCGAGCCGCTGACCGCGTCCACGTTTGGTCTCGGCCTCGTCATCGGGGCCGCCATCGACGCCGGCGCGACCGACATCGTCCTCGGGGTGGGTGGCAGCGCGTCCACCGACGGGGGAGCGGGGCTTGTCCAGGCGCTGGGCGCGTCGCTGACCGACGGCAGCGGACGGGAGCTGCCGCCGGGCGGCGCGGCGCTCGCCGACCTGCACGCGATGGACCTGAGCGCGCTGCGCGCCCGCCTTGACGGCGTCCGTGTGGTCGTCGCCTGCGACGTCGACAACCCCCTACTGGGGTCGAACGGCGCCGCAGCGGTGTTCGGGCCCCAGAAGGGTGCCTCGGCCGCGGACCTCGAGCGGCTCGAGTCCGGTCTGGCGACGTGGGCGCGGGTCGTGGCGGACAGGACTGGCGTGGACGTGGCGGGCACACCCGGCGCGGGGGCCGCCGGGGGAGCGGGCTTCGTCGCGCTAGCCCTGCTCGGTGCGAAGCTGCGACCCGGGATCGACCTCGTCCTCGACCTGGTCCACTTCGACGACGCCGTCGCCGGGGCGGATCTCGTGGTGACCGGCGAGGGGTCGCTCGACGAGCAGTCCCTCTCGGGCAAGGCGCCCGTCGGGGTCGCTCGCGCTGCTGCGCGGGCCGGGAGTCCCGTGGTCGCCGTGGCGGGGCGGAACCTGCTCTCCACCGACCAGCTGGCCGGGGTGGGTATCGCCCGGGCCTACCCGCTGGCCGAGCTGGAGCCCGACGTGGCCGCCAGCATGGCCAACGCCGCGGCCCTGCTGCGTCGGGTGGGGGCGACGATCGCCGAGGAGTGGCTGGTCGCCGAGGATCGCCGCAGAGGCGGCTACGACCTGGTGCTCCGCGGCCGTCGGGTGATGACCGCCGCCGGCGAGGTCGCCGCAGAGGTGGGGATCCGGGGCGGCCGGGTCGCCGCCTTCGAGGCCTTGGGCAGCGGGCTGGTCGGCGCCATGGTGGTCGACCTCGCCGACGACGAGGTGCTGCTGCCGGGCCTGGTCGACACCCACGTCCACGTCAACGAGCCGGGGCGCACCGAGTGGGAGGGGTTCGCCTCGGCCACCCGGGCGGCCGCGGCCGGCGGGGTCACCACGATCGTGGACATGCCGCTGAACAGCATCCCGCCGACCTGCGACGTCGCCTCGCTCGAGCTCAAGCAGGCGGTGGCGGCACCTCAGGCCTTCGTCGACGTCGGTTTCTGGGGGGGAGCGGTGCCGGGGAACGTCGACCAGCTGCGGCCCCTGCACGATGCCGGCGTCTTCGGCTTCAAGTGCTTCCTCCTGCCCTCCGGTGTCGACGAGTTCCCGCACCTGGAGGCCGACGAGATGGAAGCCGACATGGCGGTCGTGGCCGGGTTCGACTCCCTCATGATCGTCCACGCCGAGGACTCCCGGACCATCGACCAGGCGCCGGCCCCGCACGGGCCCCACTACGACGGGTTCCTCGCGTCCCGACCGCGCGGGGCCGAGAACGTCGCGGTGGCCGAGGTCATCGAACGTGCCCGTCGGACCGGTGTCCGTGCCCACGTGCTGCACCTCTCCTCGTCCGACGCTTTGCCGATGATCCGGGCCGCCAAGCGCGACGGGGTTCGGGTCACGGTGGAGACCTGCCCGCACTACCTGACGCTGGTCTCCGAGGAGATCCCCGACGGCGCGACGGCATACAAGTGCTGTCCTCCCATCCGTGAGTCCGCCAACCGCGAGCTGCTCTGGGAAGGCTTGCTGGACGGGACGATCGACTGCGTCGTCTCCGACCACTCGCCCAGCACCCTCGACCTGAAGGACCTCGAGAACGGCGACTTCGGCGTCGCCTGGGGCGGGGTGTCGTCGCTGCAGCTCGGGTTGTCACTGGTCTGGACCGAGGCACGGCGCCGCGGCATCGGCCTCGACCGGGTGCTCGAGTGGATGGCGGCGCGGCCGGCCGAGCTCGTCCGGCTGCCGCGCAAAGGCCGGATCGCCCTCGGGTACGACGCCGACCTGTCCGTGTTCGCCCCCGACGAGACCTACGTCGTCGACCCGGCGCGCCTGCACCACAAGAACCCCATCACCCCCTACGCCCGCAAGCCGCTGTCGGGCGTCGTACGACGGACCTACCTGCGCGGGCGCGAGATCGACTCCCAGACCCCCACCGGCGAGCTGCTCCGCGGGGGGTGAGCTACCTGGTCCCCCGGCCGGGACGAGGCTTGCTCGTCGGCTGAGCCGTCCCACGACCAGCAGGCGGGGATGTGAAGGCGGCGAGTCGCTCGTCGGTGCTCCGGTGGAAGCCGTGGCTGGATGCGTTGACGATCTCGTCGGTCAAGACCCGGTCGTGCCACCCGAAGCAGACCTTCATTGCGCCCTGTCGCCCTCGTTGGACCGAACCCATGGTTCAACAGTGGTGTCGGTACGGCAAGGAGGAGCGTCCGACCGCGAAGGCCGCGTCGGGAAGGCAGGTCCTCGCCTTGGACTCTGCTCGCCGCGCCGACGCCTGCTGGAGATCGTGCCGGCAGGGATTTCCCTTGCTGGGCTACCTACCTTGAAACCGCTCTCAGGAGTCGCCACCGGCGGTGCCCGTGGTGCCGGCGGTGACGTCGAGCAGGCGGTACCGCTCGGCGGCCACGCGGGCCGCGTCGCGGTCGACCTGGCCTTCGTCGGCGAGGAGCTGCAGCGCGCGGACGACGACGGAGTGCACGTCGATGTGGAACCAGCGCCGGGCGGCCGCCCGGGTGTCGGAGAAGCCGTGGCCGTCGGCGCCCAAGGTGGCGAAGGGGCGGTCCAGGAACTGGCGGATCTGGTCGGGGACCTCGGAGGCGAAGTCGGTGGTGGCGACGACGGGGCCGGGCGCGTTGGCGAGCTTCCGGGTGACGTAGGGCACCCGCGGCTCAGCCTCGGGGTGCAGGAAGTTGTGGTGCTCGGCCGCGAGGCCCGTCACGGCGCAGCTCTGTCCATGAGGTGACCGACCAGACGTCCGCGGTGACGCCCCACTCGTCGGCGAGCAGCCGTGCGGCCTCCAGCACCCACGGGACTGACACCCCCGGTCTCAGCAGCTGACAACGGGGCCCGTCGCCGACACCGACGCGGACCGCGTGCAGCCCGTGCACGATGCCGTCGATGTCGACGGCCTCGGGTTCGCCGGGTTGCCGCATCGGCTCGTTGGCGACGGTGAGGTAGTACATGACGTTGGGGTCGGGCGAGTCGGGTCCGTACATCTGCCGGAGGCCGGCGGAGACGATGTGGGCGATCTCGTAGCCGTAGGCCGGGTCGTAGATCTTCATCGCGGGGTTCGTGGCGGCCAGCAGGGGGGAGTGGCCGTCGGCGTGCTGCAGCCCTTCTCCGGTCAAGGTGGTGCGCCGTGCCGTGGCGCCGATGATGAAGCCCCTGGTCATCTGGTCCATCCGCCGCCCACATGGCGTCGCCGGTGGGCTGGAAGCCGAACATCGAGTAGACGTAGACGGGGATCATCGGTTCGCCGTGGGTGGCGTAGGAGGTGCCGACGGCGGTGAACGCGGCCAGCGACCCGGCCTCGTTGATGCCGGTGTGCAGGATCTGGCCCTGCTCGGACTCCTTGTACGCGAGGATCTGGGTGCGGTCGACGCCGGTGTAGGTCTGGCCGCGCGGGTTCTAGATCTTCGCGGCGGGAAAGAAGGAAGTCCATCCCGAAGGTGCGCGCCTCGTCCGGGATGATCGGCACGATCCGCGGGCCGATCCCCTTGTCGCGCATCAGGTCGCGCAGCAGCCGCACGAACGCCATCGTCGTGGCTGCGAGCTGCTTGCCGGACCCCTTCCGGGCCGCGTGGAACACCGTGGCCTGCGGCAACGCCAGCGGGGCGGGCCGGTTGCGCGCTGGGGGACGAGCCCGCCGAGCTCGCGCCGGCGCTTGAGGAGGTAGGTGATCTCGGGGGAGTCGGCTGCCGGCCGGTAGTAGGGAACGGCGTAGGGGTCGGCGTCGATCTGGGTGTCGGTGACCGGGGTCTGGAGCAGGTCGCGGAACGCCTTGAGGTCGGCGACGGTCAGCTTCATCATCTGGTGGGTGGCGTTGCGGGCCTCGAAGTTCCGACCAGCGCCCTGGTGGCCTGTGACCTGCCGAAGAAGTCCCACCTCGTAGTGCGTGGCCGCCCCGGCGTAGGTGGAGATGTGGCCGCCCACCCCCACCCCGGGCCGCCGGGCCCGTTGGACCAGCACGGCCGCGTTCCATCGCAGCAGCCGCCGGTAGCTGCGCTCGACGTCCTCGTCGCCGGGGAACGGCGGCTCCTGCGCGACCGGGATGGTGTTGACGTAGTCGGTGGTCACGCTCTCGTAGCCGTTGAGCCCGGCGTCGGCGGCCTCCTGTCCCAGTCGACGCAGGACCGCCTCCGCGCGTTCGGTGCCGCCGGACGCGAGGAGCTGGTCGAACGACTCCGACCACTCCTCCAGCTCTTGCGGGTCGCCGGCATGGCCGCTGGTGCGGATGGCTGCTTCGCTGGTCATCGGAGCTGTTCCTCGTTATCGCGTCGTCGGTGCGTTGCGTGCACCGAGCCGGTTCAGCAGAATCCGGCAACGCCGACCCAGGCGGTGTCGTCGGCGGGGGCGCCGGCGCGTTGCACGGTGGCCTCGATCAGCCCGTAGGGACGGTCCGCGGCGTAGAAGACCTCGCCTGGGTTCTCCAGGCCGCAGAAGGACAGGTCGTAGAGGAAGTGGTGCTTGTTGGGGCAGGAGAACTTGATCTCGTCGATGCTGTCGTTCTCGCTGATGACCGCCTCGGCCATCTGGTAGAGCGTGTGCTGGAGCGCCTTGGAGTAGCCCTGGCTGAAGGTGGTCAGCATGGTGGACTTGACGTTCTCGTAGACGGCGTTGAAGTCGACGTCGGCGCTGTTGTAGCGCCATCGGGTCGCGATGTCGGTGGCCAGGACCCGGTCCTCCGTCTCGGCCAGGGTCGTGTACGTGTCCTGGGGGTAGCCGACGAAGCCGGACTGGGTGGTCTTGAGGACGGTCAGCCCGTGGAAGCCGCTGATGATCGTCGTATCGTCGCCGTCGCGCACCACGACGGCGGTGCGGGTCTCCGGGGAGCTGCGGTAGAAGGCGTGGTCGTGGTCGTTGATCCGCGCCCACCCGTACTGTTCCGCGGCCCAGCGGCCGCCGGTGACCCAGTCGAACTCGCTGGTGAAGTGGTCGGCCAGACGCAGCAGGAACGTCTCGGGTGAGGCGATGCCGTCCTTGGCGAACGCGAACACCGTGTTCTTCTGGGTGTCGGTCGCCACGACGTGCGTGTTGTCGCCCTCGATGTGGGCGGCGGCGAAGTCGCCGCGCAGCTGGGAGGTGACGTTGAGGTCGACGATCTCGTGCCGGTCGGTGTCGCGCACGACCCGCACGACCCGGTTCTCGGCCTTGCCGTACTGGTTGGCGGTCAGGACCACTGCGGTCATGGTCAACACTTCCTTCTGAAGGTTCGGTGCGTGATGGTTTCGTGGCGGTGCATGGTTGATGGGGTGCGGGGGGTGGGGGGTCAGCTGCCGCGGTAGGTGGTGTAGGACCACGGGCTGAGCAGGAGCGGCACGTGGTAGTGCGCCTGGTCGGCCCGGACGGTGAATAGCACGGTCACCGCGGGGTAGAAGCAGTCGACACCCCGGCCGGCGAAGTAGGCGCCCGACCCGAACGTGACCTGGTAGTCGCCCGGTGCGAGCCGATCCGGTCCCAGGTCGGCGACGCGGCCGTCGGTGTCGGTGGTGGCGGCAGCGAGCAGGTCGCCGCCGGCCGAGGCCAGCTGCACCGAGACCCCGGCGGCCGGGGCCCCGGCGGCGGCGTCGAGGACGTGCGCGGAGACGTGGCTCATGCCGAGACCGCCCCGGCCAGCCGGACCGTCGCGATCTGCCGCAGCTGCTCGGCGACCACCTCGTCCTCGGTGTCGTCGTCGTGGCCCAGCCGGTTCTTCAGCTCGGCCAGGATCTCCTCGCTCGAGCGGCCGGCGGCGCGGATCAGGAAGACCCGTCCGAACCGCCGCTCGTAGGCCCGGTTGCCGTCGGCCAGCCGGCGCTGAACGTCGTCGGCGAGCACCAGGCTGGCTTGCTCGGACCGGGAGAGCCCCGCCTCCGGCGACGTGCCCTGCGCCCGAGCGCCGATCCGCGGGTGGTGGGCGAGCGCGGCCTCGATCTCCGCCGCGGTGAAGGGTTGCGCCGCCGAACGGGCCACGGCGAGAAGGTCGTCGACGCTGGCGTACGGGCGCCCCTGGACGACCTCGCCGACCCACCGGTCCACGCCCAGGCAGGGCCGCAGCAGCGTGGCAGCAGCTGCGGCGTCCATCTGGTTGAAGTCGCTCAGCCCGCTCATTCGTGGTCCTGTCGCTGCTGCTCGTGCTGGTGCAGGTGGCGGTGCTCGCGCTGCTCCATCTCGACCCGCCCCTGCCCCTGCTCGTGCTGGTCGCGGGCCATCGCTCCGGTCGGGTCGAGGCGGGCCTCGTCGGCGTCGGAGATCGCGGCCGGGGCCGGGCCTTCCGCGAAGATCGGGCCCTCGTCGTCGCCGCTGCGGCCGACGATGTTGAAGACGATGTTCAGCAGCACCGCGGTGATCGCCGCGGCGGTGATGCCGGAGTCGAAGACCACCGTGAACCAGGCCGGGAACTGGTCGTAGAAGGTCGGGACCGCGATCGGGATGATGCCCATGCCGATCGCGAACGCGACGATGACGATGTTGGCGTTCCCGGAGAAGTCGACCCGGCTGAGGGTGCGTATGCCGCTCGCCGCGACCGTGCCGAACAGGGCCAGACCGGCGCCGCCGAGGACGGGCAACGGCACCAGCGCCACGAGCGCGCCGAGGACCGGGAACAGGCCGAGGAAGACGAGGATGCCGCCGCTGACGGCGACGACGAACCGGCTCCTGATTCCGGTGATCGCGACGAGGCCCACGTTCTGCGCGAAGGCGCTGACGGAGAACCCGTTGAACACGGCGGCCAAGGAGGTGGCGAGCATGTCCGCGCGCAGCCCGTTGGTCACCTGCTGGCGGTCCGCTGGCCGCTCGATGACCTCGCCGATGGCGAGGATGTCGGCTGTGGTCTCGGTCATGATCACCAGCATCACGACGAGCATGGAGATCGTGGCGCCGACGGCGAAGATCGGCGCACCGAAGTGGAACGGGCTCGTGAGCTGGAAGACGGCGGCGTTGGAGATGTTGCCGAAGTTGGTCAGCCCGAACGGGATCGCCACGACCGTGCCGAGGACCAGCCCGAGCAGGATGGCGACCCGGCTGAGGAAGGCGGGCAGGAACCTGTAGATCAGGACGATGATGAGCATGGTGACCGCGGCGAGGGCGATGTTCTTCGGCGCGCCGAAAGTCGGGGTCCCGGGGACGCCGCCGCCGGCCCACCGGATCGCCACGGGCAGCAGCGAGATGCCGATGACGGTGATCACCGTCCCGGTCACCACCTCGGGGAAGAACCGCAGCAGCCGGGTGAAGACCGGCGCGATGACGAAGCCGATGATCCCGGACAGCAGCAGCGCCCCGAAGATGGCCCGGAGGCCGACTGTTCCGCCGCCCTCGGCGCTGCCGACGGCCAGCATGGTCGAGACGGCGGCGAACGACGTCCCCTGCACGATGGGCTGGCGGGCGCCGATCTTCCAGACGCCGAGGGTCTGGAGCAGGGTGGCGATGCCCGACATGAACAGCCCGGCCGAGACGAGATAGGTGATGTCGGTGGGGCTCAGCTTCAGCGCGCTGCCGACGATCAGCGGCACGGCCACCACCCCGGCGTACATGGACAGCACATGCTGCAGGCCGTAGACGAACATCTGCGGTGCCGGCAGCACCTGGTCCACGGGATGCTTCACCACCCCCGTAGCGCCAGACGTGACACTCATGATCTGACCTCCATTGGTCCGCCTAGCTTCCGACGAGTGGAATGTCTATTTCGTTCAGTGAAACGTTAGGGGTCGTCCGGCGTCCTGTCAAGACTCGGGGTCAGAGGAACTGGCGGCTCAGTCGGGCGTGCCGGTTGACGTCCTTGTAGAGCAGGTAGCGGAAGGGTCCGGGGCCGCCGGCGTAGCAGGCCTGCGGGCAGAAGGCGCGCAGCCACATGAAGTCGCCCTCCTGGACCTCGACCCAGTCCTCGTTGAGCCGGTAGACGGCCTTGCCCTCGAGCACGTAGAGGCCGTGCTCCATGACGTGGGTCTCGGCGAAGGGGATCGAGGCGCCGGGCTGGAAGGTGACGATGTTGACGTGCATGTCGTGGCGCAGGTCGTCGGGGTCGGCGAACCGCGAGGTCGCCCAGCGGCCGTCGGTGCCCGGCATGGGGATCGGCTCGACGTGCTCGTCGGAGGTGACGAAGGCAGGCGGCGCGTCGAGACCGGGCACGGGCTCGTAGGCCTTGCGGATCCAGTGGAACCGGGCGGGGGCGTCGTCGGTGTTGTGCAGGGTCCAGGTCGACGCGGCCGGGAGGTAGGCGTACCCGCCTGCATCGAGCCGGTGCAGGTCGTCGCCGATGCTCAGCCGCAGCCGGCCCTCGACGACGAACAGCACCCCCTCGGCCTGCGGGTCGAGCTCGGGGCGGTCACTGCCGCCGCCGGGGCCGACCTCGACGATGTACTGGGAGAAGGTCTCCGCGAACCCGGACAGCGGCCGGGCCAGGACCCACAGCCGGGTCTCGTCCCAGAACGGCAGGCGGCTGGTGACGATGTCGCGCATCGTGCCGCGCGGCAGGACGGCATACGCCTCGGTGAACATGGCCCGGTCGGTGAGCAGCTCGCTCTGGGCGGGGTGCCCGCCCTGCGGCGCGTAGTAGGTACTGGTCACGATGCGCTCCCTCATGTGGTGTGTGGTGTGTGGTTGTCCGGTGTGTGTGTGGTGCTAGGTGTGTGTGCTGTTACGGGGCGGGCCCCGGCACAGTCAGGTGGTGGCGGTGCGCAGGGTCTCGGTGTCGGAGTGTGGCCTGGCCAGCGCCGCCAGCGCGGCGGCGTCGAGGCCGGTGGCGGCAAGGAGCTCGGGCTCTTCGACGGCGCCGCAGGCGTAGCCGCGGTGCAGGTAGCGGGCCAGGGCACGGGCGGTGGCGGGTTCGTCGAGGACGCCGGAACCGGTGTGCGAGAGGTAGTCGGCGAGCCGCCGCGCGGCCCGGGGGAACCCCTCGCGGTAGAAGGCGAAGTTGGCCAGGTACCGGGTGGGCAGCTGGCCGGGGTGCAGGTCCCACCCCTGGTAGATGCCGCGTTCGAGGGAGCGGCGGACCAGGTCGGCGTGCAGCCGCCACGCGGAGCGGACCTGCGCGGGGTCGCCGACGGGCAGGATGTTGGTCGAGCCGTCGCAGAGGTGCACGCCGGTGCCGGCGACGGCGAGCTGCATGACCTGCTTGGCGTGGTCGGCGGCGGGGTGGTCGGCGCACTGGTACTCGGCGGCGATCTGCAGCGAGGCGCTGTAGTCGTAGGTGCCGTAGTGCAGGGAGGTGACGCGTCCGTCCCCGGCGTGGATGGCGACAGCGATCGGGGCCCTCCCGTCGGCGCCGAGGATCAGCTGCGGGGTCTCGACCTGGATCTCGAAGCCGAGCCTCCCGGGGGCGAGGTGGTGCGCCTGCTCGAGGGCACGGCATACCTGCACCATCGCCTCGACCTGGCTGACCGTGCTCACCTTGGGGAAGGTCAGCACCAGCCCCGGCGGCAGCTCGCCGCGCCGCTCGAGGAGGGCGGCGAGGAAGAGGTCGAGGGTGCGGATGCCCCGCCGGCGGGTCGGGGCCTCGAAGCACTTGAATCGGATGCCGACGAAGGCCGGCGCCGTGCCCGCGGTGACGGCCTCGGCGACGGCCGCGGCCGCAGCGATGGCGTCGGCGTCCTCGGTCTCGTCGCCGCGCTCGCCGTAGCCGTCCTCGAAGTCGAGCCGCAGGTCCTCGATCGGGTCGGTCCGCAGCTTGGCGGTGACCCGGTGCGCGACCTGCTCGGTGAGGCTGGCGTCCAGGCCGAGCTCGCCGCAGAGCGCCTCCATGCCGCCGTGCTCCTCGACGAGGGCCAGCGCTGCATCGCCCCACTGGCGGGGCAGGTCCGGGGTGTAGCGGTCGGCGGGCACATAGACGGTGTGCACGGGCTGGCGCTTCCCGTCCTCGCCCGGGTAGGCGGCCTCGAGGAAGGCGTCGGTCTCGGACAGGTCGGAGTCGATCCGGTCGAGGAACGATCCGGGCAGGGCGGCGGCCGGGGGGGGCATCGTCACTTCACCATCTCGTATGCCGGCAGGGTGAGGAAGTCGACGAAGTCCTCACTCAGGCACAGGTCGCTGACGAGCTTCTTCGCCGGTTGGTAGTAACGCTGGTACAGGTCGTGGTCCACCTCGTCGTGCAGCCGGGCCGCTTCCCCCTCCACCAGCCTGGTCACCAGGTCTCGGGTGACCGGCTCGCCGGTGTCGGCCAGTGGCAACGAGTTCGCGACGAGCTGCCACACCTGGGAACGGGAGATCTCGGCGGTCGCGGCGTCCTCCATGAGGTTGTGGATGGCAACCGCGCCGTTCCCGGACAGCCACGCGGCGGTGTAGGCCATGGCCACGTACAGGTTGTTGCGCAGGCCCTCTTCGGTGTGGCCGCCTTGGGGTGACGTGACGTCGAGGAGCTGTCCGGCGTCGACGGTGACGTCGTCGCGGCGCCGGTCGAGCTGGTTGGGCCGGCCCGCGAGGACCTCGTCGAACACGTCCTGGCAGACCGGCACGAGGTCGGGGTGGGCGACCCAGGAGCCGTCGAAGCCGTCGCCGGCCTCGCGGGTCCTGTCCGCGCGAACCTTGGCCAGGGCTGCGTCGTTGACCTCGGGGTTGCGGCGGTTGGGGATGAAGGCGGCCATGCCGCCCATCGCGAAGGCGCCCCGCCGGTGGCAGGTCTTGACGAGCAGCTCGGTGTAGGCCCGCAGGAACGGGGCTGTCATGGTGATGTCGGAGCGGTCCGCCAGGACGAACCGCAGCCCGGCGTCGCGGAAGTACTTGATGATGCTGAACAGGTAGTCCCAACGGCCGGCGTTCAGGCCGGAGGCGTGCTCGCGCAGCTCGTAGAGGATCTGCTCCATCTCGAACGCCGCCGGGATGGTCTCGATGAGGACCGTGGCACGGATGGTCCCGTGCGCGATCCCGAGCTCGGCCTGCGCGAAGGTGAAGATCTCGTCCCAGAGCCGGGCCTCGAGGTGGCTCTCCATCTTCGGCAGGTAGTAGTACGGGCCGTGTCCGTTGTCGATGAGCAGCTGGGCGAGGGGGAAGAAGTGCAGCCCGAAGTCGACCAGCGCACCCACCGCGCGCCGCCCGTCGACAATCACGTGTGCCTCGTCGAGGTGCCACCCGCGGGGCCGGGTCACGACCACGGCCAGGGGCGCGTCCGCGCGAAGGCGGTAGGTCCACCCTTCGTCGTTGGTGAACTGCAGGGTCCCGCGCGCGGCGTCGCGCAGGTTGAGGATCGCGGAGACGACGTTGGGCCAGGTCGGGCAGCTCGCGTCCTCCAGGTCCGCGAGCCACACCTTGGCGCCGGAGTTGATGGCCATATTCGCCGGCGTGGCCGGACCGGTCATCTCGACCCGGCGGTCTCGCAGGGCCGGCGGTGCGTCGGCGACCGACCAGTCGGCCTCGCGGATCTGTCGGGTCTCGGGAAGGAAGTCGAGCCGGCCCTGCGCGGCGGCAGTGGCGCGCCGGACCTGGCGCGCGGCCAGCAGCTCGTCGCGTCGGCCCGCGAAGCGCTGGTGCAGGGCCTCGACGAAGGCGAGAGCGGCTGGGGTGAGGATCTCCTCGGCGCGGGTGACGGGCTGGGAGTCGGTCAGCTCGAGCGTCATGACGGAACCTCTCGGGTCGGATCAGTGGGTGGCGGAGGCGACGACCGCCTCGGCGACGGCGGGCGCGACGCGAGGGTCGAAGACGCTGGGGACGATGTAGCTGGCGTTGAGCTCCTCCGCGCTGACGCAGCTCGCGATCGCCTCGGCCGCTGCGACGAGCATCGGTGTCGTGATGTGCCGCGCGGCGGCGTCGAGCAGTCCCCGGAACAGGCCGGGGAAGGCGAGCACGTTGTTGATCTGGTTGGGGAAGTCGCTGCGGCCGGTGGCCACGACCGTCGCATGCTTGGCCGCCTCGAGCGGGTGGATCTCGGGGTCGGGGTTGGCGAGGGCGAACACGACGGCCCCGTCGGCCATGGTCGCGACGTGCTCGGCTGCCAGGACGTCGGGGGCGGAGACCCCGATGAAGACGTCGGCGCCGACGAGCGCGTCGTGCATCGTGGAGGCGATGCCCTGCGGGTTGGTGTTGTCCGCGATCCACTGCCGGTGCTCGTCCTCGTACCGCGCGCCGCGGTGCAGGGTCCCGGAGCGGTCGCAGGCCACGATCTGGGTCGCGCCCTGGGCGTGCAGGAGCCGGATGATCGCGTGCCCGGCGGCGCCGGCGCCGTTGACGACGACTCTCGCGGCGGCGATGTCCTTGCCCACGACGCGAAGCGCGTTGATGAGGGCGGCGAGGACCACGATGGCGGTCCCGTGCTGGTCGTCGTGGAAAACGGGGATGTCGAGCTCCTCGCGCAGCCGCCGCTCGATCTCGAAGCAGCGAGGCGCGGCGATGTCCTCGAGGTTGATGCCGCCGTAGACCGGCGCGATCGCCTTGACGATGGAGATGATCTCCTCGGTGTCGGTGGTGTCGAGGCAGACCGGCCACGCGTCGACGCCGGCGAACCGCTTGAAGAGCGCAGCCTTGCCCTCCATCACGGGCAGCGCGGCGGCCGCTCCGATGTTGCCCAGCCCCAGGACGGCCGTGCCGTCGGTGACCACGGCCACCGTGTTGCGTTTGATCGTCAGCCGCCGGGCGTCGGCCGGGTTGGTGGCGATCGCGAGACAGACCCGGGCCACCCCAGGGGTGTACGCCCGCGAGAGGTCGTCGCGGGTGCGCAGCTCCACCTTCGACTCCACCGTCAGCTTCCCGCCCAGGTGCATCAGGAACGTCCGGTCGCTGACCTTGCGGACCTGGACGCCGTCCAGGGCGTCCACGGCTGCGGACACCCGAGCGGCGTGCTCCTCGTCGGCCGTGTTGCAGGTGACGTCGACCACGACGTTCTCGTGCGTCGACTCGATGATGTCCAGCGCGGTGACCTCGGCGCCAGCCGACGCCGCGGCCGCGGTCAGCTCCGCGGCGGCGCTGAAACCTGCGGGTGCCGCCACCCGCATGGTGATGGCATGACCTGGGGTGGGGCGAGACATCGTTGTCCTCTCCGCAAGCTTGACACATTCCGACTAGTGGATAGTATCTTCTGACCAGTGAAAACACAAGTGTGAGCTGCGTCGCTGGGGGGCCGCGCGTTCATGCTCCTTCAAGCCTCCGGGCGCTAGGACGTTCAAGCGGGCAGCAGGGCGAGGACCCGCCCCCCATCGACGCCTGAGCCCGGCCGGATGCCACGGCCACCGCGACGGCACGTGCGCCGTCGGGTGGCCGTGGCCCTGCACTGCCGGGGCTACTGCCGGCTTGTCCCGAACCTCGCGAGGATGCCGGTGTAGGGCTTGGGTGGCGGGGGCGCGAGCTCCCCGTGCGCGGCGGGTCGCAGCCGCAGACGCACGAGCCCTTCGGCCATGACCGTCGCGGCGGCGACGCCGTCGACGACGGGCACGCCGAGCTGCTCGCTCAGGTGCTGCGGTAGTCCGGCCATGCCGGCACAGCCGAGGACGATGGCGTCCGAGTGGTCCTCAGCGAGGGCGGACTTGGCGGCCGAGAGGATCACGGCATACGTGGTGGCCTTGTCGTCCTCGAGCTCAAGGACGGGAATGTCGCAGGCGTACACGCCGGCGCACTGCCGTTCGAGGCCGTAGTTGCGGCTGAGGTCCCAGGCCCGGCCCACGGTGCGGCTCAAGGTGGTGACCACGCTGAAGCTACGGCCGAGCAGGGACGCGGTCTTCATGGCAGCCTCGGCGAGCCCGATGACCGGCACCGGCGAGACCTCTCGCGCGGCGTCGAGACCGGGGTCTCCGAAGCAGGCCAGGACGAAGGCGTCGGCCTGGGTGTCCTCGCGGATGACCTGGAGCAGGCCGGGCACGGAGAGCGCCTCGTCGTAGTGGCTCTCGATCGAGGCCGGCCCCATCGCCGGTGTGCGACCGGTGACGGTCACCTCGGGCCCCGCGACGGCGCGGGCCTCGGCCTCGATGAGGGCGGTCATCGAGGCGGTGGTGTTGGGGTTGATGACGGTCAGGCGGATGCTCATGTCGCTACACCCGGACCTTCTTGCCCGCGAGCTGCTGCTCCCCGACGCCCATGCGGGGGGCGATGAGGCTGTATGCCGCGAACGCGATGCCGCAGCCGACGAACCAGCTGTAGTCGTTGAGCCGGTTCAGCCCGGGCACGAAGACGACGGAGACGGAGCAGACCGCGGCGATGGCGGTGGCGTAGATGGCGGCGGGGTTGTAGCCGCGCTTGTAGTGGTAGGCACCCGCCTCGTCGAGGGTGAACAGGTCGTCGACGCAGACGCGCTGCTTGTGCACGACGTAGTAGTGGGCGATGAGGACCCCGAAGAGCGGGCCGATGAAGGCGCCGAGGGTGTCGAGCGTGTAGTGGATCGTCTGGGGGTTGTTGTAGAGGTTCCACGGGGTGAGCAGGACCGAGCCGACCGCGGCGATCATGCCGCCGGTACGCCAGGAGATCTTCTGCGGGTTGACGTTGGAGAAGTCGAACGCGGGGGAGACGAAGTTGGCGACGATGTTGATCCCGATGGTCGCGGTGGTGAAGGTCAGCGCGGCGAGCACGATGGCGAACGTGTTGTCGATGTGGCTGACCGTCTCGACCGGGTCGGTGATGAGCTTGCCGTACACCGGCAGGGTCGCCGCGGTGGTGAGCACGGTGAGGATGGAGAAGAAGAGGAAGTTGACCGGCAGACCCCAGAAGTTCCCCTTCCTGACCGCCTCGAAGGTCCGCCCGTAGCGGGAGAAGTCGCCGAAGTTGAGCATCGGGCCGGAGAAGTAGGACACGACGAGGGCGGTGGCCGCCAGCATCGTGGTGACCGTCGTGCCACCGGAGAGCTGGTGGTCGCTCAGGTTGAGGTTGATGTTCCAGTGCGCCTGGACGAGCAGGTAGATGCACAGCGCCGTCATCACGACGTAGACCGCCGGGCCCGCGAAGTCGATGAACTTGCGGATGGTGTTCATCCCGGTCCAGAAGACCGCCGCCTGAGCGACCCACAGAAGGGCGAAGGTGAAGTAGCCGAGCACGGACAGCCCGAGGAAGCCATGCAGGGCCACCTGCGAGTACGGCGCCAGGGAGGGGAACATCCGCACCAGAAGGATGTCGAGCGACGCCGAGGCGAGGTAGGTCTGGATGCCGTACCAGGCCACCGCGATGAGGCCGCGGATGATGGCCGGGATGTTGGCGCCGAGGACACCGAAGACCGAACGGCAGATCACGGGGAAAGGAACACCCGTGCGCTGGCTCGGCTTCGCGACGAGGTTGCAGAAGAAGAGCACGATGGTGATGCCGACGATGAGGCAGATGAACACCTGCCAGCTGGTCAGCCCCAGCGCGAAGAGGCTGCCAGCGGTGATGTAGCCGCCCACGCTGTGCACGTCAGACATCCAGAAGGCGAAGATGTTGTACCAGGACCACGTCTGCTCCCGTAGCGGGGCCAGGTCCTCGTTGGTCAGGCGGGGATCGTAGGACGCCTTGATCAGGCCGGTCCCAGCCCCGTGGTCGTGCTCGCCGTGATGCGTGGCGAACCCGGCCTCGGCCGCGGCGGCCTCACTCGCGTAGAACGGCGTCTTGTCGGTGGTGCTCATGGGACTCCTTTGTCCATTCCGTCTGTCCTGCCGCGGGTGGGGTCCGCGAGCGGCCGGATCGGATGCCTGCGCTGGGATGGCGATGTCGCCCTGCGCTGCGAGAACGGTAGGAGCCGCCGGCACCGCGCGTGAAGGCGTTGAACCGTATATCTGGGTATATCTGGCCCGCCTCGACTGCGGCGCACCACGGCTGGAGCCGCCGGATCGCGCCTAACGTGGGTCCGTCCCCGGCCCGGCGACATTCAGCCCTGCGAGATCGAGCGAGGTGATACGCACTGGCATCAGGAGAACCAGACGAGCTTGACGATCGCGACGACGCCGATCGCGACGATCAGGGCGCGCAGCAGCGCCGGGGGGATACGCCGGCCGACCCGGGCCCCGACAATGCCCCCGAGGAAGGACCCGATCCCGATGAGCA
>JBBRZC010000023.1:0-29967 GCA_038237075.1 Actinomycetales bacterium
CATCGATGGAGCGGTCGTTGCGGGTGTGGCTGCCGGGGCCGGTGGGACTCCAGCCGCGGCGTTGGGCTCAGTCGATCACGTCGACGCGCAGCGTGGCGACGTGCGGCGCGCCGGGTTCAGCCGATGATCGCGTCGACGAACGCCTCGGCGTCGAACGGCGCGAGGTCGTCCGGGCCCTCACCGAGCCCGACGAGCTTGACGGGCACGCCGAGCTGGCGCTGCACCGCGACGACGATGCCGCCCTTGGCGGTCCCGTCGAGCTTGGTGAGGACGATGCCCGTGACGGCGACCGCTTGGGAGAAGACCTCGGCCTGACGCAGCCCGTTCTGGCCGGTCGTCGCGTCGAGCACGAGGAGGACCTCGTCGATCGGGCTCTGCTTCTCGATGACCCGCTTGATCTTGCTCAGCTCGTCCATGAGCCCGACCTTGTTGTGCAGGCGCCCGGCGGTGTCGATGATGACGACGTCCGCCTCGAGCTCGGCCCCGGCTCGCACGGCGTCGAACGCCACTGCGGCGGGGTCGGCGCCCTCGCGTTCGGACCTGACCGTTGGAACGCCGACCCGCGCGCCCCACGTCTCGAGCTGGTCCGCCGCAGCAGCGCGGAACGTGTCGGCGGCCCCGAGGATGACGTCGCGGTCCTCGGCCACGAGCACCCGGGCGAGCTTGCCGACGGTCGTCGTCTTGCCCGTGCCGTTGACGCCGACGACGAGGATCACGGAGGGCCGCCCGTCGACCCGCGACGAGGCGATGCGACGGTCCATCGTCGGGTCGACGAGCCGCACGAGGTCCTCGCGGAGCCACCCCCGGACCGTGGCCTCGTCGCTGGCGCCGTCCACCTTGACCCGGATCCGCAGCTGCTCGACGAGCTCGGTCGTGGCCTCGACGCCGAGGTCGGAACCGATAAGGGTGTCCTCGACGTCCTCCCAAGCCGCCTCGTCGAGGCCACCCCGGGAGAGCAGGGCGAGCAGGGCGTTGCCGATCGCGGTGTTGCTGCGGGCCAACCGCGCCCGCAGTCGGGTCAGCCGACCGCGGGCCGACTCCGGCTTCTCCAGGGCGGGGGGCAGCGCCTCCTCGACGAGGGCCTGCTCGGCCTGCTCGGGCGCGGGCCTGACGACGTCCGGGGACGGCTGGGTGGCGACGGAGCCGTCCACGTCGGAACCCTCGGACGTCGCGGACGGGGGCAGGGTCGTCGTCCCCGTCGCACCGCCCCGGGGGACTTCGAGGCTCCTGCTGCGGCCCCCCCGGCCGCGGACGAACCCGACCCCTGCGGCGCCGAGGACCACGGCGACGACGACAACGAGACTGACGACTTCCCAGAGTTGATCCAGCACGCGGGCCATCCTGTCACGCCGACGTGACCGCCCCGGGCGTGGGCGAGGTCGCCCACCCAGCAGTCCCGGACGGCCGGACGTCGACCCCGCCGGTCAGCTCGCGCGCTGCTCCGCAGACTCCGCGGAGCCGGTGGCGAGTGCGTCGGCGCCAGTGAGGTCCGTGCCAGTGGCGCCCCTGCGCTCGGCGTCCGGACCGGTGGCGTCGTTAGTGCCGGTCTCGGCCAGGTCGAGCGCGGGCTGCGACGTCGTCGGGGCGTCGGCGTGGTCCTTCCCGGCGCCGAGGAGGGCGCCGGTGCGCTCGCGTGTCGCGGAGGCGACCGACGCCACCGACTCGGTGCCCGCCCTGACCTTGCCGAGGACATCCTCGCCGCGCGGAGTGAGCAGGTCCCGGCCCTCGCGACGGGCCGGGAGCGCGACGACACCCACCACGGCGAGACCGAGGACGAGGCAGAGCAGCATGGCGAAGACGAGCGCGATCATGAGTCCATGATCGACCCGGGCGACGTCGATTCCTAATTCGACGCGCGCTCGCTGTCTGTCATCCCTTCGTGGTGAATCAGGACGCCGCGTACGTCAGCCCTGTCGCGAGGTCGCGTCGTGCCCTCCACCCAGACCAGCGACCTGCTCAATGTCGAGCCGCACGATCCTGGCGCGCTGTGAACCCGAGGCGACCCCGGCGAGCGCTCCGCCGTGTGTTTTTCTCAGGTGGGCGGTCGCCGCTCGATTTCGAGGAGGGTGAGGACCTGCGTGGCGGTCATCCCGTCGCCCGGAGGCCAGTACCTGCACCCGCATATTCGCGAGACCATCAGCTCCAGCAAGGTGGCATCTTCCAGTTGCCTTGAGAGCAGCTCGACGAGCACTCGCTAGGCGATTTCGACGACGGCGTCGTGAGGGCTGCGAAAGTCCGCCCGGCGTCCCACACCGGTGCGTAGTCAAAGTCAGCGTGCAGACAGCCGCCGAGGAAGGTCCCATATGTCTCACCGTCATCGGTTCGTTGGCATGCTGGTCAGGACACGGTACCCATGGGGGAACCGGGTGTCGGTAAGACGACGCGCGGAGCTCCCCTGACCTGGTCCTGAACCTCAGCGTCCATCCTGACCGTCGTTCAGACCCGCACCTCGTCATGGTCCGGGCCGGAGCTCAACCTCGAGGAGGGTCAGGAACTCGGTCACGGTCATCCCGTTACCGGCTGGCCGGTAACCGGTGTCGTAGACGTCGCGCATGATGTCGTAGCGGAGCTGGTGCTCGGTAAGTCCCCGGTCGAGCAGGGCCGCCAGCTCTTCGTGTGCGGAACTCAGATGGTCCCGCGTGGAGGTTTCCTTGAAGGACGCCACGGCGGCCCAGACGCTGGGGTACATGTCTGGCCAGTCCTGGTGCAGCGTCGCCGACAACAAGTCGCTCAAAGCGCTCACTACATCAGCCTTTCGGTACGGGACCGGTGGGGAAGCTCGACAGGACGCGATATCCGTTCGGGAACCTCGAATCGAGTACAAGTACTACCTTGACTGCTGTCATGTCGTGAACCATGGACTCGCCGTCGCGAATGCCGCGGCCGGTGGGCGTCATGAGGTCCATCGAGAATGAGCTGGAACGTGCTGCCGCCTGGCCTAGCCAGGCCAGGATCTCTGGGCTCCTGGCGGCGAGGACCTGGTCGGTGAAGCGTTCGGCATCGTAGCGGCTGGCGTAGCTGGACGCCCCTCCTATCCAAGGCTGGCTTCGGAGGCGGTTCCGCAGCTGGGTGTCGCTCTTGCCGACGTGACGGGCGATGGTGTGGGAGCCGTCGATCTCGTGGATCCGCAGGCCCTCCTTCGGCAGCTTGGCCCACCGGGAGGGCCAGGCGTAGGCCACGGCGACATCCTCGGCGGTCATCGTGAGGTAGCGGCCGGTCCGCGCGGCCCGGCGGGCCAGCCGGCTGCCGACGACGACCTCGCCGAACCCGGGGATGAGTCCCGCGGCGGACAGGGACGCGTCGCCCCATCTGGTCTCGGTGGCGTACCACCCGGCGTTGAGCGCGTCGGCGGGGTCGCCGAGCACGGGGATCATGCCGGCGCCGTCGAGCAGGGCGTGGCCGGGTTCGGTGAACGCCGCCGGGCGGATGGTGTCCTCGTTGAAGCGGCGGGCGGCGGGCGCCGCCTCGCTCGCCCGGACCAGGGCGGCGGCCGCGGTCGAGCCGGCGGCGTCGACGTCGCAGCGGGCCTGGTGCAGCAACGCCACCGCCGCCCGCCGCAGGTCGTCGGCCTGGTGCACGAGGACGGTCGGCGAGCCCAGGCCCGGGCCGACGATGGCGCCGCCGGCCGCGATCGCGGCCATCTCCACGGCGCGGGCCCCGATCGCCGGCCGCTGGTCCGGAGTGGTGCCGGGGCCTCGACTGGCCGGTGCGGCGTACGCGTTCGTCGCCACCGCCGCGCGGGCGACCGGGGCAGTGCTGACCGCGCGAGCGGCAGCGAGGGCAGCCAGGTAACGCCCGTACAGCACGAGCGCCTCCCGCGCCTTCGCACGCGCGGGGCCGAGACACGGAACGAACCCCTCGATCGCCTCCGCCGCGGCGGTGAAGGAGTCCGAGGCCTGACGCCACCGGCCGGGCTGCACCGACATGACGTCGCGGAAGCCTTCCGCGGCCTGCCCACGCCAGTGGGTCACCTCGAGCCGGCAGAGCCGGTCACCGGTCTCCTCCAGGGCGTCCGCGTGGTCGCGCAGCGTCTCGGCGGCAGCCCGCAGCCCGTCGATGGCTCCGGGGATCAACACCTCGGCCGGTTCACCGGCGGCGAGCTCGGCCTCCAACGCGGTCGGCTCGAACGGGACGCTCACGAGTCCGCCATCGCCGTCGAGTCACCCAAGAGGTGTGAACGGCTCATGTCCCGACGGCCACAGAGTCTCTGGGACGCGTCGCCGAGACCGGTCGAGATGGTCGGCTGCGGACGCGTGTCCACGGCGCACTGCTGAGCCGACGACGTGATCTCGCGGACCGCGTCCGCCGCGAGGTCCAGCTCCTCGGCGACAACCTCGTAGGTCAGCGCGCCGCCCCGGTTGTCGCGCACGAGCCCGCCTCTCGTCACACCAACGATTCCTGACCGCAGCGCCACTCAGGCCACTGCCAGAACCCTGCCAGCACCCGATCCCAGGACCCACGAGTTATCCACAGGGCGTCGATCGCGCGGACGAAGGTCGCCCCCGGAGGGCGCTGGCCTCAGGCGGGCTGCGCCTGCGCCACGTCACACAGACGCTGCGACACGACGGTCGTCACGCCGTCACCGCGCATCGTCACGCCGTAGAGCGCGTCCGCGATCTCCATCGTCTTCTTCTGGTGGGTGATGACGATGAGCTGGCTGGAGTCGCGCAGCTCCTCGAAGAGGGTGAGCAGCCGGCCGAGGTTGGCGTCGTCGAGGGCCGCCTCGACCTCGTCCATGACGTAGAACGGGGACGGCCGGGCCTTGAAGATCGCCACGAGCAGGGCCACGGCCACGAGCGAGCGCTCCCCTCCCGAGAGCAGCGACAGCCGCTTGATCTTCTTGCCCGGCGGCCGGGCCTCGACCTCGAGCCCGGTGGTGAGCATGTCGTCGGGGTCGGTGAGGACGAGCCGTCCCTCACCGCCGGGGAACAGCCGCTCGAAGACGCGCTCGAACTGTGCGGCCGTGTCGTGGAAGGCCTCGGCGAACGCCGCAACCACGCGCTGGTCGACCTCCCGGACGATGTCGAGCAGGTCGCGCTTGGAGCGCTTGAGGTCCTCGAGCTGGGTGGTGAGGAACGTGTGCCGCTCCTCGAGGGCGGCGTACTCCTCGAGGGCAAGCGGGTTGACCCGCCCCAGCGCCCCCAGTCGACGCTCGGCGGAGCGGAGCCGCTTCTCCTGGGCCTCACGGACGAAGGGCTGCGGCTCGCCCGGGGAGGCCCCGTCCTCGCCGGGGTCGACGACAGCGGGGACGAGGCGGTGCGGGCCGTACTCCTCGACCAGCGTCTCGGGCGACACGCCCAGCTCCGCGAGCGCCCTCGTCTCGAGCACCTCGATCCGCAGCCGCTGCTGCGTGCGGGCCACCTCGTCGCGGTGGACGGAGTCGGTGAGCTGGCGCAGCTCGTCCTGAAGGAGCGCAGTCTCGCGGCGGACTGTCCCGAGCTCGGCGTCGCGGTCGGTGCGGCTCTCGTCGGCGCGTCGGCGCAGCGCGTCGGCCCGGTCCACGCTGAGGGAGAGCTGTGCCGTCGCGTATGCCGCACCCACCCTCACGGCCTCGGCCACCCTGGCCTCCCGCTGGCGCCGCAGCCGTCGGGCCGCTTGCCGCTCCCGCGCGGCACGTTCGGCAGTTGCGGCGGCATCGAGGGAGCCGGCGCGGTCGTCGATGGCCCGCGCGCGCTCCTCCCGGGTCCGCAACGACAGTCGCAGCTCGAGCTCGTGCGCGCGGGCGGCCTTGGCAACCGCCTCGAGACGGTCGCGCTCGAGCGGGGACGCCTCATCCACGCCCTCGTCGCCGACCTCGCCGGCCGCCTCGAGCCGCGTCGACAGGTCGGCGCACTCGGCGCGGTCGGACTCCACGGCCGCCTCGGCGGTGGCGATGGCCCCCTCGGTGCGCTCGGCCTCGGCGCGCGCGGATCTGACCGCGACCCCAAGCGCCCCGAGCCGCTCCGCGACCGCCGCCATCCTCGCGTCGGAGTCGTGCAGCCGGTCGAGGGCCTCCTCGACCGCGTCGTTCGCCTCCCGGGCGCGAGACTGGGCCGTCGCGAGGGCGAACCTCGCCTGCTCACCCCCGCGCACCGCATCCGTGACCGCATCCCGGGCCGCGTCGACGGCCGCCTGGATCTCGAGGAGGCTCGGCGCCTCCGAGCTGCCACCCCGGACCCAGCCCGGGGCGACGACGTCTCCGTCAGTGGTCACCGCCGTGACCCCGTCCCCGCGGTGCACGAGCGCCGCCGCCGCATGGACGTCATCGACCACCGCGACCCGCTCGAGGAGCTGCTCGACCGATGCCCGCAGGCCGGACGGGCACGAGACGACCTCAAGGGCCCACCGGGCGCCACCCGGGAGCGGCGGGAGCGCCGTCGTCGATCCCGTCGCCGTCTCGCCGACGAGCAGGCTGACGCGCCCTGCCGCGCCGGCGCGCAGCGTCGCCATGGCCCGCGTCGCGCCATCGAGGGTCGACACCACCAGCGCGTCGGCGGCCCAGCCGAGGGCGGCGGCGATCGCCGTCTCGTGGCCCTGCTCCACCTCGATGAGGGACGCCACGGACCCGAGGATGCCGTGCGCCTCGTCGGCGGCGGCGAGCAGCGCGGCGGCGCCGTCCCGGTGGCTCAGGCTGAGCTCGAGGGCCTCGATCCGAGCCGTGCCGGACTGCCGGTCACGCTCGGCGGCGCGCTCGATCTCGCGGAGCCGCTCCACGTCGGCTTCGTGTTGCTCCAGCTCGGCCGCCGCCCGCTCGTACGTCGTGTCGAGGCCCTCCTCGCCCTCCTCCTCGACCGCGATCGACGCCTCCAGGGACGCGAACTCGCGTTCCGCCGCGGTGGCGCGGGCCCGAGACTGCTCGACGGTGGCGCGCAGCCGCCCGATCTCGGCCTCGCCCGCTTCGATCCGCGACGTCTTGGCCGCGACCTGTCCGGCGAGGCGGGCCAGTCCCTCGCGACGGTCGGCGGCCGCCCTGGCGACCCTGGAGAGGCGCTGCTGCTCCGCGGCATACCGCTGCTCGGCCTCGCCGCGGGCGGCGACGGCGGCGTCGAGGGCGGTCCGGGCCGCGGCGATCTCGGCGACGAGCGTCGTATGCCGCTCCCGGAGCTCGACGGCCTCGGCGCGCAGCCGCTCGGGGTCGCGGCTCGTAGGACCCGGCTCCGGCGGCTCGTCGTCCTCGGCGAGCAGCCGGACCCGCTCGGCGGCCAGCGAGCCGGTGGCGGCGAGCCGCTCGGTGAGGCGGGCGAGGGCGTACCACCGCTCCTGCGCGCGGGTGAGCTCGGGGCGGGCCTCCTCGGCCGCGGCCTCCAGGCCGGCGAGGCGCGCTCCGAGCCGCGTCAGCGCCTCCTCGACCTCGGTGCGACGGGCCACGAGGGCGCTCTCGTCGGCGACCTCCTGCTCCAGGGTCGAGGTCAGCTGGACCAGGTCGTCGGCGAGCAGCCGCAGCCTGGCGTCGCGGACGTCGGCCTGGATCACCGCGGCGCGCCGGGCCGTCTCCGCCTGGCGACCCAGAGGACCGAGCTGACGGCGGATCTCGCCGGTGAGGTCGTGGACCCGGGTGAGGTTGGCCTCCATCGCCTCGAGCTTGCGCAGCGCCCGCTCCTTGCGCTTGCGGTGCTTGAGGACGCCGGCGGCCTCCTCGATGAAGCCGCGCCGCTCCTCCGGGGTCGCCCGCAGCACCGCGTCGAGCTGGCCCTGCCCGACGATGACGTGCATCTCGTGGCCGATCCCGCTGTCGGACAACAGCTCCTGGATGTCCAGCAGCCGGCAGGACGTGCCGTTGAGGGCGTACTCAGAGCCGCCGTTGCGGAACATCGTCCGCGAGATGGTGACCTCGGTGTAGTCGATGGGCAGGGCGCCGTCGGTGTTGTCGATGGTCAGCGCGACCTCGGCGCGCCCGAGCGGGGCGCGGCCCGCGGTGCCGGCGAAGATGACGTCCTCCATCTTGCCCCCCCGCAGGGACTTGGCCCCCTGCTCGCCCATGACCCAGGCGAGCGCGTCCACGACGTTGGACTTTCCCGAGCCGTTGGGCCCGACGATGCAGGTGATGCCGGGCTCGAGCCGCAGGTGCGTGGCGGACGCGAAGGACTTGAAGCCCTTGAGCGTCAGACTCTTGACGTACACGCGCTGGCCGTCTCCTCGGGCGGGGTCCGGCCGGTGGTTCCCGGCCGGTGCTGGAATCTCGCTCACCCTACCGGCGGGGTGCGACGGGTCCCGTGAGGCGCGGTCGCCGGTGGTTCGAGGGGCTGGTGGGGCTGATGGGGCCTCCGTGAAGCACGTGACACGCGCCGCGGGCGCTTGCTGGGGCCGGGGTGGCGAAGCCGGCGCCCGGCCCCCCCGCAACGCCATCGTTGAGCGCCGAGTCCATGGGATCCCATGGACTACGCGCGCATTCCGTGGAGCGCTGGTGCCACAGTGACGAACGAGGCCGAAGGTACTCCGGGAACTCCCCCCCCGGCGCCCGGGCCGAAGGTGCTCGCCGTCCCCGAGGTCGCCGACGTGGTCCACATAACCGGCCTGCCGCGGCCGTCAGAACGCCGAGACGGACCCTTCGGCGCGCTCGTGCCGGCTCAGGGCGCGCAGCACCGCGTCCTGGCTGTGGCGCCTCGCGGCCAGCGCCGCGAGGAGGGCGAGCACCGGCTCGAGCACCTCCGGGCTGAACGCCGGGGCCGGTACGCCGACGCTGCGCGCCAGGTCGTCGGCGTGCACCACGATCTCCATCAGCCGCACGACGAGGAAGTCGTCGGTGGGCAGCGTGCAGTCCTGCCACGGCACGTACGTCGTCGGGCCGGCCGCGTCCATCGCGGCGCGCAGGTGCTCGCGCGACCACGCGAGCACCCCGACCGACTCGGTGGGGCCGGCCAGGCCCATCTCATTGAAGTCGTCGCGGATGGAGGTGTTCTCGGGGGCGTCGACCGGCGCGTGGAGCCAGTCGACGCGCTCGTAGTGCCCGACCAGGGTCAACACCTGAGCGCCGTGCGGGCCGGGCGTGATGAGGAACTCGACCGCACACTCGGGCTGGCTGACCAGGTGGCGGGCCAGCCCGCCGACGGTCATGCCGGGCAGCGCCGACTCCCGGTCCCAGGCGTCGGCCACCTCCGCGGACCCGACCAGGTCCGCGAGCTGGTCGATGGTGGCGGTCACGGCGGAGCGGTCGAGGGTTCCAGCGAACGTGAGCGGCATGCCGTCACACTTCCACGCCTTCCGGACGTTCAGCGTCCGGAACACGTGCCCCCGAAAGGCGGCTCGGACACGTCTAGGTGGAGCGGTCGGCGATGTCGGTGTGGTGCCGGATCACCTCGGCGACGACGAACCCGAGGAACTTCTCGGCGAACACCGGGTCGAGGCCCGCCTCCTGGGCCAGTGCGCGCAGGCGGGCGATCTGCTGCTCCTCGCGCGCCGGGTCGGCCGGCGGCATCCGCCAGGCGGCCTTGAGGACGCCGACGGCCTGGGTCGCCTTGAACCGCTCGGCGAGGAGGTGGATCAGCGCGGCGTCGATGTTGTCGATGCTGCTGCGCAGTCGGGCCAGCTCCGGAGGCACCTCGGTCACGCCAGACAGGGTATGCCGTTCTGTCACGGTGCTCCGCGTGCCTCCACGGCATACGTGCCGTCGCTGCCTATGCTCCGGGGGAGGCGACGACGCAGCCTGGCCCTCGACGGAAGGACGGTGCCGGTGTCGACGATGGAGCGGCCGCTCACCCGACCCACCAGCGCGCCTCCAGCCCCGGGGCTGACGCCGCCCTCCCGCAGCGGCGGTGCGGCAGGACGCATCACCGGGCATCTCGATGGCCTCGACGGGCTACGCGCCCTCGCGATCGCCGCCGTCGTCGCATACCACCTCGACCCGACCTGGCTGCCGGGCGGCTTCCTCGGGGTCGACGTGTTCTTCGTCGTCTCCGGGTTCCTCATCACCACGCTGCTCCAGCGCGAGGCAGCGACCCGGGGGTCGGTCGACCTGCGCCGGTTCTGGGCGCGCCGAGCCCGTCGGCTGGTGCCCGCGATCGTCGTCTGCGTCACCGCGAGCGTCCTCGTCGCCCGGGTGGTCCACCACGACCTGCTCGTCCACGCCGGGCGGCAGGTCGTCGGCGCCCTGACCTTCTCGACGAACTGGGTCGAGATCGCCGCGGGCTCGAGCTACTTCGACCAGACCTCGCCGCAGCTGTTCATGAACTTCTGGTCACTCGCCGTCGAGGAGCAGTTCTACCTCGCCTGGCCGCTCATCGTGGCCGCCCTAGTGGCCTCGGGCATCGCGCTGCGCACCCGGCTCGGCATCGCGCTCGGCGCGGCCGCCCTCTCGACGCTGCTCATGGCGATCCGCTTCAGCCCGGGCGAGGACGCGACCCGGGTCTACTACGGCACCGACACCCACCTCGTCGGCCTCATGCTCGGCGCCGCCCTCGCCTTCGCCTGGGCCTCCCGGCACCGGGCCTGGCTCGGACAGCAGCCATGGCTGCGCTGGCGACGCCGGGCGACCGGCGCCGCGCTCCTCGGCCTGGCCGGCCTCATGTGGACCCTCACCGAGACGAGCACCCTGACCTTCCGCGGCGGCATCGCCCTCGCCTCGCTCGCCACGGTGGTCCTCGTGGCGGCCCTGCTGCCCCGCGCCGACGGCGAGCCGTCGAGGTGGCGCGCGGTCATGGCGACCCCGCTGCTGGGCTGGGTGGGACGCCGCTCCTACGGCATCTACCTCTGGCACTGGCCCGTGATCGTCATCGTCGGCCAGGACGTCCGGACCGCGCCGGGCAGCCCCGGGCACCTCATGAGCCGCGCCTGGTGCGTCCTCGTCACCCTCGCGCTGGCCGACCTGTCCTACCGCTTCGTCGAGGCCCCGGTGCGGGTGTGGGGCTTTCGCGGGGTCGCCCGGATGGCCAGGCGCGCCCTCGCGTCCCCCTTCACCCGGGTCCCGCGCATCGTGGCCGGCACGGCCGCGGCGGGGCTGGCCGTCGCGAGCATTCTCGTACTCACCGCCCCCCGCCAGAGCGACACCGAGCGGCTCCTGGACGCCAACTCCCGGTATGCCGGTGGCTCGCCGGCCGCGCGGCCGGCCGGTGGCGCGGCGGGGCCGGCTCTCCAGGCGCCGGCCGCCGGCCCGGCCGGGACCGCACCGGAGGCGGCAACCCACCCGGGCGGTCCGGTTCCCGGCGCCTCCGCCGGCGACTCAGCGGCGTGGGCGATGCCCGGGGGCACCGAGATGGACGGTTTCGGCGACTCGATGATGGTTGCGAGCGTCCACGCCCTCGACTACTACTTCCCCGGCATCCGGATGGACGCCAAGTCGAACCGGCGCTGGAGCGACGGCCTCGCCGCGGTCACCGCCCGCGGCCCCGATGCGCGGCGCGCCGTGGTGCTGGCCTTCGGGACCAACGCCGGCGTCGACGAGCAGGCTCTGGGTCAGGTCCTCGACGCGGTGGGCCCCTCGCGGATGGTTGTCATCGTCAACATCTACGGCCACGCGTCGTGGATCGACGGGGCCAACACGACCCTCGCCCGGGCCGCTGCCGCGCGGCCCAACGTCGTCGTGGCCGACTGGAACGGCGCCATCCGGGCCCAGCCGGGCCTCCTGCAGTCCGACGGGATCCACCCGTCGATCACCGGGGCGCACCTGTTCTCCAAGACGGTGCGCGCCGCCCTCGCTCAGCTCAGCGAGCGCCACACCGGTGTCAAGGTCGCGCTCAAGGACCTCCCGGCCTACTGAGCCCCGCCTCCTGAGCCCCGCCTCCTGAGCCCAGCCGCAGGTCGCCCCGGGTCACTCGGCCAGCCACGCGGCATACGCGTCGAAGGTGTAGGGGCGACCGAGGAAGTCGGCGACGAGATCGGCGGCGTCCCGCTGGCCGCCCGGGGCCAGCACCCGGTCGCGGTAGCGGCCGGCCACCTCGTGGTCGAACATGTCGCCCCGGTCGAACGCGCTGAACATGTCCTTGGCGATGACGAGCGACCACATATAGGTGTAGTAGCCCGATCCGTAGCCCTCGAGGTGACCGAAGCTCGCCGGCATGTGGGTGCCCTCGATGTAGGGGAAGAGGCTGTACCTCGCCTGCAGCTCCTTGGTGCGCTCGGTGAGGTCGGCGGAGATGTCGACGTGGAACCAGTACGACATCGACGCGTAGAACATCTGCGTCCGCGCGTCGTAGCCCTTGCCGAAGTCGTCGGCGCGCCGCATCTTGTGGACCAGCTCGGCGGGGATCTGCGCGCCCGAGCCGTCGACGGCGAAGGTCCGCAGGATGTCGGCGTCCCAGGCCCACTCCTCGAGCATCTGACTGGGGGCCTCGACGAAGTCCCACTCCGTCGAGACGCCCGAGAACCGAACCCACTCACCGCGACCGGCGAGCACGTGGTGCACGAGGTGCCCGAACTCGTGGAAGAGCGTGACGACGTCGGAGTGCTCCATGAGCCCCCGCGGGAAGTTGCAGACGAGCACGCCCTCGGGGAGCTGCCGGTCTCGGACCCCGCGGACGAGGTCGAACTGGGCCGCGTGCTTGAACTTGCCCTCGCGTGGGTGCAGGTCGAGGTAGATGCGCCCCAGCCGCTCGCCGGCCGGTGCGTCCGGGGCGCCAAGGAACACGTCGTATGCCGCGACGTCGGCGTCCCAGAGCACGGCGTCCGACGCGTGTCGGTAGGTCAGCCCGAACAGCCGCCCGGTGACGTCGAGCAGGCCCTGGCGCACCCGCGCGAAGTCGAAGTAGGTGCGCACCGTCTGGGCGTCGACGTCGAACTGCTCCCGGCGCACCGCCTCGGCGTAGAACGCCAGGTCGGTGCCGTCGATGGCCGGCGCGTCGGGCACGTCCACGCGCAGCCGGTCGAGGACGACCTGGCGGTCGCGCAGCCCGGCCTCCAGTGCGGCGTCGGCGATCCGGTCGATGAACTCGGGGATGGCGGCGCCGGTCCGGATCATCTTGACCTCGGCGTCGTAGTCGGCCCAGTTCGCGTAGCCGAGGATGCCGCCGTGCTCCCTGCGGATCTCGAAGAGCTCATGGAGCAGCGCGTCGTTGGCCGGCCAGGCACGGTTGAGGAACTCGAGCCGCAGCGCGCGCCGGGTATCGCGGTCCTTGCCGTAGGTGGAGAAGGGGACGACGTCGGGGTAGTCGGTGGTGAGGGTGACGAGGCCGTCGTCGCCGACGGGGTGGGCGTCGACCCAGTCCTGAGGCATCCCGGCGAGCTTGTCGGGAGTCACCTTGACCGAGCGGACGTCGTCGCGGATGTTCTTGCTGAACTCCTGGCCGACGACGATGGCGCGCTCGGAGAGCTCCTTGACCCGCTGCCTGGTCGCGTCGTCCTGGTCGACGCCGCCGCGGTGGAAGTCGAGCAGCGTCTTCTCGAGCAGCCGGGCCGAGAGGGGGTCGAGACCAGAGCCGTCCAGAGCGGCGAACACCTCGTAGAGGTCGCGGTCGAGGCCGAGGTCGGTGTCGAGCTTCTGGACCTCCTGCATGACGCCCTCGGCCCGGGTCCGGACCGCCTCGACGGTGTGGACCTCGCTGAACACCGACCCCACCGAGGCGACGTTGCCGATGGCGATGGTGACGTCGTTCCACTGGCGCAGGACCGCTCCGGCGTCGGTGGGCCGCCGCTCCTTGAGGTCGTCGACGAGCCGCCGGGCCTCCTCGAGCAGGGTCGTGCAGCGCTGGGCGAGCCACTCCTGTGCCTCGTCCGGCGTGGGAAGGAGCAGGGTCGGCAAGGGTGAGATCGTCACCCCGCCGACTCTATGCCGCTCGACTGCTTCCCCACCGACTGCATCCACACCGACCGCATCCCCACCGAGCGAGGTGGCGGCCCGGCGAGCCCGCGGCGCGGACGCGGCTGGCAGCGTGGGCAGGAGTACGACGAGCGGTTCATGAAGGCCTCGCGCCGGATCGGCGCCCCGCACCGACGGCAGGGCCGCCCCTCCTGCCCGTAGGCGGCAAGGGAGCGGTCGAAATACCCGGACGCCCCGTTGACGTTGACGTAGAGCGCGTCGAAGCTCGTCCCGCCCTGCCCGAGCGCCTCGAGCATGACCTCGCGGGCGTGGCGCAGCAGCCGGGTCAGGGCCGGGCCGGTGAGCCGCGACGCGACGCGCTCACCGTGGATGCCGGCCCGCCACAGGGCCTCGTCGGCGTAGATGTTGCCGATCCCGCTGACGAGCGACTGGTCGAGCAGCGCCCGTTTCACCGCGCTGTTGCGGGTGCGCAGCCGGGCGACGACGGCGCGCTCGTCCCACGCCTCCTCGAGCGGGTCGGGGGCGATGTGGGCCACTGTCTCCGGTATGCCGTCCTCCCGCAGCTCCGCGAGCGCCATCCCGCCGAAGGTGCGCTGGTCCACGAAGCGCAGCTCCTGCCCACCGTCCTCGAAGGTGAAGCGGGCGTGGAGGTGCTTCTCGTCCGGGGCGTCGGCGTCCTCCACGAGGAGCTGCCCGCTCATCCCGAGATGCATGAGGAGGGCCTGCCGCTGGCCGTCGCTGGCCTCGAGGACGAGCCAGAGGTACTTGCCCCGGCGCCGCGCGGCATACACGAGGCTGCCGCGGACCCTGGCCGCGAGGTCGTCCGCACCGGAGACGTGGCGGCGCACGACCCGGGCGCCGAGGAACTGCGCCGACGCGATGCGCCGGCCGACGACGTGCTCGGCCAGCCCGCGGCGCACGACCTCGACTTCGGGGAGCTCGGGCATGTCAGGTGGGGTTGGCGCCCAGCTCGTCGTCGGTGTCGACGTCCGTCCATGCGGCGGCCGGGCCGTTGCCGTTGCCGTTGCCGTTGGCGGCGCTGGTTCCGCTGTCGTCGCCGTTGCCGGCAGCCACGTCGTCGACGGACGGCACGTCGACCCCTCCGCCGCGGGTGAGGTGCCGGCGATGGTCCAGCGCGGACCAGGCCTGCTCGGCGGCCCGCTGCTCGGCCTCCTTCTTGCTGCGGCCGGACCCGTGGCCGAGCACCTCGTCGGCGACGAGGGCGCTCGCGACGAAGGTCTTCTCGTGGTCCGGGCCGGACTCCTCGACGTGGTACTCGGGTGACCCGAGCGAGGTCGCGGCGGCGATCTCCTGCAGGCTCGTCTTCCAGTCCAGGCCCGCGCCCATGGAGGCGGACTCGAGCATGAGCGGGTCGAAGAGGTGGTGGATGAACGTGGCCGCGGCCGGTTCGCCGAGGGAGAGGTAGAGCGTGCCGATGAGGGCTTCCATGGTGTCGGCGAGGATCGACGCCTTGTCACGGCCCCCGGTGGACTCCTCGCCGCGGCCGAGGAAGATGTAGGCGCCGAGGTCGATCGTGCGCCCGACGTCGGCCAGGGCCCGCATGTTGACGACCGAGGCACGCAGCTTGGCCAGCTGGCCCTCGGGCAGGTCGGGGTGGCCGCGGTAGAGGGTGTCGGTGATGACGAGCCCGAGGACCGAGTCGCCGAGGAACTCGAGCCGCTCGTTGTTGGGCAGCCCGCCGTTCTCGTAGGCGAACGAACGGTGCGTCAGGGCGCGCACGAGCAGCGGCTCGTCGACCCGCTCACCGACCACCTCGAAGAGGTAGTCGACCAGCGCGCCGACGTGCCGCGGCCGGGACGAATGCGTGGCCACGGGAGGTGACTCCGCTCAGGCCTGGTGCTCGCTGCGCTCGGCCGTCGCGTAGTGGCGGCCCTTGTAGGTCCCGCACGCCGGGCACGCGATGTGCGGCTGGGTGTTGGCGCCGCACTGCGGGCAGACCGTGAGGGCGACCGGGGTCGCCTTCCAGTTCGCCCGACGAGAGCGGGTGTTGGATCGCGACGTCTTCCGTTTCGGGACGGCCACGTCAGTTCCTCTTCTCTTCGGTTGCAACAGGGTCGACCCGCGACGTGGAGTCGCTCAGCAGGGCGCTGAGTGAGGCCCACCGGGGGTCGTTCGTCTCGTGGTGGTGGTCCGGGTCCTGCGCTAGGAGGGCTCCACACTCGGAGCACAACCCGGGGCAGTCGACGCGGCACACCGCCTGGAACGGCAGTGACGGCACCACCGCGTCGCGGAGCACGGGCTCGAGGTCGATGAGATCGCCCACCAGCTCGTACACCTCGGCTTCGTCCGAGTCGGCGCCCACCTCGTGGTGGTGCGCCGCCCGATCGGCGTATGCGAACAGCTCCTGGAAGGTCGCCGCCACCGCTGCGGTGGCGGGCTCCAGGCACCGCACGCAAGCCCCGGTCGCCGTGGCGAGGACCGAACCGCTCACGAGGACGCCCTCGACCACCGACTCCAGACGCACCGCCAGCTCGAGGGGGGACCCCTGCGGGACGGCGATGATGTCGGTGCCGATCGTGTCGGGCGCCTCCACCGTCCGGGAGACCTCGAGCATCGTTCCCGGCCGCCGGAGGAGCTCCCGGGTGTCGATCACCAGGGGCTTGCGAGGGTCGAGGCGAGTCATCAGGTCCACGTCAGGTCGAGGGTTCGGTCCACGTCCAAGACGGACGTAGACCGACTCGCAAGGTTACCCGAGCCGCGCCCCGCCACCCAAATCACCGCAGATCACGGTATGCATCGGCGTGCGCTGCCTACCTCACGACGACGAGGTTAGCCATGTCGGCGACCGGGCGGTAGCCCAGCGCCGTGTAGACCCGGTTGGACGTGGGGTTCGCCTGGTCCGTGAAGAGGCACACGCGATGGCCCCTCGCCAGGATCCGCTGCGACACTTCGGCCACGGCGGCGCTGGCGAAGCCTCGACCCCGCGCCGTTCCCGGGGTGTAGACCGGCCCGACCCGGACCACACCCAAGGCGGGCGCGTTCGTGGCGGTGAGGTGGACCCGCTCGCCGGTGTCGTCGACCCAGAACCAGAGCAGGCCGGCGCGGATCCGCCGCAGCATCTCCTCGGTGTCCGGGGACTCCTGGAAGGAGTCGCCCGGCAGGCGCCGCGCCTGCTCGTCGGCGTCCCGGCCGAACGCCTCGTACCACGCCATGGCCAGGTCGACGTCGTCCACCGTGCCGACGCGGAGCGCTCCCCGCGCCGGCCGGGGCGCCACCAGCTCGCCCAGCTCGAAGAGGCGGGTGTGCTGGGCGACCCGCACGGCACCCCCGGTGAGCCGGGCCAGCTCCCCGGCGCAGGTCTGCGCCGCCGGCAGGGCGCCGTTGACCGCGGTGAGGTCCTCGCCCCGCCCGTGCAGCGACCGGGCCAGGAGCAGCGCGGCCTCCTCGGGCATGGGCAGGAGGAAGGCGGGGCGCAGCGCGAAGGGCGCGGTCCGCATCCCGGCACCCACCACGGCGCCTGTGCCGTCGCGCACGACGAGCCACCAGTCGCCGGGCTGGCCGGGCCGGCCCTCGGCCGCTGCGGAGGCGGCCCGGTCGGCGACCGTCGTCACGACGGTGTTGAGGACGGGGTCGCGGGCGAGGTGGGCCCCGGCAGCATCGAGGAAGCCACGCGGGTCGGTGTGGAACTCCAGCTCGGCTCCCATCCCCCGAGGCTAGAGGCCGCCGGTATGCCGTGTGGCCGCGTCTGCAGCGACCGTCGCCTTGAGCGCGTCGTGGACCGCGGCGGGGACGAGGCCCGTGACGTCGCCGCCGTAGCGGACGACCTCCTTGACCAAGGAGCTGGACACGTGCTCGAACCGGGGGTCACCCGGCAGGAACACCGTCTCGACCCCGGTGAGGTGCTTGTTCATCAGCGCCATGGGCAGCTCGTAGGCGAAGTCGGTGCTGCCGCGCAGCCCCTTGACGATGGCGTGGGCACCGAGCTCGGTGCAGACGTCGACGAGCAGGCGGTCGGCGTACTCCTTGATCCGCACGCGCTCCACCCCCCACAGCGACTCGGCGAGAAGGTCCTTGCGCTCGTCGATGGTGAAGGTGCCCCGCTTGCCCGGGTTGTGGAGGATGACGACGACGACCTCGTCGAAGAGGGTCACCGCACGGGTGATGACGTCGACGTGGCCGTTCGTCACCGGGTCGTAGGAGCCGGGGCAGACCGCGCGCCGCGGTGTGGAGGGGCTCGTCACGCCGCCCAACGTACCAACGCCGCCCGCGCGGGCGCTCAGGCGACCTCGTCCGGGCCGGGGAAGTCGCCGAACCACATCTTCGTCTCGCCGTAGCGGCGCTCCCCCGCCGCGTCGAGCCCGGCCGGCCACCGTGGCTCGGGGCTGCGTGCGGACCGCTCCACGACGACGAGGGCGTCCGGCGCCAGCCAGCGATGGGTCACCAGGAGGGTGAGGACGTCGGCGAGCGCGTCCTCGTCCAGGTCGTACGGCGGGTCGAGGAAGGCGAGGTCGATCTCGCCCCCGGCACCCGGCCCGGCGAGCAGCGCGCGCTCCACGACCGAAGTGCGCACCGCGACCTCAGCGGCCCCGACCAGCGCCGCGTTGGCTCGCGCGAGTGCGGCAGCGGTGCGGTTCGCCTCGACCAGGACCACGGTGGCAGCCCCGCGGCTGGCCGCCTCGAGACCGAGGGCGCCCGACCCGGCATACAGGTCGAGGACCCGCGATCCCCGCAGCACGTCGAGGTGCTCCAGCCGGGAGAAGAGCGCCTCGCGCACCCGGTCCGAGGTGGGTCGGGTGCCGGCCCCCGCCGGGGTCTGGAGCCGCCGGCCACCGGCGGTGCCGCTGATGATGCGGGTCACCTCAGCCTCGTTCCAGGTATGCCGCTTGCTCCTCGTCGAGGCGCATGGCCACCCGGGCGGCGAGCTGGGGGTGCCCCGCCAGCGTGGGGTCCTCGGCGACGAGGGCGGAGGCGTCCTCCCGGGCCTGGGCGATGAGGTCCTCGTCGGCCCGGTTGCCCATCCGCAGGAAGCGCACCGACGACGAGCGGCCGCTCTGCCGGGCCCCGAGCACGTCGCCCTCGCGGCGCAGCTCGAGGTCGCGCCGGGCGAGGACGAAGCCGTCGGTCGTCGCGGCCACCGCCTCGAGCCGCTCCCGGGCGTCGGTGCCCGGCTGCGCGTCGGTCATGAGGAGGCACAGCCCGCGCGCCTCGCCTCGGCCGATGCGACCGCGCAGCTGGTGCAGCTGCGAGATGCCGAACCGCTCGGCGTCCATGACCACCATGACCGTGGCGTTCGGCACGTCGACCCCGACCTCGATCACGGTCGTTGCGACGAGGACGTCGACCTCGCCGGCGGCGAAGGCCCGCATCGTCGCGTCCTTGACCTCGCTGTCGAGCCGGCCGTGGAGGGCGGCGAGGCGCAGCCCCGCCAAGGCCGGGGTCGCCGAGAGCTCGTCGAGCATCGCGTGCACGCCGGTCAGCTCCTTGAGGGGGACCCCCTCCTGCGGGTCGTCGTCCCACTCGATGTCGTCGTCGTCCCCGGCCTCCTCGGCTGCCCCGGCCGATCCAGCCCCGGACTCCTCGACCGCCGGCTCGCCGATCTTGGGGCAGACGACGAAGACCTGGTGCCCGGCGGCGACCTCCTCGGCGACCCGCTGCCACGTGCGTTCCACCCAGGCCGGGCGGTTGGTCTCGACGATGTGCGTCGCGATGGGCGACCGGCCCTTCGGCAGCTCGCGCAGGGTCGAGGTCTCCATGTCGCCGAAGACGGTCATGGCGACGGTCCGAGGGATCGGCGTGGCGGTCATGACGAGCAGGTGTGGGGGCTTGGAACCCTTCTCGCGCAGGGCATCCCGCTGCTCCACGCCGAAGCGGTGCTGCTCGTCGACGACGACGAGGGCCAGGTCGAGGAAGGCGACGTGCTGCTGGATCAGTGCGTGCGTCCCGACGACGATGCCCGCGTGCCCGGTCACGGCGTCGTTCAGGGCCTGGCGGCGTGCGGCGCTGGACTGGCCGCCGGTGAGCAGGGCCACCGTCGTCCCGATCTCGCTGCCCCCGAGCCTGCCCCCCTCGGCGAGGTCACCGAGCATCGCGCTGATCGAGCGGTGGTGCTGGGCGGCGAGCACCTCGGTCGGTGCCAGCAGCGCGGCCTGACCACCCGCGTCGACGGCGGCGAGCATCGCGCGCAGCGCGACCACGGTCTTGCCCGAGCCGACCTCCCCCTGGAGCAGCCGGTGCATCGGCCGGCTGAGGGCCAGCTCGGCCTGCAGCACCGCGCCGATCTCGCGCTGGCCGTCGGTGAGCTCGAACGGCAGCCGCGCGTCGAACGCCGCGAGCAGCCCGCCGGGCCGGGTCACCCTCGCGGTTGCCTCGAGGGACTCGACGGCCCGGCGCCGCTGGGCGAGGATCGCCTGGAGGACGAACGCCTCGTCGTACCGCAGCCGGTGCAGGCCCCGGCCCGGGTCGTCGTCGACCGTCGGCCGGTGGATGAGCTCGAAGGCGTCGCCGCGGCCGATGAGACGCCGCCGCCGGCGCAGCGTGTCGGGCAGCGGCTCACGGATCTCGCCGAGCGACTCGAACGCCAGCTTGACCATGCTGCGGATCTTGAACGAGCTGATGGTGCCCGTCGTCGAGTAGACCGGGATCTGCCGGTTCCGATACGCCTCGATGACGCCGGGGTCGGCCTCGTCACCGAACATCTCGTACTCGGGATGGGTCAGCTGCCACTTGCCCTGGTAGCGCGACGGGGTGCCCGAGAACACCCCGATGTGCCCGGGCAGCACCTTGTCCTCGTGGCCCCAGGCCTTGAAGAACGTCAGTCCGACCTGGTGCCGACCGTCCGTGAGCACCGCCATGAGCATCCGCTGCCGCGGGCGGTTGGCCATCGACCGCGTCGCGGCCGTCTTGACCCGGGCGACGACCACCACCGACTCCCCCTCCGTGAGCGAGGACAGGTCGGTGAGCTCCCCCGGCGGCAGGTACTTGCGCGGGACGAACTCCAGGAGGTCGCCGACGGTGCGGATCCCCTTGTTCCTCTCGAGCAGCAACGCGGCCTTGGGCCCGGAGACCTTGGCGATCGCCGAGTCCTCGGTGAGGAGCACGCCTACTCCACGCCCAGCATGAGCGGGTAGACCGGCTGGCCCCCGTAGAGCTGGCTCACCTCGAGGTCACGGCGCCGGATCCGGGCGGCGGCGGCGACGTCCTCGCCGAGCTTGGCCGGGGCGTCCTGCCCGGACACCACCGTGAGCAGCTCGCCGCCGCTCGCGAGGAGCCGGTCGACGACCTGACCACCGACCTCGTGGAGGTCGTTGCCGATGACGGCGATGTCACCGTCCACGATGCCGAGGACGTCGCCGACCCGGCACCAGCCGGCCGAGGTCAGCGCGTCCTTGGTGGCCACGGTAACGGCGCCGTTGCGAGTGGCGGCCGCGGCGCTGCTCATGGCCAGGACGTTGTCGCCGAGGCTGCCGGCGGGCTCGAACACCGCCAGCGCAGCGATGCCCTGGACGGGGGTCCGAGCCGGGACCACGCGCACGTCGAGTCCCTCGTCGGACCCGACCTTCGCGGCTGCGTTGGCGGCGAGCACCGTGTCGGCGTCGTTGGGCAGGAGGAGGACCGACCCGGCGCCGGTGGCCCGCGCCATCTCGAGGAGCTGACCGGCGGAGGCCCGGCGCCCTGGCCCACTGATCACCACCCTGGCCCCTGCTGACCGGAAGATCCCGGCGAGGCCCTCCCCCGCCGCGCAGGCGACGACCGCCACCGCTCCGGGGTCCGGCGCCGACCGGACCCGGTCGCGGAAGTGGGTGACCCTGATGCGGTGCGGCCGTCCCGCCTCGATCCCCGCCTCGATCGCGGCCCCCACGTCGTCGACGTGGACGTGGATGTTGTGCAGGTCGCCGGAGCCGACGACGAGGAGGCAGTCGCCGAGTGCGTCGAGGCGCTCCCGCAGCCGCACGACCGCTTCGCCGCTTGCGTCGGCGAGGAGATACATCACCTCGTATGCCGGGCCCTCCGGGTCGAGGTCGAGCCCCGCCGGGGGCACGACCGCCTGGGAGGCCCAGTCGGTCCGGCGGCGCAACGGGTCCTCGCCGACGAGGGGGTCGCTGCCGAGGTCGCCCGTGATGACCCGCTCGAGGGCCTCGAGGAGCAGCACGTAGCCGGCACCCCCGGCGTCGACGACCCCGGCACGGGCGAGGGCGGCGAGCTGGCTGGGCGTGGCGGTGAGCGCGGTCCGGGCGGCCGCGAGCGCTGCCGCGCTGACGGCATACAGGCTGCCCTCCCGCGCGGCTGCCCCGGACGCCACCGCCGCCGCCGCGGCCGCCGCCCGCGAGACAGAGAGGATGGTGCCCTCGACCGGTCGGGTGACGCTGGCCCAGGCCAGCGTGTCGGCGCGCTCGATGGCCGCGGCGAGCCCGGCCCCGTCGAGGGCGTCGACGGAGGTGCTCGCGACCTCGTCGGCGAACCCCTGGAAGATCTGGCTGAGGATGACCCCGGAGTTGCCCCGCGCGGTGAGCAGCAGGGCGTGGGCGAAGACCTCGGACTCCACCGTGAGGTCGTCGCCGGATGCGCGGCCCGACCGGGCGCGCTCCTCGTGCTCGAGCCGGGCGGCGTCGATGGCCGCGTCGAAGCTGAGGTAGAGGTTGGTGCCGGTGTCCCCGTCCGGCACCGGGAAGACGTTGAGGGCGTCGATCTCCGCCCGTCGCGCCGCGAACGCGGCCCGCGTCACCACCGCCCAGCGGCGTGCGGCCACGGTGTCGAGCCGGGTGAGGACGCCCACCTCTTGCTGCTCCTGCGTCACGGTGCCACCTCCACGATCGCCCACCCTCCCACGGACGTGGCGTGCGTGCAGGGTACTCGGGGGCGCCGACCCGTGACGGCCGGACGGGCCGACGTCGGGCAGCCTCGTCGTCACCGGCGTTTTGGTGGCACCCGAAGCCGTCGGCTAGTCTTGCCCGGTTCCCCGGATCGTCTCGGAGCTTCCTCGCGCCCGGAGGCCAGAGACCATCCCATTCACGTTCTCGACGTACCAGGAGACCCACCGTGGCTGCCAACTGCGATGTCTGCGGCAAGGGACCGAGCTTCGGTCATTCCATCTCACACTCGCACCGTCGCACCAAGCGCCGCTGGAACCCCAACATCCAGCGCGTCCGGACGATGGTCGGCGGTGTGACGCCGAAGCGTCTCAATGTCTGCACCTCCTGCCTCAAGGCGGGCAAGGTCGCGCGCTGACGCCCTGCTGATCGCGAGGGCCGGCATCCCTGCTGGGGGGCCGGCCTTCCTCATGCCCCCGGCCTTCACGCCCCCCGGCCGAAGTGGTCCCAGCCCCTGGCCTCCTGCCGGACGCCTCCCACGGTGACCCCCTCACCGTCCTCGACCACCCCGATGACTCGCCAGCCGGCCGGCACGTCGGCCGCGGCGGGGAAGGTCGCGAGCAGCGAGTGCTCCTCGCCGCCGGCGAGCACGCACTCCCAGGCCGCCTCCGGTCCGAGGGCCGGCTCGAGACGCGCCACGTATGCCGTGAGGGCGGCGGCGGCGAGCGCCACGGCAACCCTGCTGGCCCGGGCCAGCCTGCTGGCGTCGCGCAGCAGCCCGTCCGACAGGTCGAGCATCGCGGTGGCCCCGGCGTCGGCCGCGACGGGGCCCTCCTCGAGCGGCGGCGTCGGCCGGCGCTGTCGCGCCACGGCCTCGGGGTCGGACTCGGGGCGCCCTGACTCGAGCAGGCGCCATCCGGCGGCTGCGAGGCCGAGGCTGCCGCAGAGAGCGACGACGTCGCCGGGCCGGGCCCCCGACCTCAGCACCGCCGGCCGGCCCTCCAGGGACCCCAGGGCCGTCATCGAGACGACGAGGGTCCCCGGCGGAGCGGATGACAGGTCCCCCCCGAGGACCGTGCATCCCGCCGAGCGAGCCGCCGCGCCGATGCCGCGGGCGAGGTCGAGGACCCAGTCGACCTCCGTTGCCGGGTCGGCGACGAGGGTGACGAGCAGCCCCGTCGGCCGACCACCCATGGCCGCGACGTCGGCGAGGTTCTGTGCGACGACCTTCGCCCCGACGTCGACGCCGCTCGACCAGTCGTCGCGCCAGTCCCGCCCCCGGACCATCGCGTCGGTCGTTGCGATGAGCGAGCCCGAAGAGACCTCGAGGACCGCGGTGTCGTCCCCCGGTCCGACCGCGACGGCGGGGCCGCCGGCGAGGAGCGGGAAGATCTCGGCGAGCAGCTGGTCCTCGCTGACGTCGGCCAGCCTCCGGCGCACCGTCCCGCTTTCGCTCATCTCGGCTCCTCACGCCTCGGCGTTCGCTTCCGCCACGCCGGGCTCACCTGCCACGTGACGGCCCACGTGACGGCCCACGTGGCCGACCACGCGGCCCGGCCAGCGGACCCGGCGGGCATCGCGGGACGAAACTCCAATGCGCACGGTAGCGTCTGTGCCGTGGCCGCCGACGGCGCCGCGTGGTGCACAGGGGCACGGTGGCCCCGACCAGCCCCAGAACGAGAAGAGGTGTGTCGTGGTGGTACAGGCCTACATCCTGATTCAGACCGAGGTCGGCAAGGCAGCGTCGGTCGCAGAGTCCATTGCCGGGATCTCGGGGGTGGCGATGGCCGAGGACGTCACGGGGCCCTACGACGTCATTGCCCGCGTCGAGGCCAACACCGTCGACGAGCTCGGCAAGCTCGTCATCGCCAGGATCCAGGACGTGCCCGGCATCACCCGCACCCTCACCTGCACCGTGGTCCACGTCTGACCGCGGGCCCGACCACCGGAAGGACGACCGGACGCCTCCCCGGCCGAACGGCATACCGGGTCTGTTTGGGGCTCGGGGCGCTCGTGCTCGCCCTCGCGTCCCTCACCGGCTGCTCCAGGCCGGTCGAGGTGGTGCTGCCGGGCCGGGCCGGCGACCCGGCCTGTCAGGCGGCCGCAGGCCGGTGGCCGGCCTCGGTCTCCGGCCACGACCGGGTGACCACCTCGGTCGAGTCGGCCAGCGTCGCCGCGTGGGGCGACCCGGCCCTCGTCGCCCGATGCGGGGTGGCAGCCCCGGCGCCCACCACGGACGACTGCCTCACGGTCAACGGGGTGGACTGGGTCGCCACGGCGCTCACCGACGGCACGAGGTTCGTCACCTATGGCCGCACGCCGGCGATCGAGGTGCTCGTCCCGCGGGCCTACGCGCCCGAGGGGTCGCTGCTCCCGGCCTTCGCCGCCGCTGCCGGTGCCCTGCCCGCCACCGGCCGGCACTGCAGCTGACCCGCCCTCGACCGCCCAACCGCTCCTGACTGCTCAGCGCAGCCCGGTACGCCGGTCCAGGGCGAGCCCGATGAGCTCGTCGATGAGCTCGGGATAGGTCACGCCCGACGCCTGCCACATGATCGGGTACATCGAGTGCGGGGTGAACCCGGGCATCGTGTTGACCTCGTTGACGATGACCCGCCCGTCGTCGGTGTAGAAGAAGTCGACCCGGGCCAGGCCCTCACACCCGGCGGCCTCGAACGCCACCACCGCCAGCCGCCGGACCTCGTGGGCGACGGCCGGGGGCACGTCGGCCGGGCAGGTGAGCCGCACGTCGCCGTCCGCGAGGTACTTCGCCTCGTAGTCATAGAAGGTGTGGCCCCGCACCACCTCGGCCTCGCCGAGCTCGCTCGTGCGGGCCGGCGCCGTCCCCCGGCCCTCGAGGACGCCGCACTCGATCTCGCGCCCTCCGATCGCCGCCTCGACGACGACCTTGGGGTCATGCTCCCGGGCCGCCACGATGGCCGCCTCGAGGTCCTCGGGACGCTCGACCCTCGAGATCCCCATGCTCGAGCCGGCCCGCGCGGGCTTGACGAACACGGGCCACCCGAGCGACGACGCGGCGTCCATGGCCGCGCCGGGGTCGCGGCGCCACGCCTTGTCCGTGATGACGGTGTGGGGGCCGATCGGCAGGCCCGCGGCCGCGAAGACGACCTTCATGAAGGCCTTGTCCATCATCACCGCCGAGGCGGTCACGCCCGAGCCGACGTAGCGCACGTCGGAGAGGTCGAGCAGCCCCTGGATCGTGCCGTCCTCGCCGAACGGGCCGTGGAGCAGCGGGAAGACGACGTCGACGTCTCCGAGCTCGCGGGGCGTCTGCCCCGGTTCGAGGACGGTGAAGGCGTGCTGCTCGGTCCCGAGGGGCACGAGCACCCCGACGCCGGACCCGTCCACCTCGGGCACATGGCCGGGCGCCAGCCGCAACGGCTCGGGGTCGTCGGCGACGAGCACCCAGCGCCCGTCCCGGGCGATCCCCACAGGCACCACGTCGTACTTCTCCCGGTCGATGGCCGCCAGGACGCTCGCCGCCGTGGAGCACGAGACCGCATGCTCGGACGACCGCCCCCCGAAGACGAGGGCCACTCGGGGCTTGCGGGGAACGGGGTTGTGACTCATCCTCGCCGACCCTACCGTCGGCCCGGGCTCGTCCCGTCGGCCCAGGCCGTCGCCGCGCCGCCGGACCCGCCTAGGGTGAGCCCCGTGAGCCACCCGCTGGACGACCTCGCCCCCGCCTCGCTGGTCGTCGCCGCGGGCCGCCCGCAGCGGGTCCCCGGCGCGAGCGTCAACCCCCCCGTCGAGCTCACCTCCACGTATGCCGCCCCCCGGGACGGCGTCGGCTACGCCAGGAATGGCAACCCGGTCTGGACCGCGTTCGAGGAGGCTCTCGGCCGGCTCGAGGGCGGCGACGCGCGGGTCTTCGCCTCGGGCATGGCCGCCATCTCTGCGGTCATGGCCCTCGTTCCTGCCGTGGGGGTGGTCGTCGCCCCCCGGCACGCGTACAACCTCACCACCGCCCTCCTCGAGGACTACGCCACGGCCGGCTACGAGGTGCGCACCGTCGACCTCAGCGACACCGGCGCGGTCGTCGCCGCCCTCGACGGCGCGGCGATGGTGTGGACGGAGTCGCCGAGCAACCCCATGCTCGAGGTCGCCGACCTCGCGGCGATCTTCGCCGCCGCCCGCGAGCGGGGCGTCCTGTCCGTGTGCGACAACACCCTGTCCACCCCGTTGCTCCAGCAGCCGCTGGCCCTGGGCGCCGACGTCGTCGTCCACTCGGTGACGAAGTACCTCGCCGGCCACTCCGACGTCGTCCTCGGCGCCACCGTCACCGCACCGGGCGGCCGGGGGCCACAGCTGCTCGAGACCCTCTCGCGGCACCGCACCCTCCACGGCGGCATCGCCGGTCCCATGGAGGTCTGGCTCGCCCTGCGTGGCCTGCGCACCCTGCACCTGCGCGTCGAGCGGGCCAGCGCCAACGCCGCCGAGCTCGCCCGCCGCCTCGGCGGGCACCCCGGCGTCGAGCGGGTCCGCTACCCGGGCAACGGCGCGATGGTCGCCATCGAGGTGAGCGGGGGCGCGACGGCTGCCGACTCCGTCGCCGCTGCCTGCCGCCTCTGGCTCGACGCGACGAGCCTCGGTGGGGTCGAGTCGCTGGTCGAACGACGGCGCAAATATGCCGCGGAGGCCAGGTCGGTGCCCGAGAACCTGCTGCGCCTCTCGGTGGGCATCGAGGACGTCGACGACCTCTGGCGCGACCTCGACCAGGCGCTGACCGGCGGCGGCCAGCCGACGGCTAGCCGGCCTCGGACTTGAGGCTGCGCGTCATCAGGGCGTTGACCATCTCGCGGGGCGTGACGTCGGAGCGCACGACCGCGACGACCGCCGCGACGATGGGCATGTCGACGCCGTGGTCGAGGGCGAGCTCGAGGATCGACTCGCAGGACTTGACGCCCTCAGCGGTCTGGCTCGTGACGGCGACGACCTCCGCGACGCTCATGCCCTGCCCGAGCCTGACCCCGAACGTCCGGTTCCGCGACAGGGGGGACATGCACGTGGCGATGAGGTCACCGACGCCGGCCAGGCCCATAAGGGTCGTGGGGTCGGCTCCGAGAGCGGACCCCAGGCGCGCGGTCTCGGCCAGCCCGCGGGTGATGAGCGAGGCCTTGGAGTTGTCGCCCATGCCCATGCCCTCGGCCATGCCGACGGCGAGGGCCACGACGTTCTTGACCGCCCCACCCAGCTCCGTCCCGATGACGTCGGCGTTCGTGTAGGGACGGAAGTACGGGGTCGCGCAGGCGGTCGCGACCCGCTCCGCCGTGGACTCGTCGAGGCACGCGACGACGCTCGCCGCCGGGTGCTTCTCGGCGATCTCGCGGGCCAGGTTGGGCCCGGAGACGACGACGATCCGCCGCAGGTCGACGTGGCCGACCTCGGCGATCACCTCGCTCATCCGCAACGTCGTCCCGAGCTCGACCCCCTTCATCAGCGACACCACCGCGGCGTCCTTCGGGAGGAGCCCGACCCAGCCCCCGAGGTTCTGGCGCAACGTCTGGGACGGCACCGCGAGGACGACCACCTCGGCGCCCGCGAGCGCCTCGGTGGCGTCCGTGGTGGCCCGGATCCGGCCAGGCAAGGCGATGCCCGGCAGGTACACCTCGTTGGTGCCGCCATTGATCTGCTCGACGACCTCGGCACGGCGGCCCCACATCGTCACGTCGGTGCCGGCGTCGGCCATCGTCGCGGCGAAAGCGGTCCCCCAGCTGCCGGTGCCGAGCACGGTGGTCCGCGTCATCGTCGACCCTTCCTGAAGTTGCCGGTCTCGGGCTGGCCGTGCAGCCGCGGGTCGTGGCGCACCGCCGGAGCGCTCTCCCCGCGCAGCTCCTCGAGCAGAACCGTGATGGCCGTCATGACGCGGTCGGTGGCCTCGCGCAGGGTCGCGCCGTCGAGCGGCCGGTCGTAGAGGTCGCTGAGGTCGACCGGCGGCCCGGCGACGACGTGCATCGTCTTGCGGGGCAGCAGGCGCAGCGACCTTCCGTAGGTGGGCACGACCTCCTGCGAGCCCCACTGGGCCAGCGGCACGACCGGCCGGCGGGTCTGCAACGCCACCTTCGCGGCCCCCGTCTTGCCGACCATGGGCCACAGCGCGGGGTCGCGGGTCAGGGTGCCCTCGGGGAACATCACGACGCACTTGCCCTGCTCGACACCGGCGACGGCGGCCTGGTAGGCGTCGGCAGCGCGACCGGTGCGCCGGTAGACGGGGATCTGGCCGGCGGCCTTGAGCAGCCGCCCGAACACGGGGGTCCGAAAGACCTCCTCCTTGCCGAGGAAGAACGGCGGGCACCCGCTGTCGAAGAGGTAGTGGGCGACCACGAACGGGTCGAAGTAGGAGATGTGGTTGGGGGTCAACACGAAGCCGCCCTCCGGTGGCAGGTGCTCCCACCCCCGCCAGTCGCGCTTGGTCGCCACGACCATGAAGGGCCGCACGAGCAGCACCGCGACCCGGTATGCCGTGGTGAGCCGACCCTTCGGTCGTGCTGGGTTCACAGGGGGGCTCGCCTTCCGTCGTTCGCGCGCGTCGTCGACATCCTCGCCGCTGCCCCTCCCCCTGTCGAGCAGGGCAGGCCGATACTGGGAAACTGGCCCGTGAGCAACGACGTAGCGAACCACCTGACGGACCCGGCGGGACGGCGCGCTGTGGGATGGCGCCTGGTGGTCCCGGTCAAGGGCGGACCTCTGGCCAAGAGCCGGCTCCGGGTGCCCGATGGAGTCGACCACCCGGCCCTGGCCAGCGCGCTGGCGCTCGACACGCTGGACGCCGCCGCCGAGGGGCTCGGGGGCCCGTCGCACCTCGTCGTCGTGACCTCCGACCCCGACGTGGGCGGGTATGCCGCGGCTGCCGGGAGCCGGGTGCTGGCTGACCCCGGCAGCGGGCTCAACGGCGCCGTGCAAGCCGGGCTGGACGACGTGGCACGGTCCACTCCGACGCAGCCGGTCGCGGTGCTGCTCGGCGACATTCCCGCGCTGCGCCCCGACGAGCTGGTGCGGGCCCTTGCAGCGGCGTCGGCCCACCCGGCTGCCTTCGTCGCGGACGCCGAAGGCACGGGCACAGTGCTCCTCACGGCCCTGCTGGCGGGCACCGTGACGCCGCACTTCGGGGCCGGCTCGGCCGCTGCCCACGAGCGGGGCGGCCACGTGCCTCTCGACGGCGACCTGCCCGGGCTGCGCCGCGACGTCGACGACGAGGAGTCCCTGCGCACAGCGCTCTGCCTCGGTGTGGGCACCCACACGGCTCGGCTGCTCGCCCACCTCATCGCGCACTGACCGCCGCCCGGCGTCCTCGCCCGCTCATCGGTGGAGCCGTGCGACAGATCAGACGGATGGGGCTGCCGTGACGCACGCGTGACCCGACACGGGCGCCACCGGAGCGGCATACCCGCGCAGGTCGTAGGCTCGCGCCATGCAGGCGAGTGTCCACACCTTCGACGAGACGTCGGGTCGCGGCAGCGTGCTGCTCGACGACGGACGCGAGCGCCCCTTCGACACAGCGGTGTTCGCGCGCAG
>JBBRZC010000024.1:0-29650 GCA_038237075.1 Actinomycetales bacterium
CACCCCCACCCAGCGACGAGCCTTCGAACTGCTCGGCACCCGCATCCCCGTGAACCTCATGTAGCCAGAACCACCAACAACTGAAATGGCGAAACCCCTGCTCAACAGGGGTTTCGCACGTCCCAACAAACGTAACTTCGGGCTAGGCTGACGCCCGTGGACGCGTCGGGGCCGGTCATCGCCGTCACCGTCCTCGGTGACGACCGGCCCGGCATCGTGGCGGACGCCACGTCGCTGCTCGCCGGGCTGGGGTGCAACCTCGAGGACTCGACGATGACCTTGCTGCGGGGTCATTTCGCGATGGTCGTGCTCGTGCGCACCGACCGCGGTGTCGCGGCGCTCGAGGCAGCGCTCGCCCCGCTCGCCGCGAGCGGAGAGCTCGCCGTCGACGTCCGCGAGCTGCCCGAGCACGAGGTCGTCTTGCCGCCGGGGGCCACCTTCACGCTGCGGGTTCATGGAGCAGACCGGCCCGGCATCGTGGCGAAGATCACCCGCGTCGTCGCCGACCACGGGGGCACCATCGTCGACCTCGGCACCCGGCTCGCCCGCGGCCTCTACGTCCTCGTGGCCGAGATCGAGCTCCCTGCCGGAGCGACCCCGGCCCGCCTCGAGGAGGACCTCGCCCGGGCCGCCGCCCAGCTGGGGGTCGACGTCCACCTCAGCCCCGTCGACGCAGACTTCCTGTGACCGCGGCGACCTTCCTGTGACCGCGGCGACCGCCGGGCCACCAGCGGCGCCGGCGGCCCCGTGAGCGAGCTGGCCTGGCGAATGCCCGACCTGCCGCCCGGTCGGGTCCGCTCCGTCGTCGAGGCGCCTCACCCCGTGCTGGGCCACGCCGGCGCCGACGTGGATCCCACCGACGCCGAGGTGGTCCGGCTGGCCGCCGACCTCGTCGCCACCCAGGTCGTGGCCCCGGGGTGCGTCGGCCTCGCGGCGCAGCAGGTCGGCCTGGCGCTGAGGGTCCTCAGCCTCGACGTCACCGGCCACCCGCGCACGAAGACCTGCCACGGGCTGCTCGTGCTCTGCAACGCCAGCGTCGTGTCGGCGTCACGCCGCGAGCGGGGGCGGGAGGGCTGCCTGTCGGTGCCCGACTTCACCGGCGACGTCACGCGGGCCCGCCGGCTGACCGTGCGGGCCCAGCTGCCGCTGAGCGGGCAGTGGGTGGAGGTCGTCACCGACGGCTTCGAGGCGGTGGCCCTGCAGCACGAGGTCGACCACACCGACGGCCTGCTCTTCCTCGACCGGGTGCCCGGTCCGCAGGCCGTGCATCCCCGACGCACCTATCTCTGAGCGCCCGGCCAACGCTCACGAAGGGGCATCGCCAGAGCCAGCGCCAGAGCCAGGGCCGGCGACGGCCCTCGGCGACAGGCTCGCCCCGACCTGCTGCTCTGTGTCGGTGAAGCCGAGGGCCCGGTAGATGCGGATCGCGGCATACCCGGGGTCGGCGACCATGACGAGAGTCGAGGCTCCGAGCTCGCCGAAGCCGTACTCGCTGGCGTGGTGGACGAGGGCGCTGGCCAGTCCCTGCCCCCGTGCCGCAGGATGGGTCTCCACCTCCTGGAACCGCGCCATCCCCCCTTCGTCACAGCCGCGCCCGTCGCGGCCGGCGGGCACCAGCCCCAGCTGGGCCACGAGCCGCCCATCGACGAAGGCGCCGAACCAGGCGCCGCCGCCGGTCTCGACGAGGCGCCGCTGCGAGACCCCGCGAGCCGTCACGAAGGGGCGCTCGCGCTCGCGGGTCTCCTCGTCCGGCTGCCCGCTCAGGGCGAGCTCCGTGTGCTGCAGCCAGTCCTCGTCGCTCTCGAGCCGGCGCAGCGCGGCCCCGGTGTGCGGACGCGCGGGGGGCCGCACCGCCGTCGCCGTCATGACCGTGTCCGCCGCGACCTCGTAGCCCGCCGCGGCGAAGCCGGCGAGGGCCACCACCCCGGGCCGCGTGCCGTCCACCCCGAACGCCCGGTGCTCGGCGTGGGGGAAATGCGCCTCGAACCTGGCGACCCAGGCCGACGTGTCGGCGGCCGCGGGCGCGTCCCGCAGGAGCACGAAGTTGCCCCACCAGAAGGCGGGGTTGTCCGGCGTGCGCACGACCCAGTGGTCCCCGTGGTCGACGACCGTGCTGCCGCTGCGCTCGAGCAGGACGAGGTCGGTCCGGTGACCCAGGGACCGCACCGACTCGAGACCCATACGGTGAGGGTAGGCGTGGCGGGGGAGCGACGCCACGGGGTTTCGGCGCCCCCGCCGCCTAGAGTGGGGTCGCCCCCGTGGCCCAACCGGCAGAGGCAGGCGACTTAAAATCGCTCGAGTGCGAGTTCGAATCTCGTCGGGGGCACGCCGGGGCCCCCGGCCGGCCGGGGCGGGGAACAAACCGGGCCGCCCAAACGCCTAATGTGTGACAGAGAGTGCTCCGAGGGAGCACCTGAGTGGGCGGAGGCGCCATGGCCGGCAACAACCCGGTGTTCAACAGGATCGACAAGCAGCTGCGGCAGGACGGGTATGCCGGTTTCGGCCGCCAGCAGGGTGGCCGGGCGCAGCGAGGCGCGCAGCCGCAGCGGCCCCAGTCGGGCTTCCCGCAGCCGGGCTTCGGGGCCGCCCAGGGCCCGATGACCCAGGAGCAGCTCGACCAGATGTACCGGGCGCCGTCGGCCGGGCCGCTCCAGACCGGTCGGCTGACCTTCGACGACGTCATCATCAAGACCCTCGGGCTCTTCTTCGTCGTCGTCGCCACGGCCGCGGTCACCTGGGTGGTCACGAAGGGCAGCCCGGGCCTCACGATGCCGATCTGGCTGGCGGGCATGTTCGGCGGCCTGGCCGTGGGACTGCTCATCGCCTTCATGAAGACGGTCAGCGTCCCGCTCATCGTGGGGTATGCCGTGCTCGAGGGCGCCTTCGTCGGCGCCTTCAGCCAGGTCATGGAGACCCGCTACCACGGCATCGTCGTCACGGCGGTGCTGGCGACCCTGTGCACCTTCGCCGGGATGTTCGCCGGCTACCGGTTCGGCATCATCAAGGTGACGAGCCGCAGCCGCCGGATCTTCGGCATGGCGATCATGGGTTACCTCCTCTTCAGCCTCGTCAACGTCGTCGCCCTCCTCTTCGGGTGGACGTCGGGCTGGGGCTTCGGCGGCAGCGGGCTCCTCGGCATCGGGATCTCGGTCCTCGGCGTCGGCCTGGCGTCATACTCGCTGGCCATCGACTTCGACTCGGTCGACGGCGCCGTGAAGGCGGGCGTGCCGGAGAAGTACTCCTGGCTGCTCGCGCACGGCCTCATCGTGTCGCTGATCTGGCTCTACATCGAGATCCTGCGCCTGCTGGGGCGGATGCGCGACTGACGAGCTGGCACCGACGCGGGTGGACGACCACGGGTCCCCACTCCCACGGGAGCTGGCGGACGAACTGAGGCGCGTGGTCGTGCGGTGGCAGCAGCTGCCGCTCGACCACGCGCTCTCGTGTCTGGCGACGGTCCACGACGTGGTTCAGCGGATCGCCGACGGGGCCGCCGACGCCGAACGGCGCGCCCACGTCGCGGTGCCCGACGTCGGGCCGGCCGTGGTCATGGACCAGCTGGCGGTCGTCGTCTTCGACGCCGTCGCCGCGAGCCCGTCGCCCGGGGCCGGGGATGGCTTGCAGGCGCGGCTCAGCGCGCTCCGCCGCGCGCTGGCGTAGCCCTCCGGAGCGCGGCCTCAGGAGGGCAGGATCACTCCGGGGCGCAGCCCTTCAGGAGAGCCGCTCGTAGATGACGGCCATGCCCTGACCGCCGCCGACGCACATCGACTCGAGCCCGAACTGCCCGTCGCGCTGCTGGAGCCCGTTGAGGAGCGTGGCGGTGATCCGCGCGCCGGTGGAGCCGAAGGGGTGCCCGAGGGCGATGGCGCCGCCGTGGACGTTGAGCTTCTCGAGGTCCATCCCGAGGTCGTCCGCGCAGGGGAGCACCTGCGCGGCAAAGGCCTCGTTGATCTCGTAGAGGTCCATGTCGGCGATGGTCATGCCGGCGCGGGCGAGCGCCTGACGGGAGGCCTCGACCGGTCCGAGTCCCATGATCTCCGGTGACAGGCCCGAGACGCCGGTCGCCAACACCCGCGCGAGCGGGGTCAGGCCGAGCTCGCGCGCCCGGGTGTCACTCATCACGACCACGGCGGCGGCGCCGTCGTTGAGGGGGCAGCAGTTGCCGGCAGTAATGGTGCCCTCCTCCCGGAAGACGGGCTTGAGGTGGCGCAAGGCCTCGATGGTGACGCCGGCGCGCGGGCCGTCGTCGGTCGAGACGACGGTGCCGTCGGCCAGGGTGACCGGGGCGATCTCACGCTCGAAGAACCCGTTGGCGATGGCCTTCTCGGCCCGGTTCTGGCTCGACACGCCCCACTCGTCCTGGCGCTCGCGGGAGACCCCGCGCAGCGTCGCGACGTTCTCGGCGGTCTGGCCCATCGAGAGGTAGACGTCGGGGAGCAGGCCGTCCTCGCGCGGGTCGTGCCAGGCCTCGTTTGACGCCGCGGTGGCCTGTGTCCGCGCGGTGGCCTTGGCGAAGCCGGGGTTGTGCAGGTCGCCGGGTGACCCACCCGCACCGGTCCAGCTCTGGTACGACGACACGCACTCGACGCCGCCGGAGACGAAGACGTCGCCCTCGCCGGCCTTGATCGCGTGGTAGGCCATCCGCGTCGTCTGGACGCTCGAGGCGCAGAACCGGTTGACCGTCGCGGCCGGCACGTTGTCGAACCCGGTCAGCACGGCTATGACGCGCGCGAGGTTGGAACCCTGCTGCCCGGAGGGCTCGGCGCAGCCCCAGTAGAGGTCGTCGATCTGCGCCGGGTCGAGCCCTGGCACCTTGGCCAGGGCCGCCTGGAGCACCTGGACGGACAGGTCGTCGGGCCGGATCCCCTTGAGTGAGCCCTTGAACGCCCGACCGATCGGAGTGCGGGCGGTCGAGACGATGACGGCTTCGGTCACAGGGTCCTCCTCGGACGTGCGGGGGTGAGCGGGCGCTTAGGTCCCGTTCGATGGTAAGCCGTGGGACGGGCTGCCGAGCACGCGGGTGCGTTATGTCTCGTCGGCCGCAGCCGGGGAGGCCGGCGTCGTCAGCTCGACATCCGGGGTCACCTCGACCCCGGCGGACGGGGTCGCTGCCGGGGTCGGTGCCATGCTGATGTCCTCGGTGGCCCCGGGGTCGGCCCGGTCGGGGAAGGGCCGGCGGACCCGGTGCAGCACGACCGCCCACCGGCCGCGCGGACCCCTGCTCTGGCCGCCGATCCTCGTGGCGCTGACCTCGGTGCCCGGGTCCTCGACGGCCCGCATCGCGACCTTGGCGACCGGCCCGACGGTGTCGCCGCGACGGCGGTCGGGCACGAGACGGGCCTCCTCCTCCCACAGGCCGAGCGCGGCGCAGACGGAGGGGAGCATGGCGGAAGCCACCCGGGCATAGCCGGCGGGGGAGGGATGGAAGCGGTCGCTGCTGAACATCTCGGCGGCCCGCTCGGCGAACTCGGGGCCGATGAGGTCACCCAGCGAGACGGTCCGCCCGCCGGCCTCGACGACCGCGACGGTCTGGGCGGCGGCGAGGTCGCGGCTCCAGCGGCGCGCCAGGGCGCGCAGGGGCTGGGCGATCGGCTGGAGCGTCCCGAGATCGGGGCAGGTGCCCACGACGACCTCGGCGTGGGCGTCCCGCAGCCGCTTCACGGCATCCTGGAGGTGGCGGACGGCGATCGACTTGTCGATCCGGTGGGTCACGTCGTTGGCGCCGATGAGGATCACGGCCGCGTCGGGGCTCGGGACGGCGTCGAGGCCGTTGACGACCTGGAGGTCGAGACCGCTCGACTCGGCGCCGACGACCGCGACGTTGGTGAGCCGCACCGGGCGCCCGCTGAACGCCGAGACCCCGTTGGCGAGGATGCCGCCGAGGGTCTGGTGCCGGTGGTCGGTCCCCATGCCGGCGGCCGAGCTGTCCCCGAGGACGAGGAGCTCGATCGGAGCCCCGAGCCCCGAGCCGTAGAGGCCGTCGTCGTCCGGCGCGCCCTCGAAGGGCTGCCCGACGACCCGCCGGGCCAGCAGCGCCTCGACCTTGATGAGGCCGTAGCCGAGCGCGCCGAGCACGCCGATGCCGGCCACCCCGAAGCCGCCGCCGTAGGCCGCCGTCTGGGCGATCCGCCGTGCCCGCCGTGCCCGTCCCATTGCATTCCTCGGTCCATCGATGGGTCCCTCACGGGGCCTCACGACGCCAACGCGCAAGGGGGAGCGAAGGTGCCGTCACGGCATACCGGCGGGGGCCCAAGCGTCTGAGAGGATGTCCCGATGAAGTATGCCGAGCACATCTCCGACCTCGTCGGCAACACCCCCCTGGTCAGGCTCGGGGCCGTCACCGAGGGCATCGCCTGCACGGTCCTCGCGAAGGTGGAGTACCTGAACCCGGGCGGGTCGGTCAAGGACCGGATCGCGCTGCGGATGATCGAGGCCGCGGAGGCCTCGGGCGAGCTGCGGCCGGGGGGCACGATCGTCGAGCCCACCTCCGGCAACACCGGGGTCGGGCTCGCGCTCGTCGCGCAGCGGCGCGGCTACCACTGCGTCTTCGTCTGCCCCGACAAGGTCGGCGAGGACAAGCGCAACGTCCTCAAGGCCTACGGCGCCGAGGTCGTCGTCTGCCCCACCGCCGTCCCCCCCGACCACCCTGACTCCTACTACTCCGTCTCCGACCGGCTGGTCCGCGAGATCGAGGGCGCCTGGAAGCCGAACCAGTACGCGAACCCCGAGGGCCCCAACAGCCACTTCGCGACGACCGGCCCCGAGATCTGGGCCGACACCGACGGCCGGGTCACCCACTTCGTCGCGGGCGTCGGCACCGGCGGCACCATCACGGGCACGGGCCGCTACCTCAAGCAGCAGTCGGGGGGCGCCGTCCGGATCATCGGCGCCGACCCGGAGGGGTCGGTCTACTCCGGCGGCACCGGGCGCCCCTACCTCGTCGAGGGGGTCGGCGAGGACTTCTGGCCGGCGGCCTACGACCCGTCCGTCGTCGACGAGGTCATCGCCGTCAGTGACGCCGAGTCCTTCGCGATGACCCGGCGGCTCGCCCGCGAGGAGGGGCTGCTCGTCGGGGGCTCGTGCGGCATGGCCGTCGTCGCCGCGCTTCAGGCCGCCCGTGACCTGCCCGCCGACGCCGTCGTCGTCGTGCTCCTGCCCGACTCCGGCCGCGGCTACATGGCCAAGATCTTCTCCGACGACTGGATGAGCTCCTACGGGTTCCTCCACAGCGACGGCGAGAAGACCGTGGGCGACGTGCTGCGCTCCAAGAGCGGTGAGCTGCCCGCGCTGGTCCACACGCACCCCGGCGAGACGATCCGCACCGCCATCGACATCCTGCGCGAGTACGCCGTCTCGCAGATGCCCGTCGTGAACGCCGAGCCGCCGGTGATGTCGGGGGAGGTCGCCGGGGCGGTCAGCGAGCGGGCGCTGCTCGAGCTGCTCTTCACGAACCAGGCCCACCTCGCCGACGCCGTCGAGCAGCACATGGAGCCGGGGCTGCCCCTGGTCGGGTCGGGCGAGAAGGTCTCGATCGCCCGGCACGAGCTCGAGAACGCCGACGCCATCCTCGTCGTCGACGGCGGCAAGCCCGTCGGGGTCCTCACCCGGGCCGACCTGCTCGGCTTCCTCACCGACTGAAGCCGCGTTCGCCGCGCTGATACAAGCGAGGGGTATGCCGGGGGGTGCCGGCCGGTCACATCTCGCCGGGCGCCAAGGCCCCGTTCGGTGCCCGGCGGGTGCATCGTGGTCCTGCCCACACCGTCGCCCAGCCGCGGCTCCGGTGCGGGCCGGTCCGCGACACCGGGCCGACGACAGTGGCCACGCGAGCGGGCCACGCACTCCAGGGAGGCAGACATGACCGAGGCAGCGAGCCAGAGCCACACAGTCCACCGGCGGCGGGCCGTCATCGCGAGCACCGTCGGGACGACGATCGAGTGGTACGACTTCTTCCTCTACGGCACGACCGCGGCGCTGGTCTTCCCCAAGCTCTTCTTCCCGGGCAGCTCGGAGTTCGCCGGGGTGCTGCTCTCGTTCAGCACGCTCTTCGTCGGGTTCGCCGCGCGCCCCGTCGGTGCGGCGATCTTCGGCCACTACGGCGACCGCGTCGGCCGCAAGCAGACCCTCGTGACCACCCTCATGCTCATGGGCGTCGCGACCTTCCTCATCGGCGTGCTCCCGGGACACGCCACCATCGGGATCGCCGCGCCGATCCTCCTCGTCCTGCTGCGGATCGTCCAGGGCATCGGCGTCGGTGGCGAGTGGGGCGGGTCGGTCCTCATGTCGATGGAGTGGGGCTCTAAGGGCAGGCGCGGCCTCATGGCGAGCTTCCCCCAGCTCGGCGTGCCCATCGGCCTGCTCCTCTCGACGGGGATGGTCAAGCTCATGACGGCCGTGACCACGCCGGCGAGCTTCGATTCCTGGGGCTGGCGCGTGCCGTTCCTCGTCAGCTTCGTACTCGTCCTCGTCGGCCTCTACGTGCGGCTCCGGGTCATGGAGAGCCCCCAGTTCACCGAGGTCAAGAAGACCGAGTCGGTGGTGCGTCAGCCCTTCATCCAGGTGCTCAAGGAGCACCCGATGGAGATCATCACCGCGGCCTTCATCCGCCTCTCGGAGCAGGCGCCGTTCTACATCTTCATCACCTTCGTCCTCACCTACGGCACCAGCGTCCTCAAGCTGCCCCGGGGCGACCTGCTCAACGACACGCTCGTCGCGGCGGCCATCGGGCTCGTCAGCGTCCCGCTCTTCGGGCACCTCTCCGACCTCTTCGGCCGGCGGCTCGTCTACGGCATCGGCATCGTCTGCACGGCGCTCTACGCCTTCCCCTACTTCGGGCTCCTGGACACGAAGTCGTCGGGCCTCGTCCTGCTCGCCATCGTCCTGTCCCTGCTGTTCCACGACATCCAGTACGGGCCACAGGCCGCCCTCATCGCCGAGAGCTTCGGCACCAACCTGCGCTACAGCGGCGCGGGCATCGGCTACCAGCTGGCCTCCGTCATCGCCGGCGGCCCCGCTCCGCTCATCGCCGCCGCGATCCTCGAGCGGACGAAGTCGAGCACCGGGATCAGCTGGTACATCGTCGGCTGCTGCGTCCTCGCCTTCGGGGCCCTGCTCCTCATGCCGCGCACCCAGCTCAACGCCGAGGCGGCGGCCGAGGCAGAGGCTGAGCGGGTCGGCAAGGGCTCCTTCGGATGACCGGTCCTGCGGGCGACGGGAAGGCCGAGGCCGAGCGCACCGACACAGACCCCGGGCCGTGGGTCGTGCGCGAGGGCGCGCTCAGGGGGATCAGGGTCCTCGACCTGACCCGGATCCTCTCCGGCCCGTTCGCGTCGATGATCCTCGCCGACCTCGGCGCCGACGTCATCAAGATCGAGGACACCCGAGGCGGCGACGACACCCGGCACTGGGGGCCGCCCTTCCAGGGTGACGACGCGGCATACTTCCACGCCGTCAACCGCAACAAGCGCTCGCTGGCGGTCGACCTCAAGCGCGAGGCTGGCCTCGATGTCGTGCTGCGCCTGGCCGACTCGGCCGACGTCGTCCTCGAGAACTTCCGGCCGGGGGCGGCGGCGCGGCTGGGTCTGGGGTACGAGGCGCTGGCGGCCCGCAGCCCCCGGCTCGTCTACGGCTCGGTCAGCGGGTACGGCCACTCCGGGCCGATGAGCGAGCGGGCCGGCTATGACGCGATCGCCCAGGCGATGTCGGGGGTCATGAGCGTCACGGGGGCCAAGGACGGCGAGGCGGTGCGCTATGGGGTCGCCGGCGCCGATCTCGGAGCCGGCATGTGGGTGGTCATCGGGGTGCTGTCCGCGCTGTGGTCCCGCGACCGGACCGGTCGGGGTCAGCACGTCGACGTCTCCCTCCTCGACGGGCAGGTCTCCTGGCTGACCTACGTGGCGCAGAACTTCTTCGCCACCGGCGAGACTCCGCGCCGCTACGGGTCGGCTCACCCCAATATCGTTCCCTACCAAGGGTTCTCGACCGGCGATGGCGACATCATGGTGGCGGTCGGCAACGACGGGCTGTGGCGCCGGTTCGCGCCGGTCCTGGGTCTCGACGAGCTCGCAGACGACCCGCGGTTCGCGACGAACCCCGCCCGGGTCGCGAACCGCGACGAGCTCCTGCCGCTTGTCGAGAAGGCCTTCGAGGCCCGCTCGGCCACCGAATGGACCGACCTGCTCACCGCCGCCGGGGTGCCCGTCGGGCCGATCCACACCGTCAACGAGGCGCTGCGCCACCCCCAGCTGCTCGCCCGCGACATGGTCGTCGACCTCCCGCACCCGGTCGAGGGCACGATCCGGACGCTGGGCTCGCCCCTCAAGCTGTCGGGGACGCCGACGACGCTGCGCCACGCGAGCCCGACCCAGGGCCAGCACACCGGCGACATCCTCGCCGGGCTGGGCCTGGGCGAGGCCGAGATCGCGCGGATGGTCGACGAGGGCATCGTCCGCTGAGAAGGCCGCGGTCGCGGCCGGCTCAGCCGACCCGGCGCGCCATGGCGGGGTCGGGCGGCCCGACGACGTCGGGATGGAAGATCGCGGCGAGGGCCTCGACCCCGTCGACGAGCCCCGGTCCTGGCCGCGCGAACGACGCGTTGGCGTCCACCGCCCAGACTGGTATGCCGTCCGGCAGGACGCCGCTGGCCACGAGCTCCGCGGTCAGGGCGGCCGCCGCGTCGAGGCCGTAGCCGCACGGGGCGGCGACGACGACCTCGGGAGGCGTCGCCAGCGCCTCCGCCCACGTGACCCGGACGGACGGCGCGCCCGCCGCACCGACCGTGACGAGGCCCCCGGCCGCCGCCACCATCTCGGGCACCCAGTGGCCCGGCGCGAAGGGCGGGTCGGTCCATTCGAGCACCAGCGCCCGCCGCGGCGCCGGGCCGGCGACGGCGCCCACCACGGCATCCAGGCGCTCGCGGTGCTCGGCCACGACGACGCGCGCCCGCTCCTCGTGGCCGGTCGCCCGCCCGAGGACGAGCACCGAGTCGAGCACCTCCTCGAGGGTGTGCGGGTCGACGGTGAGGACGTCGGCGCGGCAGCCCAGGTGAGCCAGCGCGTCGCCGACGACGGAGACGTCGACGGCGCACACCGCGCAGAGGTCCTGGGTGACGACGAGGTCGGCGTCGAGGTCGCCGAGGGCCCCTGCGTCGAGGTGGTAGAGGTCCTCACCCGCGCGTAGCCGCTCGGCGACGACGCGGTCGATCTCGCGCGGGGTCAGGCCCTCGGGCAGGGACGAGGTGGACACGATCCGGCGAGCCCGCGCCTCGGCGGGACGGTCGCACTCGAAGGTCACCCCGACGACCTCGTCTCCGGCTCCGAGTGCGAAGAGGATCTCGGTCGTCGAGGGGAGGAGGGAGACGATCCGCATGCCACGACTGTATGCCGCGGGGCCGCGGGGCCGCGCGCGCCCGCGCCCGCCGGCGCGGCCGGGGTGTCCCCTCGAGGTCAGACGGTCGCCGTCGCGAGAGGCGTGCCGTCAGCTTGGCGCACCTGGAGCCAGCCGATCTCGTCGGGGCGGACCCAGCAGGCGGCGCTGAGAGTGGCCCGGCCGGAGGGGATCCCGGTCCAGCTCGCGACGCTCCAGGAGCGGCCGGCCTTGTTGGTGACCCAGAGGTAGAAGGTGCCCTTGGTCGGGAGGCCGGAGCCGACGAGGTCGAGCTGGGTGCCCCACGCGCGGGTCACCAGCGAGATCTCGACGGCGGCCTGGCTGGCCCGCTCAGGGGCGGCGACGACGCGGGAGGTCGGCGGGGCGTTGACCCGGTTCAGGAAGGGGCCGATCCCCGCTCCGAGGCCGGCGGCCGCGAGGGCGAGGACCACGGCGGCGACGGCCAGCCGCAGGCGCCGGGTGCGACGGCGGAGGCGCACCGCGTCGAGGAGCGCCACGGGGACCGTGGTCTCGCTGGCGTGGGGGACAGCTGGCTGTCCCGGCGCGCTGAGGCCGGTGGTGGGGTCAGGAGAGACGAGGTCGAGCAGGGCCGGCAGTCCGGAGAACTGGGCGGCCTCGCTCTGGCAGGTGGTGCAGCCGCGCAGGTGGCGGGTGAAGGCGCGGTGCTCGTCGGCGTCGAGCCCGCCGAGGATGAAGGCTCCCAGCAGCTGGTGCGGCTCGACGTCGTCGGTGCTCACTGGGTCACTCCCATCTCGTCGAGGATCGCTCGCAGGGAGCGGATGGCATAGAACGCGCGCGACTTCACGGTGCCGGCCGGGATCCCCAGGACGGTCGCGGCCTCGGTGCACGTGAGTCGCCGGTAGTAGAGGGCGACGACGACGTCGCGGTGGTCGGGTTGCAGCCGGGCCAGGGCGTCCTCCACCAGGATCGTGTCGAGCGCGTGGTCGATCTCGACGACCGGGTTTGTCGCGCGGGGGTCGACCCGGGCCCGCGAGTCGTCGTCCCGGTCCTCGGCGACCTCGATGACCCGGCGTCCGGAGGCGCGGTGCATGTCGATGAGGACGTTGCGAGTGGCCTGGAGGAGGTAGGCCCGCATGCTGACGACCTCTGGCGCCTGGCGCCAGACCCGGAGGATGACCTCCTGGACGACGTCCTCGGCGCGGGACTGGTCCACCGACGTGCGCCCGATGAACCGGCGCATCGCGGGCGCGTGGTCGCGGTAGATGTCCGCGACGAGCTCCTCGTCCAGTGGCATGGCGTCTCCCCTCCTCTCGCTGATCCGTCCTGCGCCGTCGGCCCGGCGCACCTTCCGCTGCTCCGGTCCGCACCGGAGCACGGCCCCGCACGTGACCCCATCGTCCCTCACGGGAAGACGCCGCGATGACGGGTCGGGTTCAGTCCGGTCACGTCTTGGTCGCCGGGCATCTCCCCCTGAACCCTCTACCGCCAGCGGGCGTCTTCCCCCCTGACGCCCGTCGGGCGCCACGCCCCCCGAACGAACCGCTCGGGGACAGGCGGTGCCGGTGAACACAGCTGAGGAGCAGACATGACCAGACTGGGAGCCATGAGGGTCGCCGCGGTGGTGCTGGCGGCAGCAACGCTCGGAGCGTGTGGGTCGAACGCCACGACCACGACCGCACCTCCTGCCGCTGGAGGGGCGTCGAGCACCAGCTCCAGCTCGAGCTCGGCCGGCGCCACCGTCGCGATGGCGAAGACGTCGCTGGGCAACGTCGTCGTCGACGCCAAGGGGATGACCCTCTACATGTTCACCAAGGACACCAAGGACTCCGGCAAGAGCTCGTGTGTCGGTCAGTGCCTCACGGCGTGGCCCCCGCTCTTCGCCGACGGGACCCCCACGGGCGACAGTGTGACGGGCAAGCTGGGGACGATCGACACTCCTGACGGCAAGAAGCAGGTCACCCTCGACGGCTGGCCGCTCTACTACTTCGCCAAGGACAAGGCTGCCGGTGACGTCACCGGCCAGGGCGTCGGCAAGGTGTGGTGGGTGCTCGACGCGACCGGCAAGCCCATGGAGCAGGCGCCCTCGGCGGCCGACTCCAGCGGCGGCTACTGAGCCGCGAGCGCCCACCTGCGAGCCGCACCGGTCAGGTGACCAGTCACACCTGACCGGTGCGGCGCAGGACGTCCTGGAACCAGCCGGCGCCGGTGTCGAACGCCTTGCCGCCGGCGATCCGGGAGAACTCGATGGCGCGCAGCTCGTCGCCGCGCTCCTCGTCGTGGCCGACGACGCCCGGCGTGCCGGCGCGCGCCGCATGGACGGCCACCTCGACCATCTGCGCGATGAGCTCGAGGTCGGCGCCGTTCGCGGGCGCCGAGCGGGAGAAGTACCCGCTCTTCTGGACCATGGTCTTCTCGGCGCCCAGCAGGCCGGCGAACTGCTTGGCGAACCACTGACCGGGGTTGACGAGATCGAGCTTGACGTGCCCGAACGGGTCCCGGGGGACCTCCTCGCCGGATGCCTCGAGCTGCTCGACGATCTCCTGGACCCCGGCCCCCTCGGACAGGAAGATGTTGACCGAGCCGATCTCGTCCATGACGTGCCGAAGTCGGGCCGCCTCGGCCTCCATGTCGATGTGCAGCTCGGGGACGAAGACGGCGTGGATGTCCCACCGCTCGGGGGTGAGCCCGATCGAGGGCACCCACTCCCGACCGGCGTGCCAGCGCTGGTACTCCTGCGCTGCGGCCCCCGTGAGCCAGCCGCAACCGCGGCCCATGACCTCGTGGATGATGAGCATCCGTGGGTTGGAGCCGTGCTCGGCGAGGACGTTCTGCGCGAACTTTGACGCCTGCTCGGCCGCTGTCCAAGCCCCGAGGGACTGCCGGATGGGGATGATGTCGTTGTCGATGGTCTTCGGCAGTCCGACGACGGTGAGGTCGTAGTCCCTCTCGTGGAGGAAGGCCGCGAGGTCGGCGGCGGTGATGTTGGTGTCGTCGCCGCCGATGGTGTGGAGCACGTCGACCCCGTCGGCCCGCAGCCGCTCGGCGGCGACCTCGAGGGGGTCCTGCCCCTCCTGGATGAGGCCGCGCCGCACGAGGTCCGCGGCGTTGGTCAGCTTGACCCGGCTGTTGCCGATCGGGCTGCCGCCGTACTGGTGCAGGAGGTGAGCGCCCGCCCGGGCGGCGTCGTCGATAACCACAGACGTGCCGGTGAGCACGCCGTGGTAGCCGTGCCGGTAGGCGAGCAGCTCCACGTCGGGCAGCTCGGCTGTGTAGCGCTCGATGAGCCCTCCGACCGCGGAGGACAGACAGGGGGCGTAGCCGCCGGCGGTGAGCAGTGCCACGCGGCGAAGGGTGCGAGCCATGCTCCCGAGCCTAGGCCCCGGATGCCATGCCGGCACCCGCCGACGTCCATCACCCGGGCAGGTGGGGAGTCCTGCAGCCGCGGTCGGGTGACGGACCGCTCAAGCGAGGGTGAGGAAGAGCTTCTCCATCGCGGCCTTCTCGTCGTCGCCGATGCCCTCGGGCCGCGAGAGACAGTCCCTCAGGCCGGAGGAGACGATGGCGAAGCCGGCCCGGTCGAGGGCGCGGTTCGCGGCGGCGAGCTGGGTGACGACGTCCTTGCAGTCGCGCCCCTCCTCGATGAGGCGGATCACCCCGCCGATCTGGCCCTGAGCCCGGCGGAGCCGGTTCAGGACCGGACGCATGTCGTCCTGGTTGAGCGCGGTCACGGGGGCTCCTCGGGTCGGTCAGCGGTGTCGTTCAGGGGACGAGGTGTCGGCGAGGTCGGTCAGGGCGGCGTCGAGCAGTGTGCGTGCCTCGCCGGCCAGGTCGGCGAGGAGCTGGTTGCCGGTGAGGTCGACCATGGTGGCCGGGTCCATGGCCTCCACGCGGGAGCGACCGTCCTCCAGCGACCGGACGACGACGTTGCAGGGCAGCAGGACGCCGACGGACGGCTCGGCCTGCAGCGCCGCGAGGGCGAGCGGGGGTCGGCACGCCCCAAGGATGACCTGGGCGGGGACCTCGGCCCCGAGCTTGGCCCGCAGCGTGGCGCTCAGGTCGATCTCGGTGAGGACGCCGAACCCCTGAGCGGCCAGGGCGACGCGGGTGGCCTCGAGGCTGTCCGCGAACTCACGGTCGAGCGTGATGCCGATGACGAAGCTCATGGTCGACAGACTATACCCATGGGGGTATGCCCTCGCTCGAACCCTGCTCGGTCAGCCGGTGATCCGCCGCGAGGTTGACGCGCTCTCGACGTGGGGGGCGCTGCCGTGCCCGTCGTTGTGGTGCTGGACAACCTTCCGGGCGACCTCGGTGAGCTTGATGTTCATGTCCTGCGAGGTCCGGCGCAGCAGCTCGAAGGCCGCGGTGTCGGGGATCTTGTGGAAGGCCATCATGAGTCCGATGGCCTTGCCGATCTCGCGGTTGCTGTCCAGGCCGTGGGCCAGCGTGTCGGCCCGCACCTGGTTCTGGACCGCGGAGATGGCGATCGCGGCGAACGACGCGAGGACCATGCCCTGGTTGGCGGACTCGTCCGTGAAGGCGCCGGCCCGGTCGGAGAAGAGGTTGAGGGCACCGACCTTGGTGCCCGCGGCGACGATCCGGAACCCCGCGGCACCCCGGACCGGTGTCTCGCGCAAGACCGCCCGGGCGAAAGCGGGCCACTGGCTGGCCGTCATGAGGTCCGGGTCCATCTGGGGGCTCTCGTCGACGATGGCGTCGACGCAGGGACCGTCCTGGTACTGGCGCTCCAGGGCGTCGACCATCCGGGCGACGTCGTCAGATGCCGACACGGTCGCGAAGCGGTCGCCGCCGTGGCGCAGCATGATGCTCGCATGGTCGCACCCGTCGACCAGGCGGGTGGCGCCGGAGACGATGGCGGCATACACCTCCTCATAGCTCGACGAGGAGTAGAGGACCTGGGCCAGGCGGTCGAACATCGCGCTGGGTCGGTCCCCAGCGGTGGTGGGAAACGTCAATGGCTCGTCAGCTGACATATGACCCGGTCGCCCGGCCCCCTTACGGTCTCGGCGGCGCTGCGGTCCGAACGGACCCCCGCGCCATGGCCCACAGTGTCGCATCCGGAACCTCACACGGGCATCGGCCCCCCGGGACACCTCCGGCTGGCGGGAACTGGTGGGCACCCAGAGCGTTTGGACGGCTGATTGCTGGGTAGGGTGCTTCCGTCCCGGTCCGGCAGGTCGCCCGCGGCCGGGATGCTGGGGCTGCTGTCCCAGCTGTCCTCGAGAAGCGGGAGTCCCACATGATTGTCCTCGGCATCATCCTCGTGATCGTCGGTGTGCTGGCGAAGATCAGCATCCTGACGACGATCGGCGTCATCCTCCTGGTGGTCGGCGCGGTGCTCTTCCTCCTCGGCGCGACCGGCCGCGCCGTGGGCGGTCGCAAGCACTACTACTGATCCATCGCTCCGCTGCGGCGACGCGAGACGCATGGCCACCGGCCGGCGCCCCTCACCGGGCGCCGGCCGGTCGCGTCTGCCGTGCTGCTCACCCCGCGCGGCGTGCTGGACACTGCGGCGTGCTGGCCACTGCGGCGTGCTGGCCACTGCGGCGTCCTGGCCACTCAGGCGGCCCGGCTGTCCTCAGCCGTGAGCAGTGACCGGAGCTCGCGGAGCACGGCCCCGAGGATCCGCGAGACCTGCATCTGGCTGACCCCGAGCCGCCGCGCGATCTGCGACTGGGTCAGCCCGTCCTCGAAGCGCAGCCGCAGCACGAGACGCTGACGCTCGGAGAGCTGCCGCACCGCGGCGGCCAGCCAGTCGAGCTCCTCGAGGCGACCGTAGGTGTCGTCCTCCTCGGCCAGCGTCTCCCCCAGCGTCCCGTCGAAGGACGAGCTGCCGGGGGAGTCCAGCGAGAGCGCATGGAAGCCCGTCGCGGCCTGCCGCGCCTGCTCCACCTCGGCGTCCGCCACACCCAGGGCCCGGGCCAGCTCGGCCACGGTCGGCGCTCGGCGCAGGGCCTGCTCGAGGTCATGCGCAGCCTCGCGCATCCGGGCGGTGAGCTCTTGGAGCCGTCGGGGCGGCCGGACCATCCAGCCGGTGTCGCGGAAGTGGCGCTTCAGCTCACCGGCGATGGTGGGCGCGGCGAAGCCCGCGAACGACACGCCCCGGTCCGGGCGGAACCGCTGGACCGCCTTGACGAGGCCGAGCCGGGCGACCTGGACGAGGTCGTCGCGCTCCAGCCCCCGCCCTGCGTAGCGGCCGGCGATCGAGTCGGCCAGCGGGAGGTTGAGCACCACCACGGCCTGCTCGACCTGCTCGCGGTCGCGAGCGGTGCGGCAGAGCTCGCGCTGGGCGAGGAGGTGCTCGGTGCGGTCACGGGGAGACCCGGGAGCCGACGGCCCGGCACCCGCGGACCCGGAGCCGGCAGGGGCCGCCGTGAGGTGAAGGGCGGGGCGCGCACAGCCGCTCTCGGAGGTGGGGGTCGCCGGCGCGAAGCCGCAGTCAGCGGGCGCGGCCTCGCGGCGCGTGGCGTCGTGGGAGGTCAGTGGGGTGGTCACGAGCGGGCTCTCCATCGATCACAGTGCCGAGTCGTTGGCGCCACTTCTGGACCACGGGAAGACAAAACCACTTTTCGCGCCACGAATCAAGCCCGCGCGTCAGGAAAGTTCCGTCTCGCTTCGGGCGGGAGCGGCAACGGTTTCGGGCAACGGTTTCGTGCAACGGTTTCGGGCAGGGGTTTCGGGCAGGGTTTCGGGCAGGACGCCGACGGGTACAGCCCAGACGTGGCCCGAAGACGTCGTCAGCTGACGCTCGTCCGGTCGGGTCGCGTGCCAACCATCGCGACACACCGAGAGGACAGGTCCATGGGACTCACCGACAAGATCAAGAACGAGGCCGAGAACGCCAAGGGGAAGGCCAAGGAGGCCGTGGGTGACGCCACGGACAACGAGCGCCTCGAGGCCGAGGGCCAGGGCGACCAGACCTCGGCCGACCTCAAGCAGACCGGAGAGAAGATCAAGGACACCTTCTCCCACTGACGGGGGGCTGGTGCCGCCGCCGTCCGCCGCGGTACCAGGACGGGCGCCCTGCGACGAAGGGGTCCCTCGCAGGGCACCCGTTCCCCGAGGGCCGGCTCAGGCCGGGGGCAGTACGTCCTGCTGGGCCGGGACCTCGTCCTGGCGCAGCAGGCCCACGGGGCAGGTCATCCCGTTGGGACCGTGGTTGCAGTAGCCGCCCGGGTTCTTGTGCAGGTAGCCCTGGTGGTAGTCCTCGGCGAGGTAGAACGGGCCCGCCTCCTGCTCGGAGCGGATCTCCGTGGTGATCTCGCCGAAACCGTTGTCGGTCAACACCTTCTGGAAGGCGTCGCGGGTCGCGACCACTGCGCGGCGCTGCTTCTCGGTGGTGACATAGACGGCCGAGCGGTATGCCGTGCCGACGTCGTTGCCCTGCCGGTTGCCCTGCGTCGGGTCGTGGTTCTCCCAGAACTCCTTGAGCAGCAGCTCCGCGGACGTCGCGGTGGGGTCGTAGACGACGCGCACCGTCTCGGCGTGCCCAGTCCTGCCCGTGCACGTCTCCTCGTAGGTGGGGTTCGGGGTGTAGCCGCCCATGTAGCCCGCGGCGGTGACGATGACGCCGTGCTGCTGCCAGAAGATGCGCTCGACCCCCCAGAAGCAACCCATCGCGAGGTAGATCTCCTGAGAGCCGTCGGGCCACGGCCCCTCGAGCGGCGTCCCCAGCACGACATGGGTGGGGTCGACGGCATACGGGCGGGTCTCGTGGCCCGGGAGGGCCTCGTCGGGAGCGGGCATGGTCGACTTCCTGCCGAGTCCGAAGATCATCCCCGATTCTCACACGACGAGGTATGCCGTCCGCTCGCCGGCCGGTTACGGGGCGCTGACGGCGGGCGGGCCGGCGGCGATAACCTGCGGCCCATGAGCTCCCCGCGCCACGACCACGGTTTCGCCACCCGCGCCATCCACGCCGGGCAGGAGCCCGACGCGGCGACCGGGGCCGTCGTGACGCCGATCTACCAGGTCTCGACCTACAAGCAGGACGGCATCGGCGGGTTCCGCGGCGGCTACGAGTACTCGCGCTCGGCCAACCCCACCCGGGCGGCGCTGGAGGAGTGCCTCGCCGCGCTCGAGGGCGGCGGCCGCGGCTTCGCCTTCGCGTCGGGCCTCGCCGGCCAGGACACCGTCGTTCGGGCCCTGCTGCGGCCCGGCGACCACGCCGTCGTCCCGTCGGACGCCTACGGCGGCACCTACCGCTACTTCGACAAGGTCGCGGGACCCGCGGGCATCGAGCACTCGATCGCCTCGATCCACGACGTCGACGCGGTCGAGGCGGCGATCCGGCCCGGCGTCACGAAGCTGGTCTGGGTCGAGACCCCGAGCAACCCCCTGCTCGGCATCGCCGACGTCCGCGCCATCGCGGAGGTCGCGCACGCCTCCGGGGCGCTCCTCGTCGTCGACAACACCTTCGCGACGAGCTACCTCCAGCAGCCCCTCGCCCTCGGCGCCGACATCGTCACCCACTCGACGACGAAGTATGCGGGGGGGCACAGCGACGTCGTCGGGGGCGCCGTGGTGACGGCCGAGGTCGTCCAGGTGCCCGGTATGGAGGACGCCTCCGAGCGGATCGCTTTCCACCAGAACGCGATCGGCGGCATCGCCGGGCCGTTCGACGCGTGGCTGGTGCTGCGTGGGCTCAAGACGCTGGCGGTCCGGATGGAGCGGCACTGCGACAACGCCGAGGCCGTGGTCGCCCACCTCGTCGGCCACCCGGCCGTCGAGCGGGTCTACTACCCCGGCTTGGAGGACCACCCCGGGCACGACGTCGCCGCGCGGCAGATGCGGCGCTTCGGCGGGATGGTCTCGATCCTCCTCGCGAAGGGCGAGCAGGCCGCGGTGGACGTGTGCGGCGCGACGACGGTCTGGACGCTCGGTGAGTCCCTCGGCGGCGTCGAGTCGCTCATCGAGCACCCGGCGCGGATGACGCACGCGTCGGTGGCCGGCACCGACCTCGAGGTGCCCGGCAACCTCGTGCGGCTCTCGGTCGGCATCGAGGACGTCGACGACCTGCTCGCCGACCTCGACGCGGCCCTGGCCGCCCACGGCTGAACGGCGTGGGGGCGCTCCTCTGCGTCGACTTCGGGTCGACCTTCACCAAGGCGGTGCTCGTCGAGGTCGCCTCGGGTGAGCTGATGGCCACCGGGTCGACGCCGACGACCCTGGCCACCGACGTCCTCGACGGCCAGCGCACGCTGCTCGAGCGGCTGCGGGTCCCTCCGGGCACGCCGGTGCTCGCCTGCTCCAGCGCCGGCGGCGGCCTGCGGCTCGCGGTCGTCGGCTACGAGCGTCAGGTCACCGCGGAGGCCGGGCGCCGGGTCGGGCTGAGGGCCGGGGCGCGGGTGGTCCACCTGTCGACCGGGCGGCTCGACCGCGCCGCGGTGTCGGCGCTGCGCGCGGCGCGCCCCGACATCGTCCTCCTGGTCGGGGGCACCGACGGCGGCAACGCCGACGTGCTGCTCCACAACGCGGCCCGGCTCGCCGCCGCCCGGGTGCCGCTGCCCGTGGTCGTCGCCGGCAACGTCGCGGCCCGCCACGAGGTCGCCGCCCTCCTCGCGGCCACCGGGCGCCGGGTCACCCTGGCCGACAACGTCGTCCCCGAGATCGGGGTCATCGCGCCCGACAGCGCCCGGACGGCGATCCGCGCCGCCTTCCTCGAGCACGTCGTCGGCGGGAAGGGCCTCTCCCGCGACCCTGCCTTCGCCCGGATGGTGCGGGCGGCGACCCCTGACGCGGTCCTGAGCGGGGTCGAGGTGCTCGCGGCGGCGCGCGGCGAGGACACGCTCGTCGTCGACATCGGCGGAGCGACGACCGACGTCTACTCGTGCATCACCCCCGAGGGGGAGGACGCGTCGCTGCGCAAGGAGGTCGTCGCCCCGCTCTGGCACGCCCGCACCGTCGAGGCCGACCTCGGCCTGCGGTGGAGTGCCGAGGGAGTCGTCGAGGCCGCCGAGCGCGAGCACCTCCCGGTCAGCGCCGGGCTCGCCGCGTATGCCGCGTCGGTGGCCGCGGACCCCGCGCACCTGCCGACGGACCAGACCCAGCGCGCCGCGGACCTGGAGCTCGCCCGGCTCGCGGCTGTGGTCGCGGTGCGCCGCCACGGCCGGCCCGGCAGTCCGGGAGAGGACGCCCGGCCGCTCGGCGACGTGGCCATGGTGCTCGGCTCCGGCGGCGTGCTGCGCCACCACCCCCGCGCGGACGCGGACGCGGTGCTCGAGGCGGTCACCCACGACCACGGGGGCGGGTGGAGAGTGCCGAGGCGGGCGCGGACCGGCGTGGACACGGCATACCTCGTCTTCGCGGTGGGGCTGCTCGCCGGGCGCGGCGACGGGCTGGCGGGCGCCCTGGCGCGACAGATCGGCTGACCACGGAGGGACGCTCTCCGCTTGGCCGCATCCTCGGCGGCCACCTCGGTAGCCTTCGCCCATGGCCCCCCTGCCCGTCACCCTCGAGGACATCCGCGCCGCCCAGGAGCTGCTCTCGGGGGTCGTGCGGCCCACGCCGCTGGAGTACAGCCGGGCCCTGTCCGAGCGGGTGGGCAGCGACGTGTTCCTCAAGTGCGAGAACCTCCAGCGCGCGGGGTCCTTCAAGATCCGCGGGGCCTACACCCGGATGGCCCGGCTCAGCGAGGACGAGAAGGCCCGCGGCGTCGTCGCGGCGAGCGCCGGCAACCACGCTCAGGGCGTCGCGCTCGCTGCCCAGCTCCTCGGCATCCGGTCCAAGGTCTACATGCCGCACGGCGCGCCGATGCCCAAGCTGCTCGCGACCCGGGCCTACGGCGCCGAGGTCGAGCTCGTCGGCACGACCATCGACGAGTGCCTCGTCGCCGCGAGGGCGTGGGAGGCGCAGACCGGCGCGGTGCTCATCCACCCCTTCGACCACCGAGACATCGTCGCCGGTCAGGGCACCTGCGGGCTCGAGATCCTCGACGAGTGCCCGGACGTGCGGACCGTCGTCGTCAGCACCGGCGGAGGCGGGTTGCTCGCGGGGGTCGCCGCCGCCGTCAAGGCTCTGCGGCCGGACGTGCGGGTGGTCGGGGTGCAGGCCGAGAACGCTGCGGCATACCCGCTGTCCCTCAAGGCGCACCGGCCCGTGCCGCTCGACCGGATGGCGACGATGGCCGACGGCATCGCGGTCGGCTGCCCCGGCGACGTGCCGTTCGAGATGGTCGAGGAGCTCGTCGACGGCATCGACACGGTGACCGAGGCGGGGCTGTCGCGGGCCCTGCTGTTCCTCCTCGAGCGGGCCAAGCTCGTCGTCGAGCCGGCGGGGGCGGCGGCCGTGGCCCGGCTCCTCGACCCGTTGGCCAGCCGGCTGGAGGGGCCGGTCGTCGCGATCCTGTCCGGCGGCAACATCGACCCGCTGCTCATGCTCCGGATCATCCGGCATGGCATGGCGGCCGCCGGGCGCTACCTCCAGTTCTCGGTGCGCGTCCCCGACAAGCCCGGGTCGCTGGCCCAGCTGCTCGCCGACCTCGCCGCCGCCGACGCCAACGTCGTCGAGGTGCAGCACGCCCGCAACGAGTCGACGCTGTCCGTGGACGAGGTCGAGATCGCCGTGCAGGTCGAGACCAAGGGTCCCGACCACCGCGAGGGGGTCCTTCGGGACCTGCGGGCCGAGGGCTACCGGCTCGTCTTCCGCTGACTCGGACACGAGGAGCCCGGAACCGGCTGCTGGCCGGCCACACGGGTCACACGGATCACTCCAGTGTTCCCGGCTCCACGGATGAGCGCCGGGTCCATGGGATCCCATGGGCTCGGCGCTCATCGATGGCGCGGCAGACGCTCAGGCGACGTAGGGCTGGGCCTTGATGACCTTGACGGTGACCGTCTTGCCGGACGGCGTCTGGTACTGGGCGCTCTCGCCGACCTTCTTGCCGTTGATGGACTTGCCGAGCGGTGACTGCTCCGAGAACACCTCGACCCCCGACTCCTCCTTGATCTCGCGGTGCCCGAGCAGGAAGGTCTCCACATCGCCGAACATCTCGACCGTGACGAGCATCCCGGGCTCGACGATGCCGTCGTCCTTGGGGGTCTCGCCGACCCTGGAGTGCTCCAGCAGCTGGGTGATCTGGCGGATCCGGGCCTCCATCTTGCCCTGCTCCTCCTTGGCCGCGTGGTAGCCGCCGTTCTCCTTGAGGTCGCCCTCCTCGCGGGCCGCCTCGATGCGCTTGGCGATCTCGCTGCGGCCCTCACCGGACAGCGTCTCGAGCTCGGCCTTGAGGCGGTCGAACGCCTCCTGTGTCAGGAAGCTCGTGGGCACGGTCTCGGTCACGTCAAACTCCTTGGATTGCCCTCGTCGTCGTCTCGCGACGGCGGGCTGAGGGGTGGTGCCTAAGCAAAGGGTCCGGACCCGTGACGGTCCAGACCCAGGTGGCGGTGACAGGCCCAGTCTACCAACATCCGGTATGCCGTGCCGTCCCCTCGAGCGCCCGGAGGAGCCCTCAGGTCCGGACGCAGTCCTGGACGACACCGGTCACCGCGCGGGCAACCGTCCTGACCGTCGCGACGTGGTGCGTCGTCTGGTCCGCGGTCGGCTCGATGACGACGGCGGCGCTCCCGACGACGCCGAAGTGCCCGTCGATCGCCCGCAGCGTGCAGGTCACGGGCAGCCGCGCCGGCCGGCTCACGTCGAAGTCGATCCGCACGCTGGTGTCGTCGACGACCTTGTAGGCCACGGTCGTCGCCGTGATCCGGTCCGAGCCGACCCGCAGGGTCCACCAGCTCAGCAGGCCCACCGCGAGCGCGACGGCGACGCCGCCGAAGATCCCCCACCAGCGCGACCCGCGCTCGGGCCTCGGGGTCGGCCTCGGGGCGGCCGAACCGGTCGGCGGCTCACTCGGGCGCGGTGACATGATGGTCCACCGTAGAACGACGGTGAACTCACGAGGGAAGCAGGTATGCCGGTGGATCCCCGAGGGATGCGGCTCATGGCCGTACACGCGCACCCCGACGACGAGTCGAGCAAGGGGGCCGCGACGGCCGCGAAGTACGTCGCGGAGGGCGCCGAGGTCCTCGTCGTCTCGTGCACCGGCGGCGAGCGCGGCGACATCCTCAACCCGCAGCTCAAGGACGACCCGCACATCCTGCGTGACATCGCCCAGGTGCGCCGCGACGAGATGCGCGCGGCCCAGAAGATCGTCGGGTTCCGCCACACCTGGCTCGGGTTCGTCGACTCGGGGCTGCCCGAGGGCGACCCGCTGCCGCCGCTGCCCGAGGGCTGCTTCGCGCTCGAGCCGCTCGACGTGACGACCGAGGCCCTGGTGCGGGTGATCCGGGAGTTCCGGCCCCACGTCATGACGACGTACGACGAGAGGGGCGGGTACCCCCACCCGGACCACATCAACACCTATGTGGTCTCGATGTCGGCCTTCGCGGCGGCCGGGGACCCCGTGGCATACCCGAACGCCGGCGAGCCGTGGCAGCCGCTCAAGGTCTACTACAACCACACCTTCACCCGGGGGCGCATCGAGGCCTTCCACCATGCGCTCGTCGAGATGGGTCTCGAGTCGCCCTACGGCGACTGGCTCAAGGACTGGAACCGCCCCGACCGCCGGATCACGACCAGGGTGGCCTGCGGCGACTACTTCGAGGTGCGCGACCGGGCCCTCATCGCCCATGCCACCCAGGTCGACCCCGACGGCATGTGGTTCCGCGTCCCGATCGCGAAGCAACGTGAGATGTGGCCCACCGAGGACTACGAGCTGGCCCTGTCCTACGTGCCGCTCAAGGAGGTCGAGAGCGACCTCTTCGCCGGGCTCGGGTCGCCCGAGGAGGCTGACGCGCTCGCGACGACCGCCGATGCCGTCGTCGCCTACGACGGGCGCACGGTGGAGGCGCCCGCAGAGCCCGCCGACCCCGCAGAGCCCGCCGACACCGAGGGCTCGCAGGTCGATGCGGCCGGCGTCGAGGACGCGGGCGGTGAGCGCTGATGGGCACCCCCACGACGAACATCGGCCCCGGCTTCGGGGCGTTCGTCGCGTTCTTCGCCCTCGCGCTCACCCTGTGGTTCCTCATGCGCAACATGAACGGCCGGATGCGCCGGATGGCCTACCGGGAGCAGGAGCGGGTGGCGGCCGCCGAGGCGGCCGCCCACCCCGACCGGGCTGTGCCGGCGGCCGCGGCCGCCGAGCCGGCCGACCGGCCCCCCGGTGGGGCCGACCCCGGCGAGACCGCTGACCCCGCCGCTGACGCTGGTCCGGATCAGGGCCGCGAGGCCGGCTGAGCGGTTGAGGGTCGGCGCTCAGCCGGGGATGCCGGTCCCGGAGCCGTAGACCGCGAGCGACACGGCGACGTAGTGGGTGACGAACGCGGTCACGGTCAAGGCGTGGAAGATCTCGTGGAACCCGAACCAGCGGGGCGAGGGGTCCGGTCGCTTGATCGCGTAGACGACCGCGCCGAGGGTGTAGAGCAGCCCGCCCGCGGCGATGAGGGACACGACGGCCACGCCACCGTGGTCGAGCAACGGGCCGAAGTAGAAGACCGCGACCCAGCCGAGGGCGACGTAGATCGGGGTGTAGAGCCAGCGCGGCGCGTTGACCCAGAAGACCCGGAAGAGGACCCCGCCGATCGCGCCCAGCCAGACGACGAGCAGCAGCGACCGGCCCTGGTCCCATGGCAGCAGGGTCAGGGCGAAGGGCGTGTAGGTGCCGGCGATGATGAGGAAGATGTTCGAGTGGTCGAGGCGCTTGAGGATCCCGGTGACCCGTGCCGACCACGTGCCGCGGTGGTAGACCGCCGAGGTGCCGAAGAGCAGCGCCGCGGTCACCGTGAAGATGACGGCGCCGAGCCTGCCGCGGCCCGAGGGAGCCAGGAGGCACAGGATGAGCCCGGAGACGAGGGCCAGCGGGAAGGTGCCCGCGTGGAGCCATCCGCGCAGCCTCGGCTTGACCGCAGCGACGACCTCCTCCACGGGTCCCTGCTCCTCCACTGGTCCCTGCCTCTCCACTGGTCCCTGCTTCTTCACTGGTCCCTGCTTCTTCACTGATCCATGCTTCGTCACTGATCCCTGGTCGGTCGTCTCGGGGTGCCTGCTCATGGAACAAAGTCTAACCTACGGCACCGTAGGTTACTGAACCGTAGGTTGGCGCGCCCGGGCCGTCGCGAGGGCGCGGAGTAGCGTGGGACGCGGCCTGTCAACGTGGACCGAGGAGCGACCGTGCGCCTGACCGACCTGCTCTACGGCGCGTACGAGCGACGGCTTGCCCGTCAGCTGCCGGCAGGGGCGGGACCGCGGCATGTGGGCGTCATGCTCGACGGCAACCGCCGCTGGGCCGCGGCCAACGGCTTCGAGACCGAGGACGGTCACCAGGCGGGCGCCGACAAGATCAAGGACCTGCTCCACTGGTGCGAGGAGGCGGGCGTCGAGCTCGTCACGCTGTGGCTCCTGTCGACCGACAACCTCAGCCGCAGCAAGAAGGAGATCGTCCCCCTCCTGAAGATCATCGAGGCCGCGGTCGCCGACCTCGCCGCCGAGGGTCGCTGGCGCCTGAACCCCATCGGGGCCCTCGACCTGCTGCCTGCCGACACGGCCCAGAGCCTCAAGGCCTCCGCCGAGGCGACCCGTGACGTCGTCGGCCTGACGGTCAACGTCGCGGTCGGCTACGGGGGCCGGCGCGAGATCGCCGACGCGGTCCGCGCCCTGATCCACGAGCACGCCGCCCTCGGCACTCCGGTGGACCAGATCGCCGAGTCGGTCACCGTCGAGGACATCGAGGCACACCTCTACACCAGGGGCCAGCCCGACCCCGATCTCGTCATCCGCACGTCGGGGGAGCAGCGGCTGGGCGGGTTCCTCCTCTGGCAGAGCGCCAAGTCCGAGTTCTACTTCTGCGAGGCCTACTGGCCGGACTTCCGGCACGTCGACTTCCTGCGGGCGCTGAGGTCGTATGCCGAGCGGGAGCGCCGCTTCGGCCGCTGAGCGGGCGGCCGGCGAGGCCGCGGCATACGCCCGGTGTTTCCGGCAGGTGAACTCTGGGCGACACACGGCCGGAATCGTGGGCGGGTGTCAGGAGCGCGACGTACCGTCATGGTGACGCGGGGCACCCGTCCGGCGTCCGGGAGGCCGATTCGATGGGGCGACCACTGCTCCGAGCGGAGGGCCGGTTCCGGTTCGTCGCCGCGATGACGGCCCGGTCCCGGCACCTCGTCAGCGAGTAGGCGCGCGCCGAGGCGTGCGCCCGCAAGGAGTCGGAAATGGCTACGAACCGTCGTTCGACGTCCACCTCGTCCACCGCGTCGCCCGTGCCCACCGGCACGACATCCGCGACCCTGGGGAGCGCCACCCGCGCCAACAAGACCTTCGTCCTCGACACCTCCGTCCTGCTGTCCGACCCGAGAGCCATGCTCCGGTTCAAGGAGCACGAGGTCGTCCTGCCCGTCGTCGTCGTGACCGAGCTCGAGGCCAAGCGCCACCACCCCGAGCTGGGGTACTTCGCGCGGCAGGCCCTGCGGCTGCTTGACGACCTGCGGATCAGCGAGGGGCGCCTCGACCGGCCGGTGCCGGTCGGCGACGACGGGGGGACGCTGCGCGTCGAGCTCAACCACACCGACCCCACCGTGCTGCCCGCCGGGTTCCGGCTCGGGGACAACGACACCCGCATCCTCGCCGTCGCCAAGAACCTCGCCGTCGAGGGCTTCGACATCACCGTGGTGAGCAAGGACCTGCCGATGCGGGTCAAGGCCTCCGCGGTCGGTCTCGCCGCGGAGGAGTACCGGGCCGAGCTCGCCATCGACTCCGGCTGGACCGGCATGTCCGAGCTCGACGTCACCGTCGACGAGATGGACACCCTCTACGAGACCGGCCGGCTGGAGCACCCCGCCGCCGCCGAGCTGCCCTGCCACACCGGCCTCGTGCTCCTCTCGCCGCGGGGAAGCGGCCTCGGGCGCATCGGCGCCGACAAGCAGGTGCGGCTCGTGCGCGGAGACCGGGACGCCTTCGGACTGCACGGGCGCAGCGCCGAGCAGCGGATCGCCCTCGACCTGCTCCTCGACCCCGACATCGGCATCATCAGCCTCGGCGGCCGAGCGGGCACCGGCAAGTCCGCGCTCGCGCTGTGCGCGGGGCTCGAGGCGGTGATGGAGCGCCGTCAGCACCGCAAGGTCGTCGTCTTCCGGCCCCTGTATGCCGTGGGCGGCCAGGAGCTCGGCTACCTCCCCGGCACCGAGCAGGAGAAGATGGGCCCGTGGGGCCAGGCGGTCTTCGACACGCTCGGAGCGCTCGTCTCGACCGAGGTCGTCGAGGAGGTCATCGACCGGGGGATGCTCGAGGTGCTGCCGCTGACGCACATCCGGGGCCGGTCCCTCCACGACGCGTTCGTCATCGTCGACGAGGCGCAGTCGCTCGAGCGCAACGTCCTGCTCACCGTGCTCTCCCGGATCGGCCAGAACTCCAAGGTCGTCATGACGCACGACGTCGCCCAGCGGGACAACCTCCGGGTCGGGCGGCACGACGGGGTGGCGGCGGTCATCGAGGCCATGAAGGGGCACCCGCTCTTCGCCCACGTCACCCTGACCCGCAGCGAGCGCAGCCCCATCGCGGCGCTCGTCACCGACCTCCTGGAGGGCCTCGAGCTCTGACGTCGAGCGGCCGGCCGGGAGGACGTCCTCGCGCGCCGCCGGTGTGAGACGGCACACCCACCTCGTGCCGATCCGTGCTCGGGGCGGCTTCTCGCGGCATACCGCGATTTGGCGACGCCTGGGGTCCCATGGCAACCTCTGGCGAAAGATCTCGGTTTGGTAACGACGCCAACCGGAAGCCCCGAAGTCCGGGTGGCGCCGCTTGGTTCTCTGCGTGCTCGCTGCCCTTCCCTGGTGGTCCGTCTCCCCGGAGACGGACCGCATTCCTTGTGAGGAGCACGAAACATGACCACGCACTACGACGGTCGACACCGAGGCGGTGTCCCGGCCGAAACCGCCGGTCGCCGACAGCACCACCCCGCCGGGCTCGTCCGCCGTCCGCTCATCTCCCTGGCTGTCGCCACCGCCCTCGTCGGCGTGTCCGCCGTCGGGTACGCCAAGGCCGGCGACCTGGGCTCGAGTGCGGCGGCGAGCTTCACGATCCCCCGCGTAGCCATCGCGCAGGGCGCGGACCAGCACGCCGAGGTCGCCGAGCAGCAGCAGTACCGCGCCGGCGCGAGCCTCCAGAGCAGCCTCGCCGCGTCTGCCGCCCACGACGCCGTCCAGGCCGCTGCCGCCGCGGAGGCGGCTCGGCTCGCGGCCGAGCGCCAGCAGGCCCAGGATCGCGCCGCGCGTGACGCCCAGCGCCAGTCCCTCGTCGCCAA
>JBBRZC010000025.1:0-29225 GCA_038237075.1 Actinomycetales bacterium
ACGGCGTGTTTCCCATGGGCCTCGGTCGCCACGGCGCGCCCCCCATGGGGTGGTGGTCGCCCGACCCCCGCGGCATCCTGCGGGTGGGGGACCTGCACGTCAGCCGGTCACTGCGGCGGTCGCTGCGCTCCTTCGAGATCCGGGTGGACACCGACTTCGCCGGGGTGCTCCAGGGGTGCGCGGACCCCACTCGGGAGGGTCGCTGGATCACCCCCGAGATCGCCGCGGCATACACCGAGCTCCACACCCTCGGCTGGGCCCACTCGGTCGAGGTCTTCCTCGCCGACCGCCTCGTGGGCGGCCTCTATGGGCTCGCCATCGGTGGCCTCTTCGCGGGCGAGTCGATGTTCCACCGGGTCACCGACGCCTCCAAGGCGGCGGTCGTCGGCCTCCACTCCCGGCTCGCGAGCGACGGCGACCCGCGCCGCCTCGTCGACGTCCAGTGGCGCACCGACCACCTGGCGACCCTCGGGGTCCGGGAGGTCCCGCGGGTCGAGTACCTGCGCCTGCTCAGTGAGGCCCTGCGGGCGCCGGCCCCGCAGGCGTTCCGCTGACACCCCGCACGAGGTATTCCGTGTGGCCGGCCTCGTCACTGACCTCGAGCAGGTCGTGCCCCCGCATCCGGCAGAACGCCGGCACGTCGCTGCGCGCGGCAGGGTCGGTGGCGAGCAGGCGCACGATCGTGCCACCCGGCTCCTGGCGCAGGAGCGCGCCGAGCCGGATCACCGGCAGCGGGCAACGCTGGCCCCGGCAGTCGAGGGTCACCGGCGCGGTCTGCGGGGCCGGGAGCGGGTGAGGGTGCGGGTCTGCCGCGGCGCCCGGCGCGCGGTCGCTCACAGCCGGTCCGTGCCCAGGCGCGCCCGGACCGACGCGACCGCCTCGGGAAGGGCCGAGCAGAACGCCTCGACCCCCGCCTCGCGGTCGGCGGTTACCGCCTCGAGCGGCAGCGTGACCCGGACGTTGCCGTGGGTGAGCACCCCCATCGCGGCCAGGACGTGGCTCGGCGCGAGGGTGCTGGCCGTGCACGCGGAGCCGGACGCGACGGCGAAGCCGCGCCGGTCGAGCTCGTCGACGAGGGCCTCCCCGTCGACGAACAGCGACGAGAAGGTCACGACATGGGGGAGCCGGTCGACCGGCTCCCCGGCGACCTCGGTGTCGGGGACCGCCGCGGCGGTTCGCCGCACCCGGTCGACGAGGGCCCGGGCGGCGTCGGCGTCGCGTGCGGCCGTCGCCGACGTCTGGCGCCAGGCCTCGGCGGCGGCGAGGACGAGCGGGACGACCGGCTCCACGTCGGTGCGGCCGTGCTCGACCTCGCTCGCCGCACCCGGCCGGCGCCACCGGGTGCGCTCGGGCACGACGAGCACGCCGACGCCGCCGGGACCGCCCCAGGACCGCGCGTCGCCCACCAGCACGTCGTAGTGCTCCGGCACCGGGTCGCGCCCCAGCCCCCCCATGGCGTCGACGACGAGGGGTATGCCGTGCCGCCGGCACCGCTCGTAGGCCTCCTCCAGCGGCTGGCGGGTGCCGACCTCCGCGTTGGCGCTCTGCAGGGCGGCGGCGACGGTGTCCGGCGGCTCGAGGGCGAGCAACCACGCCTCGAGGTCGACCCTGCCGAGCCGGTCGACCGGCACCTCGGCGAGCAGCCGTGGGTCCTGCGCGCGGGCCGCCCGCTCACGCGCCGGGACGAGCACCGCCGAGTGCTCGACGGCACTGGCGACGACGCGGTCGCCGCGGCGCCGCGCGGCATACCGAACGCCGTCGAGGGCCTGGCTCAGCGCGACCGGGCCGCCCGGCAGGAAGCTCACCTCGGGCGGACGGACCCCGAGTCCCGCGGCGACGACCTCGCGAGCCTGGTCGAGCAGCTGGCGGGCCCGGCGCCCCTCGGCGTACCGGCGACGTGGGTCGGCCCACCCGACCTCGAGCGCGGCGAGCAGGGTGTCTCGCGCCGCGGGGTTGAGGGGCCCTGCCGCGCCGTCGAGGAGCACCCGCCGAGGCAGGGGTGAAACTGGGTCCGCCACACGGGGAGGTTAGCCGCACCCTCCCCTGCCAGCAGCCTGTGGGGGAGGTAGGGTTTGTCGAGTTGGTGGACCGCAGACCTGGAAGGTGCTCCCTTTGCGCACGCACCAAGACCCTCGCAGGCACGACGACCCGTCCGCGGGCGTGGCCCTGCGGCGCCTCACGCTCCTGGGTGCGGCCGTCGCCGTCGCCCTGTTCCTCGGCGGCTGTGCGGGCAACGGCACGGCCTCCTCGGGGTGGCTGCCGCAGGGGACCAACGGCGGCCAGGTCACGAGCAACACCGGCCGGATCACCTCGCTGTGGGTCGGCACGTGGATCGCCGCGCTCGCCGTCGGTCTCATCGTCTGGGGCCTGACGATCTGGTGCATGGTCGCCTACCGCCGCAAGAAGGACGACACCGGCTTGCCGCCCCAGCTGCGCTACAACGTCCCGATCGAGATGTTCTACACGATCGTCCCCGTGTTCATGGTCGCGGTGCTCTTCTTCTACACCTCCCGCGACGAGACGGTCCTGTTCGACAACTCGGCCAAGCCGGACGTCACCGTGAACGTCGTCGCCAAGCAGTGGAGCTGGGACTTCAACTACGTCGACGCCAACACCTACGAGTCCGGCGTCCACACCGAGCTCGACCGCGCGACCGGCGAGCCGCTCAACGCGCAGCCGGTCATGTACCTGCCGATGGGCCGGCGCGTCCAGTTCGTGCTCAACTCCCGCGACGTCATCCACTCGTTCTGGGTCCCGGCCTTCCTCCAGAAGCTCGACATGCTCCCGGGCAAGACCAACCGCTTCCAGGTCGTCCCGACCCAGGAGGGCGAGTTCCAGGGCAAGTGCGCCGAGCTCTGCGGGGCCTACCACTCGCAGATGCTCTTCAAGGTCAAGGTCGTCTCGCCGGCGGAGTACGACGCCCAGATGGCCAGGATGCGTGCCCTCGGGCAGGTCGGGCAGCTCCCGAACACCCTCAGCCGTGAGCCGGTCCTGCCCAACGACCAGAAGCTCGTGCCGACACCCACCCGGAGCAACTGATGGCCGCCACCACCACGACCCCCACCGTCCAGTACACGACGCACCAGGCCGCCAGCCGTCCCCGGCTGATGCCGGGGCAGACCTTCGTCAAGTGGATCACCACGACCGACCACAAGGTCATCGGCAACCTCTACTTCATCGCCTCGTTCATCTGGTTCCTCCTCGGCGGCGTCATGGCGCTGCTCATCCGCTCCGAGCTTGCCGCCCCGGGTCTGCAGATCGTCGACAACCCCGAGCAGTACAACCAGCTGTTCACCATGCACGGCACGATCATGCTGCTGCTCTTCGCGACGCCCCTCTTCGCCGGCTTCGCGAACGCCCTGATGCCGCTGCAGATCGGCGCGCCCGACGTGGCGTTCCCGAGGCTGAACATGTTCGCCTTCTGGCTCTACGCCTTCGGAGGGCTCATCGCCGGCGCGGGCTTCCTCACCCCGCAGGGCGCCGCGGCGTTCGGCTGGTTCGCCTACGCACCGCTGTCCGACAACACCTACAGTCCCGGCCTCGGCGGGGACCTCTGGGTCTTCGGCCTCACCCTGGGTGGTTTCGGCACGATCCTCGGCGCGGTCAACTTCATCACGACGATCATCTGCATGCGCGCTCCGGGCATGACGATGTTCCGGATGCCGATGTTCACATGGACCATCCTCGTGACGTCGATCCTGGTCCTCATCGCCTTCCCGGTCCTCGCGTCCGCGCTCCTGGCGCTCGGTGCCGACCGGCGCTTCGGGGCCCACATCTTCGACGCCTCCAGCGGGGGGGCGATGCTGTGGCAACACCTCTTCTGGTTCTTCGGCCATCCAGAGGTCTACATCATCGCCCTACCCTTCTTCGGCATCATCAGCGAGGTCCTGCCGGTCTTCTCCCGCAAGCCGATCTTCGGCTACAAGACCCTCGTCCTCGCGACGATCGCCATCGCGGCACTCTCCGTCAGCGTCTGGGCCCACCACATGTACGCCACCGGCCAGGTTCTCCTGCCGTTCTTCGCCATCATGACGATGCTCATCGCGGTGCCCACGGGGGTGAAGTTCTTCAACTGGATCGGCACCATGTGGGGCGGGTCGATCACCTTCGAGACCCCGATCATCTGGGCGATCGGCTTCATCACGACGTTCCTCTTCGGCGGCCTGACCGGCGTCATCCTCTCCAGCCCGGCCCTCGACTTCCACCTCACGGACTCCTACTTCGTCGTGGCCCACTTCCACTACACGGTCTTCGGCACGGTGGTGTTCGCGATGTTCGCCGGGTTCTACTTCTGGTGGCCCAAGTTCACCGGGAGGATGCTCGACGAGCGGCTGGGCAAGATCCACTTCTGGATGCTCTTCGTCGGCTTCCACACCACCTTCCTGATCCAGCACCTGCTCGGCATCGAGGGCATGGCCCGCCGCTACGCGGACTACCTGCCCGGCGAGGGCTTTCAGGCCGCCAACGTCGTGTCCACCGCTGGGGCCTTCCTGCTGGGCGCGTCGACCCTGCCCTTCCTCTACAACGTCTGGAAGACGTGGCGCTACGCGCCGCTCGTCGAGACCGACGACCCGTGGGGCTACGGCGGGTCACTCGAGTGGGCGACGTCGTGCCCGCCGCCGCGGCACAACTTCGACACCATCCCCCGGATCCGGTCCGAGCGGCCGGCGTTCGACCTGCACCACCCGGAGGCCGCACCCCCCGACGGAGTGCAGCCGGATGCCAGCCTTCTGGTCAAGGCCATGGGGCCGCCGCAGGTCGGCGAGACATCAGGGCACCAGCCTGACAGCCAGGGGAAGGGGCGGCACCGGTGAAGGTCGAAAGCAAGCTGTTCGTCTACCTTGCGATCTTCTTCCTCCCGATCGGGCCCATCTACCTCTACCTCAACAACGGCTCCGACCTCGCCGGTCCGATCGCGTTGCTGCTCACGGCGCTGCTGTCGGCGCTCATCGCGTTCTACCTCACCATCACCGGCCGCCAGTTCGAGGTGCGCCCCGAGGACAACCCGTCGGGGGAGATCTCGGACCATGAGGGCGACTACGGGTTCTTCACCCCCTACTCGTGGTGGCCCCTGTGGCTGGGCGCCTCGGCTGCCATCTGCTTCGCGGGGCTTGCTGTGGGCTGGTGGCTGTTCATCATCGGCGCGGGCTTCGGCATCGTGTCCCTCGTCGGCTGGACCTTCGAGCACTACAAGGGCGAGTTCGCCAACTGAGCGCAGGCCGAATGCGCTCGGCGACCGGAGCAGCCCCGTTCACCCCCGTTCGCTCACTCCCAGCCGAGCTCATGGAGACGCTCGTCGGTGATGCCGAAGTGGTGGGCCACCTCGTGGACCACCGTGACGGCGATCTCCTCGAGCAGCTCCGTCCGGTCCACGCACATCCGGGTCAGCGGGCCCTGGAAGATCGTGATCCGGTCGGGCATCGACCCGGCGTCCCACCAGCCGTCGCGCTCGGTGAGCGGCGTGCCCTCGTAGATCCCGAGCAGGTGTGGGTCACCCACGGGCGGCTCCTCCTCGACGAGGACCGCGACGTTGCGCATCAGCTTCCCCAGCTCCTCGGGGATGGAGTCGAGGGCGTCTGCGACGGCCTGCTCGAACTGGTCGGCCGTGAGCCACGGCGCGTCATCGGTGCCCACGCCTCCAGCGTGCCACGACGGGCTCCCCAGCGCGCGCGAGCGGGCACGCGCCGGCGCGGGCACGGCATACCCGGTTGCCGGCTGGTGGCCGCAGTGGTGAGGGGCGTTCCATGACCTGCACCCTCGTCTCTCCCTCTTCGTCGGCGCCGGCGGAGCTTCCGGCGGTCCACGAGCAGGCGATGAGCCGGTTGCGCGAGGTCCTTGGGGCGGTGCCACCGCGCGAGCCCGGTGAGCAGGCGCGGCGCCGTTGCCGCGAAGACCACCGCGAGGCTGTCCTCGGTGTCCTGGAGGTGCACCACCCCGCAGTCAGGGCCGTCTTCGGGGTCGACTTCGGGAACCCCGAACCGCAGCTGGTGCTGCCCGACGGCGGGCGTCTCACCGTTGACGGCCCGGCCGAGCGGATCGCGGCCCACTGCGGCGCGGGCTGAGGCGTGCGGGTCACCGTGCGGGTCAAGCCCGGAGCGTCCCGGACCCGTGTGGGCGGATCCTGGGACGTGGCGGGCGCGCGGCAGCTCGTGGTCAGCGTCACAGCCCGCGCGGTGGACGGCGCCGCAACCGAGGCCGTCCTTGACGCCGTGGCCAGTGCCTTCGGGCTGCGCCGCCGGGCGGTCCGGCTCGTCTCGGGGCAGGTGAGCCGCACCAAGGTGGTCGAGGTCGACGTCGAGGAGACGGGTGGGGCCGCGGTGCTCGCGCGGCTACTCGAGCGAGGTCACTGAGTCCGCAGTACGGTCGAGTGGTGGCCGCCCCGACGTTCGCCCTCGACTACAGCCGCGGCCTCCTGCCGTTGTTCGTCGCGCTGGGCACGGGGCCGGCCCGGTCGTTCATCGAGGTGGGGCCCTCCGAGATCCGGGTGCGGATGGGCTGGGCCTTCCACGCGGTGATCCCTCGTCGGGCCGTTCGCAGTGCCACGCGCGACGACGGCCCAGTGCTGAGCTGGGGGGTGCATGGCTGGAACGGACGCTGGCTCGTCAACGGGTCGTCCCGCGGGCTGGTCCGGGTCGAGCTGGACGAGGTGCGCGCACGTGTCATCGGCGTACCCGTGCGGCTCGACACGCTACGCGTCGGCACCACCGAGCCGGACCGGCTGGTCGCGCTGCTGACCATCCGCTGATCTGAGCACCCGCGCACCCTGGACGCTGGCGGTCAGGGTGCGCGGGGTGCTCATGGTCGTCCTCGGGGCGGGCTCAGAGCTCCGACTCGGGCGCCCGCCGGATGGACTCGCGGTCGGCGCCGCCACGGCGGGAGTCCATGATCTCCACGGGGCCAGCCGTCTCGGGCGTGGCTTCGATGGCCTCGTGCTCCCCGTGGTGGTGTGCGGCAGCGAGCTCGGCGGGGGTGACCGGGTCGACGCGGTCCTTGAAGTAGAAGTGGGACAGCCGCGCCCGGGCCCGCTCCGACCGGGCAGCCGGGCTGGCGACGCCGTTCGCGTCGGTGCCGCTGCCGACGGCGATCGGCTCGTGGGCCTCGTGCTGGACGAGGGACCACCGCGCGAACTCGTCGATCTCGTCATGCTTCTCGAAGAACTTGCCCTCGGCGGTGCGGATGATGGTGCCGCTCTCACGGCCGTGCAGGACCTTCTCGCGATCGTGGCGCTGCAGGCTGAGGCAGATCCGCTTCGTGACCCAGAAGACCAGAGGAGGCACGACGAAGAAGCCGACCTGGAAGCTGCGGGTCAGGTCGTTGATCGACAGGTGCAGCTTGATCGCCATGAGGTCGTTGCCGGAGGCGAGGAAGAGGATGAAGTAGGAGGAGATTGCCATCATGCCGAGCCCCGTGCGGACCGGGGCGTTGCGCGGCCGGTCGAGCAGGTGGTGCTCACGGGTGTCGCCGGTGACCCAGCGCTCGAGGAACGGGTAGGCACCGGCGATGGTGAAGATGACTGGGATCAGGAGGATGGCCCCGATGAAGACGTTGAAGCTCCACGTCCGGTCGAAGGCGACGAACTCGAGGAACCCGGGGAGCAGGCGAAGGGCGCCGTCGGCGAAGCCCATGTACCAGTCGGGCTGCGACCCGGCGGTGACCGGGGACGGGTCGTAGGGACCGTAAGCCCAGATGGGGTTGATCATCACCAGGGCGCTGATCAGCGCAGTGACGCCGAAGACCATGAAGAAGAAGCCGCCGGCCTTGGCCGTGTAGACCGGCATGAGCGGGAAGCCGACGACGTTGTGCTCGGTGCGGCCCGGTCCGGGGAACTGGGTGTGCTTGTGCACGAAGACGAGGACGATGTGCGCCGTGAAGAGCCCGACGAGAATCGCGGGGAGTAGCAGCACGTGCACCGTGAAGAGCCGCGGGATGATCGCCTCCCCGGGGAACGGCCCGTCGAACATCATGTAGGACACGTAGGAGCCGACGATGGGGATCGAGCGCATGAACCCCTCGGCGGCCCGCAGGCCGGTCCCGGAGAGCAGGTCGTCGGGGAGCGAGTAGCCCGCGAAGCCCTCGACCAGGGCCAGCATCGACAGGATGGTGCCGATGACCCAGTTGATCTCACGGGGCTTGCGGAAGGCGCCCGTGAAGTAGACCCGGAGCATGTGCACCGTGACGGCGACGATGAACATCAGCGCCGCCCAGTGGTGGATCTGCCGGATCAGCAGGCCGCCGCGCACGTCGAAGGAGATCGCGACCGTCGAGCGGTAGGCCTCCGACATCGTCACACCCTTGAGCGGGAGGTAGGAGCCGTCGTAGACGATCTGCCCAGCGCTGGGGACGAACCAGAAAGTGAGGAAGGCACCGGTCAGCAGGCAGATGATCATCGAGTACATCGCGATCTCGCCCAGCATGAACGACCAGTGGTCGGGGAAGATCTTCTTGAGCAGGAAGGCCATGCCGCTGCCGGCGCCGGTGCGCTCGTCGACCCAGTTGGCCAGCCCACCGACGCGCTTGGCACCCGCGGAGGGGGCCGACGTCGTCGCGGGGTCGTTCTCGCGCAGCGAGGCCGCGCTCCTCGGGTCGGTCGTGGTGCTCATCAGCGCTCCCAGTAGCTCGGGCCGACGGGCTCGTGGAAGCCCTCGGGGGCGACGAGGTATCCCGCGTCGTCGACGGTGATCTTGAGCTGGGCCAGCGAACGCTTGGCCGGGCCGAAGATGACTTCGCAGTCCTTCGTGACGTCGAACGTCGACTGGTGGCACGGGCACAGCAGGTGGTGGGTCTGCTGCTCGTAGAGGCCGACGGGGCATCCGACGTGGGTGCAGATCTTGGAGTAGGCGACGATCCCCTCGTGACCCCACGACTGGGTCTTCTGGCCCCGGGGGCCGGAGTCGAACTGGCTCGGGTGCAGTCGCATGAGGAGCACGGCGGCCTTGGCCTTGTCCTCGAGCACGTGCTGCGAGTCCTTGAGGGTCTCGGGCATGACGTGGAAGACCGAGCCGATGGTGACGTCGCTCGCTTTGATGGGCGTCATCTCGGGGTCACGGAAGAGCCGGATCGGGTGCCCTGGGGTCCCGTCCGGCAGCGGGTGGATGTCCCAGATGGTCTGGGCGAGCCCCGCGGTGGCCTTCGTGGGGTTGCCGAGGGACCCGGCGACCTGGAGGACGAAGGGGAGGGCGAAGAGGCCGAGAGCGCCACCGAGCGAGTACTTCAGGACCGGCCGGCGCCCGAACTGGGCCTGCTCGCCGCCAGCCTGGATGAGGTGCACTGCCTTGGCGCGGGCCTCGTCGGAGGAGCGCATAGGGTGTCGCTCCTCGACGACCTCCTCGTCGGACATCAGGGTCTTGGCCCAGTGCACGGCGCCGGCCCCGATCCCGAAGAGGCTCACCCCCATGGAGACCCCGAGGACGACGTTGAGCAGGTTGGTCGAGCCGATGCCGGGGATGAAGACACCCTGGGTGTAGTCGATCGCGAAGTAGGCGACGATGAAGACGAGCGTGGCGAGCATGGACACGCCGAACATCGTCGCCACCTGGCGCTCCGCACGGCTGGCGGCGACCGGGTCGCGATCGGCCAGGCGGTGCACGTGGGGCGGCAGGCCGGGGTCTTCGAAGCGCTCAGGGAGCCCGCCCGCGCCCACGTGGTGCCCGTCGTCGAGACGGACGACGTCCGTCCCGGCGCGGCCCTGGTCGGCGCTGGTCGACTCGTGTCCCGAGGTGGTGCTGTGGTTGCTCATGCGGTCGTCGGTCCTGTCGGGTCGGTGGTCTTCATGGTGACAGACGGCGCGGACATCCTCATGGGTCAGGCGGCCTTCTGCCCGAGCCAGACGGCGCAGCCGATCATGATCCCCAGGCCGAAGATCCAGATGAACATCCCCTCGGAGACCGGCCCGAGGTTGCCGAGGTTCATCCCGCCGACGTTCTGCTGGGACTGGATGGTCTTGAGGAAGGCGATGATGTTGTTCTTGCTCTCCGGCGAGATGTTCGAGTCGTTGAAGACTGGCATCGACTGCGGCCCGCTGACCATGGCCTCGTAGATGTCCTTGCCGGCAGCGCCCTTGAGGGACGGCGCGTACTTGCCACGGGTCAGAGCGCCGCCCGAGCCGGCGAAGTTGTGGCACATGGCGCAGTTGACGCGGAAGAGCTCGCCGCCGAGGGCCACGTCTCCGCCCTGACCCGTCGTGTACTCCGCGTCGGGGATCGCCGGGCCGGGGGCCAGGCTGGCGACCCAGGCGGCCATGTCCTGAATCTGCTCGGGGGTGAACTTGATGTCGTCGGACCTGCCAGCCTGGACGCCCGGCGCCGCGAGCGGCATACGCCCGGTGCTCACCTGGAAGTCCACCGAAGCCGCACCGACGCCCACGAGGGACGGGCCGGATGCGGAGCCTTGGGCGTTGGTGCCATGGCAGGTCGCACAGTTGGCGAGGAAAAGAGCCTTGCCGTTGGCCGCGGATTCGGCCTGGACGGCGGACGCCTGGGCGGTCTTCGGGGCCAGCAGGGAGTAGGCGCCGCCCACCACGACCAGACCCAGCAGCAGGAGGATGGCGATTGCGGCGGGGTGACGTCGGCGGGCTGCCAAGGCGTTCAACGTGCGGTCCTGTCGTCCGGAGGTGTGCAGGGTCTCGTGGGGCGGTGGTGCGCGCGGGGTGAGGCGGTGACCGCGGATGCGCAGGTCACGTCCAACGAACGTAGCAGGGCGTTCATCGCAGCAGGTAGATGGTCGCGAACAGGGCGATCCACACGACGTCGACGAAGTGCCAGTAGTAGGAGGTGACCACGGCGCCGATGGCCTGCGTGTGCGAGTACCGGCGGGTCGTGAAGGTGCGGCCGATGATGAGGAGGAACGCGATGAGGCCACCGGTCACGTGCATGCCGTGGAAGCCCGTCGTCAGGTAGAAGACCGAGCCGTAGCGGTCGGAGGAGAGGAGGACCCCCTCGCTGGTCAGGGAGGCATACTCGTAGATCTGCCCGGCGATGAAGAAGGCGCCGAAGAGGTAGGTCACGACGTACCACTCGCGCATCCCCCACGTGCGCAGCTCCCAGAGCTTGCCGAGGCGTGCCGGCTGGCCGCGTTCGGCCTTCCAGACGCCGAGCTGGCACCACACCGAGGAGACGACGAGGACCAGGCAGTTGACGGCGGCGAAGGGGACGTTGAGCTTCGCGGTCTGCTCCGCCCACAGCTCGGCGGAGAGAGAGCGGATCTGGAAGTACATCGCGAAGAGCCCCGCGAAGAACATCAGCTCGCTGGCGAGCCAGACGATGGTCCCGACCGAGACCATGTTGGGCCGGGTCGCTGCCGGGCCGTGACCGGTGCTCAGGGGTCGGGTCGGTACTGCCGATGCTGTCGCCACGAGAGTCATTATTGCCTCATCCTCGTTCGGCATGCACGCAACCCCCCGGCTCGCCCAACAAACCTCGGCCAGACCGCAGGCGTGGGGTTTGCCGCGGCTTCGCTACGATCGGGCCCATGACCGCTCCGCGGCCCACGCCGCTGCACCACACGGACCTCGCCCCCTCCGCTGGGTTTCGCTCCGGGTCGGCCTCCGGGTCCGCCGCCGGCGCCGAGCTGCGGCAGGTGCGGGTCCTGCTCTACAGCGACGACTCCGCGACCCGCGACGCGGTCCGGCTGGCCGTCGGCCGCCGCCCTGCCAGAGACGTCGAGGTCGCCTCGTGGCACGAGGTCGCCACCCCGGCCGCCGCGGTCTCGGCCGTGGAGGCCGGCGGCCTCGACGTGCTCATCCTCGACGGCGAGACGTCACCGATCGGCGGGCTCGGGCTGTGCAAGCAGCTCAAGAACGAGATCTTCGACTGCCCGCCCGTGCTCGTCCTCACCGGCCGGCCGCAGGACGGCTGGCTCGCGGCCTGGTCCCAGGCCGACCTCGCCGTGCCGCACCCGCTGGACCCGCTCGCCCTCTGCCGGGCGGTCGCGGACCTGGGGCGCCGGGCGCCGTCGACCACGGCCTGAGCCGGTGACGCAGGTCGGCGGGTCGAGCTGGCCTGACGTGTTCGCGACGCTGCTCTCCGGGGCCGACCTGGGTGCGGAGCGAGCCGAGTGGGCCATGGGCCAGATCATGGGCGGCGACGCGTCGCCGGCCCAGGTCGCCGGCTTCCTCATGGCGCTGCGCTCGAAGGGCGAGTCCATCGAGGAGATGCGCGGGCTCGCCGACCAGATGCTCGCCCACGCGACGCGCATCGAGGTGCCCGGCCCGAGCCTCGACATCGTCGGCACCGGAGGAGACCGCGCGCACACGGTCAACATCTCCACCATGGCCGCGATGGTCTGCGCCGCCGCCGGGGTGACCGTGGTCAAGCACGGCAACCGCGCCGCGTCGTCCTCCTCCGGTTCGGCCGACGTGCTCGAGGCGCTCGGCATCGACCTCGCCCTGCCCGCGGCAGCGGTGCCGGGCGTCGCCGACGACGCCGGTATCACCTTCTGCTTCGCGCAGCTCTTCCACCCCTCGATGCGGCACGCCGCCGTGGCCCGCCGCGACCTCGGCGTCGCGACGGCCTTCAACTTCCTCGGCCCGCTGACCAACCCCGCACAGCCCACGTATGCCGCGGTGGGGGTCGCCGACCTCCGGATGGCTCCGCTCATGGCCGGGGTCTTCGCGGGCCGGGGCAAGGACGCCGCCGTGTTCCGCGGTGACGACGGCCTCGACGAGCTGACCCTCGCGACGACGTCCACGGTGTGGTGGGTCCGCGGCGGCGAGGTCCACGAACGGGTCCTCGACCCGGTGCGGCTCGGGCTCGAGAACCACCCGACCTCAGCCCTGCGCGGCGGCGACGCGAGCCACAACGCCGGTGTGGTGCGCGACGTCTTCGCCGGTCAGGTCGGACCGGTGCGTGATGCGGTCGTCCTCAACGCCGGCATCGCCCTGGCGCTCACCGAGCCGGACCGGGGGAGCGAGCCGGACGACTTCGTGGCGGACGTGCGCGCCGGCATGGACCGGGCGCTCGCGGCGATTGACTCGGGAGCGGCGGCCCGGCTCGTCGAGCGCTGGGTCGCGGCGACGCGGGTCGCGGCGACCCCGGTCGCGGCGACCCGGGCCCCGGCGCGCTGACGGGAGCTCAAGGTCGCCGCGACCCGGGCAGCGCCACCTGACCGCCGGCCTCAGTCGCCTTCGAGGCCGAGGCTGAACGCGGCCTCGATGTCCTGCGTGGAGTACGTACGAAAGGCGATGTGCGTCGACGTGCCGGTCACGCCGGAGACCTTGTTGAGCCGGTCGGCGATGACGTCGGCGAGCTGCTCATGACCCTTGACCCGGACCATGGCGATGAGGTCGGCGTCACCGGTCACGGAGTAGACCTCGGTGACCCCGTCGAGCTCGGCGATGCCCTGGGCCACCTCGGGGATCCGGTCGACGTCGCAGCTGACCATGACGATGGCGGTGATCACCCCGTCAGCCTAACGTCAGCCCGCTGCCGCGAGCGGGCCTGCCTTCGCGACAGGCGGGGCGCCCACGTCGGCAGCGGTCGCCGTGTCGCGGTCGAAGCCCGCGACGTCGTGCGGCCGTCCCGGGTCGAGCAGGGCCCGCACGGACCCGGCACCGCCGACCGGGCACGACCACGACCCGTCGAGCTCGACGATGCGCACCCCGGCGGTCTCGAGCCAGCGGAGGATGATCTCGGTCTCCTCGGCGGTGGCCGCGGGAGCGGGCAGGACCGCAGGCGCGACCGCCTCGGCCGTCGCGCGCAGCGTCGCGACGTAGACCATGGGGTCGGCGCCCGGCGGGCTGAGGCTGGTGCCGGCGAGCCGGCCGTAGCGCACGCAGACCAGCTCCCAGCCGCCGCGTTCGGCCCGGCGGGCGGCGACGAGCTCGGGACTGCCTGCCAGCGGGGCCATCCGCTGCGTCCGGGCGGCGGCGCGTACGAGGTGCACGAGCCGGTCACGCACCGTGCCGGCGTCCTCGAACCGCTGCTGCTCGGACAGCGTCGCCATCCGGGCCTTGAGGGCCTGGGTCACCGGCCGCGCGTCCGCCCCGATGAGCCCGACGGCCTGCTGGACCAGCACGGCATACTCCTGCACGCTCTGCCGGCCCGCGCACGGGGCGCCGCACCGGCCCATCTCCGCAAGGACGCACGCGCTGCCCGTGCCTCTGGTGGACAGCCGCTGGGTGCACTGACGCAGCGGGATGACCTCGTGCACCGCGGCGACGGCCGCGTCCGCGGACAGCCGGGAGGAGAAGGGGCCGAGGTAGCGCGCGCCGTCGGCGCGGACCTCGCGGACGATGGACAGCCGGGGGAACGGCTCGACGGTGAGCTTGACCCAGATCGCGCGTTCCGGCCGGGTGGAGCGTCGGTTGTAGCGGGGTTTGTGCTCGGCGATGAGGCGCAGCTCGCGCACCTGTGCCTCGAGCGTGGTCTGGCACACGATGGGCTGGATGCTGGCCGCGAGGCCGACCATCTCGGCCATCCGGGTGCGCTGCTCGGAGGCGGTGAAGTAGGTGCGCACCCGGGCGCGGATGTTGCGGGAGGTGCCGACGTAGAGGGGCCGGCCCCGTTCGTCCTTGAAGACGTAGACGCCCGGCGCCGCGGGCAGGCCGTCGGCGAGGAACCGCTTGCGTCGCTGCGCCGGAGTCACCCGCGAGGTGTAGCTCGCCAGCTCCTCGAGCGTGTGCACGCCGAGGTTGCCGACCCGTTCGAGGAGGGCGTGGAGCACGTCGACGGTGGCCCTGGCGTCGTGCAGGGCGCGATGGTCGGGGGTCGTGGTGGCGCCGAACAGCGCGGCGAGGGACGACAGCTTGTGGTCGCGCGACTCGTCACGCGACACGAGCTGGCGCGCGAGGTGGACGGTGTCGAGGACGCGGAACCGAGGCCACTCGTGCCCGGTCGCGGCGGCGGCCGCCTTGAGGAAGGAGATGTCGAAACCGGCGTTGTGCGCGACGAGGACGCTGTCGCAGGCGAACTCGAGGAACGCCGGGAGCACCGACTCGACCCGCGGGGCCTGGGCGACCATGGCGTTGGTGATGCCGGTGAGGACCTGGATGAAGGCCGGGATCGGCTCCCCGGGCTTGACCAGTGTCTGGAACTCGCCGAGCACGACGCCGCCGCGCACCTTCACCGCGCCGAACTCCGTGATGGCCGAGGCCGCGGCGCTGGCGCCGGTCGTCTCGAGGTCCACGACGACGAACGTGACATCGGCCAGCACCGTGCCCAGGTCGTCGAGCGTGCCTTGGACTGCCTCCATGCCTGCGACGCTAACCGCGGCCACCGACACCGCCCCGAAGGCGCGCGGCGTCCGGCACCGGCCAACTCCCAACCAACCCCGGCCAACTCCCAACCAACTCCGGTATGCCGCGCCGTCGGGTGTGTGGCCGGTTCTGTCGCGCAGCTGACCGGACCGGGGGCTGTCAGTGCCCGGTCATAGCGTGGTCGACAGATGACGCAGGACACCTACTTCAGGAGGCATCATGCGAAACGAGACCCCGATGGTCATCGACTGCGAGACGTGCCCGGTTCGCGAGGTCCGGTGCGACGACTGTCTCGTCACGGCATTGCGCGGGCTGCCGGTCATCTCGCTCGGCGCGGGCGAGATGCCACTCGATGCCGCCGAACGGCGGGCCGTCGACGCCCTCGTCGGCGCCGGCATGGTCCACCCCGACCGGGCGGCCATGCTCACGGCCCGGCGCGAGCCGTGGTCGGGAACACGAGCGGTCGGCTGAGGGTGCCACCTACGATCAGTGCGTGACGGGAGCCACCGCACGAGGGGCGCGGCGACGACCGGTCACCGTGGCGCTCATCGCGGCCACCATCAGCCTCGCGGCGGGAGGATGCACCGTCGGCCCCGGCGGGCCGGCGGGGCCGACGACGCCATCCGGCAGGGCAGCGGGCAACGGCACAGCGGGCACCGGCACAGCGGGCAACGGCACAGCGGGCAACGGCACAGCGGGCAACGGTCCGGCGGCAGGCAATGGCCCGTCTGCGTCGACTTCGCCGACGGTGGACCCGGACGCGGCGCGGCGCGTGGCCGTCCTCGACCTCGTGGCCCGACGCACGGCGGCCCTGACCGCCCGGGACAAGGGGACCTGGCTGGCGACCGTCGCCGACCCCGGCAGCCCGTTCGGCCGGCGGCAGGGCGCCGTCTTCGACCGGATGCTCAAGCTGCCCATCAACGGGTTCGGCGGGCAGGGGGTCGACGTCGCTGGGCCGCTGACCCCGGCGCGGGCCGCGGTCCTCGGCGGCGATGCGTGGGTCGCCACCGTCCACCAGTCCTACGAGCTGGTCGGGTTCGACCGGGCGCCGCGCGGCTACGACGCCTCATTCACCGTGGTCCGGACCGCGGCGGGATGGCGGTTCGCGGACGACACCGACGGGAGCAGCCAGCCGCAGCCGTGGGACCTCCCGTCGCTCACGGTCGTCAGCTCGCCGACGACGCTCGTCATGGGGGACCTCCCGGCCGAGCGGCTGCGCCAGTACCTCGCCCTCGGGGATGCGGCGCACGCCCGGATCGCCGGGGTCTGGGGGTCGGCCCTGCCGGCGGTGATCGTCGCGCCGGCCCGCGTCGAGGAGCTGACCGCGCAGCTCCACCGCGGCACGACGACCGGGCTCGACCAGGTCGCCGCCGTCACCGACGGTCCGATCGTCGCCGACCAGCCGGCGGGCAGTGACCGGGTCTACCTCAACCCGCAGGCCTTCTCCCGGCTGACGACCGAGGGCCGCCGCGTCGTCGTCACCCACGAGCTCACCCACGTCACGGTGCGGGGGACGACCACGCGCGCAGCGCCGCTCTGGCTGTCGGAGGGCTTCGCCGACTACGTGGGTTTCCGCGGCCTGCGGCTGCCACCACGCTCCGTCGCGGCCGACCTCCTCAAGAAGGTTCGCGCCGGGTCGGGTCCGACCGGACTGCCCGGCGCGATCGACTTCGACCCGAGCCGGGGGGTCATCGCGCCGACCTACAGCGCGGCCTGGCTGGCGGTCACCCGGATGGCCGCGATGCACGGGCAGGACGCCGCCGTCCGCTTCTACCGCGCCGTCGCCGCTGACTCGGTCGGGGACCCGGCTCTGTCCCACGACCCCGACGCGCTGACGGCCAGGGCGTTCGGCTCCGTCCTCGGGACCACCGAGTCGGCGTTCACCGCAGACTGGCTCGCCTACCTCAAGACCCTCGCCCGCTGACCCGAGTCTCGCCGATTCGGCTACTCGGGGCGGGCGCCGGAGTAGAGCCCCTCGACCTCGTCGGCGAAGTCCTTCATGACGACGTTGCGCTTGAGCTTGAGCGACGGGGTCAGATAGCCGTTGTCCTCGGTGAAGTCGCCGGCGAGGACGGCGAACTTGCGGATCGACTCGGCCTTGCTCACCGCCGTGTTCGCGTCGTCGACGGCCCTCTGGAGCGCTGCGCGGACGGTCGGGTCGGTGCGCGCCGCTTCGACCGAGAGCCCCTCGAGGCCGTTGTTCCTCGCCCAGGCGGGCAGCATCTCCTCATCGAGCGTGAGCAGCGCGGCGATGAAGGGCCTCTGGTCGCCGACGACGATGCACTGCGAGACGAGCGGGTGAGCCCGCAGCCGGTCCTCGAGGACGGCCGGAGCAACGTTCTTGCCCCCGGCGGTCACGAGGATCTCCTTCTTGCGTCCGGTGACCCGCAGGTAGCCGTCGTCGTCGAGCTCGCCGATGTCGCCGGTGTGGAACCAGCCGTCCCGGATCGAGTCGGCGGACGCGGCGGCGTTGTTGTGGTAGCCCTCGAAGACGTTGACACCGTTGACGAGGATCTCGCCGTCGTCGGCGATGCGGATGCCGACGCCCGGCAACGGGGGGCCGACGGACCCGATCTTGACCAGCTCGGGGGTGTTCACCGTCGCCGGGGCGGTCGTCTCGGTGAGGCCGTAGCCCTCGAGCACGGTTACCCCGATACCCCGGTAGAAATGGCCCAGCCGGGTGCCGAGCGGCGCCCCGCCGGAGACGGCATACTGGATCTTTCCGCCCATTGCGGCACGCAGCTTGGCGTAGACGAGCCGGTCGAACACGAGGTGACGGCCTCGCAAGGCGAGCCCCGCACCGCCGCTCTCCAGCGCCGTGCTCCAGGCGATCGCCGTGTCGGCCGCGATGGCGAAGATCCGGCCCCTGCCGTCGCCGGCGGCCTTCTGCTCGGCGGAGTTGTAGATCTTCTCGAAGACGCGCGGCACCGCGAGGATGAAGGTCGGCTGGAAGCTCGCGAAGTCGTCGAGGAGACTCCTGATGTCGCTCGAGTGCCCCATCCGGGCCGCGCCCTCGACGCAGAGCACCTGGATGAAGCGGGCGAAGACGTGGGCGAGCGGCAGGAAGAGCAGCGTGGAAGCCCCCTCGGCGCTGACCACCACGGCGAGCCGCTCGACGGCGTTCTCGGCGAGGTCCTTGAAGTTGCCATGGGTCAGGCGGCACCCCTTCGGCCTCCCCGTCGTGCCCGAGGTGTAGATGATCGTCGCCAGGGAGGTGCGGTCGGTGCTGGCCCGTCGCGCATCGAGGTCGGCGTCGCTGACGTCGCCGCCGGCGGCGGCGAGCTCGTCGAGAGCGCCTGCCTCGATCTGCCAGACGTCCGTCAGGCCCGAGACGGTATGCCGCACCTCGGCCAGGGTGGCGGCGTGGCCGGCGGTCTCGACGACGACCGCAACCGCACCGGAGTCCTCGAGGATCCAGGCCACCTGGTCTGAGGAGGACGTCTCGTAGATCGGCACGGTCACCGCACCGACCGTCCACACGGCGTAGTCGACGAGCGTCCACTCGTAGCGGGTGCGCGACATCAGGGCGACGCGGTCGCCGACGCCGATGCCAGCAGCAATGAAGCCCTTGGCGAGGCCGGCGACGTCGCGGGCGAACTCGGCCGCGGTGACGTCGAGCCACCCCGAGGCGGAGCGCTTGGCGAAGAGGACCGCGTCCGGCGCCCGCTCGGCGTTGCGGACCACCGTCTCGGCGAGGTTGCCCTCGATCGTGGTGGCGACCAGTGGCTTGACGACCTTGTCGCGCACAGCGGCTCCTGTCAGGTTGGTGACGTCGGCAGGATACCCGGCGGGCCGCCCCGTGGGGAGCGCGTCAGGAATGGCCGCTGAGCGGGCCACCGGGCCGACCACGCAAGGCCACCACGCGGGCTGACCGCTGGGGGGATCCTCCTCCATGCTTGAGGCATGACGCCCACCAGCCGGGGCCGAGCGCCATGGACCCGGACCGGCAGTCGCCGCCCGGTCGACCTCGTGGACGACACGTTCGTCCGCGCCGCGCCCGCAGCGGTGGCAGCCGCCATCGCCGACCCCCTCAACCAGAGGTTGTGGTGGCCGCACCTGCGGCTGGACGTCGTTCAGGACCGCGGCGACCTCGGCCAGCGCTGGACGGTCGACGGGCAGCTCCAGGGGTCGATGGAGATCTGGGTCGAGCCCTTCTCCGACGGCGCCATCATCCACCACTACGTCCGTGCCTGGCGCACGGCCCACACGCCCCGGGACGTGGCCACCCGGCATACCCTGCGATGGAAGCGCGCCGTCCACGCGCTCAAGGACAGGCTCGAGGACCGCAGGTTGTAGCCTTCGGCGCATGGCCGAGCGCACCGAGTCCACCATCGTCATCGACGCCGCCCCCGGCGCCGTCCTCGACGTCATCGCGGACTTCCCGGCGTACCCGAAGTGGGCCACCGAGGTGAAGCAGATCGCGGTGCTGTCGGAGGAGGGGGACGGCTGGGCCGACCAGGTGGAGTTCACCTTGGACGCCGGGGTCATCCGGGACACATACACCCTCGACTACGAGTGGGATGTGACCGAGGCGGGCACCGGGGTCGTCTCGTGGAGCCTGGTCAAGGCGACGGTCCTGAAGTCGATGAACGGGTCCTACACCCTCGACCCGGCCGGCTCAGGCACCACCGTGACCTACCGGCTCAAGGTCGACCTCAACATCCCCATGCTCGGCATGCTCAAACGCAAGGCCGAGAAGGTCATCGTCGACACCGCGCTCAAGGAGCTGAAGAAGCGCGTCGAGAGCTGACCCGGTTGCGCATCGTCCTCTTCACCGGCAAGGGCGGCGTCGGCAAGACGACGACGGCTGCGGCATCGGCGGTCCAGGCCGCCCGCGCCGGCGTCAGCACCCTCGTGATGTCGACGGACGCGGCGCACTCGCTCGGCGACGCCCTGGGCCGTGACCTGAGCGGCGACGGCGGCGACGTGGGACCGGTCCTGGTCGAGTCGCACCTGCACGCTCTGCAGGCCAGCGCGAGGCACTCCGTCGACCGCTCCTGGCGGGTCGTGCAGGACTACCTCCTCGAGGTGCTCGCCACCATCGGTGTCGACCCCGTCGTGGCGGAGGAGCTGACGTCGCTGCCCGGCGCCGAGGAGATCGCCGCCCTGCTCGAGCTGCGGGCCCGGGCGGATTCTGGGGAGTGGGACCTGGTCGTCGTCGACTGCGCACCGACTGCCGAGACGCTGCGGCTGCTCGCGCTGCCGGAGGCGCTGGCCTGGCACCTCGAGCGCCTGCTGCCGGGCCAGCGAGGCTTGCTGCGCAGCCTGCGCCCGGCGGCGGCGGCCGCAGTGGGTATGCCGTTGCCCGGCCCCGAGGTCGTGGCGACGGTCTCCGGGTGGTCGCGCCGGATGCGCGAGCTCCAGGGGCTGCTGACGAGCGACCGCGCCTCGGTCCGGCTCGTGCTGACGCCGGAGCGCGTCGTCATCGCCGAGTCGCGGCGCACGTGGACGTCCCTGAGCCTCTACGGTTTCGTCGTCGACCAGGTCATCGTCAACCGCGTCTTTCCCTCCGCCTCGGCGGACGCGCGGGGCCGGGCCGGGCCCGACCCCTGGCGAAGCGCGTGGAACGAGGCCCAGCGCGAGGGACTTCGGGAGGTCGCCGACTCGTTCGCCGGCCTGCCGGTGGTGACGTCTCCCTACCTCGCGCGCGAGCCGATCGGACCCGATGCGCTCATGGCTCTCGCCGAGGCCAGGGACGGGGACGTGGACGGGGTCGCGGGCGGGGCCGCCCGCGGAGGGGATGTCGACACGGGCGCTGCCGAGGGGGCGGCTGTTCGAGGCGCGCACGTCGCGGCGGCCCTGCTCGCCCCGGTGCCCCGCAGCGGGCTCACCGTGCGCCGGTCCGGGGACGACTACGTCCTCACCCTGCCGCTGCCGCTCGTCAGCGCCCGTGAGGTCGACCTCAAACGGCGTGACTCCGAGCTGCTCGTCGTCGTTGGCGACCACCGGCGGGTGCTGACCCTGCCCTCAGTCCTCAAGCGGTGCGTCGTCCGGAGCGCAACCGTGAAGGATGGCACGCTGAGGGTGCGTTTCACCCCCGACCCCGCGGTGTGGCCGGTCGGTGCCGTCAACGGAGAAGGGACGGGTACGGGATGAACGACACGACCCGCCGACCGGTGGGATCCGTTGCCGAGGAGACCGCACGGCTCCTCGACGCCCTCCTCGCCGGGTCGGCAACCGCCGGCGCGCCGGCCGACCCCGCCTCTGCGCCACCCCCGAGCGCCGATGGGTCGAACGCGGGCGCGGCCGCCGACCACCCGCACGAGGTGTGCGCCACGTGCGGCCAGTCGACGGGCGCCCACGCCACCGCCTCGTTCGGGGCGCCGGCCGACGTGTGTCACCTCTGCCCCATCTGCCAGCTGCTGCGGGTCGTGCGGTCCGTGCGTCCCGAGACCGTCGACCGGCTCGCGGACCTCGCGGCGGCGGTCACCGACACGCTGCGAGACCTCGCGGCGAGCCGGTGGGCCGAGTCGGGGGCCTCGTCCGAACAACGCCGGACGACGGTCCAGGACATCCGCGTCGACGACGACGAGCCGTCCACCGACCCCGCCGCGCCCCCCGGTCAGCACCGTCACCTCGACGAGGAGGACCCCCGATGACCCAGCACCTCGCCATCGGCATCGACATCGGTGGCACCAAGGTCGCAGGTGGTGTCGTCGACGCCGATGGCCACATCGTCGCCCGGGCCCGGCGGGACACACCCCACCGCTCGATGTCCCCGGATGTCGTCGAGGACACCATCGTGGAGGTCGTCAACGAGCTCTTCGAGGTGGCCGGACGTGAGAACGTCGAGGCCGTCGGCATCGGCGCGGCCGGGTTCGTCGCGGCGGACCGGGCCACCGTGGTGTTCGCTCCGCACCTGTCGTGGCGGCAGGAACCCCTCCAGGAGGCCCTGCGCCGACGGGTGCAGGTGCCCATCACGGTCGACAACGACGCGAACGCGGCGGCTTGGGCTGAGTGGAAGTTCGGGGCAGCCCGGGGCGAGTCACACTTGATGATCGTCAACCTCGGCACGGGCATCGGCGGCGGCATCGTCATCGACGGGCGCGTCCAGCGCGGCAAGTTCGGTATCGCGGGGGAGTTCGGACACATGCAGGTCGTCCCCAACGGCTTGCGCTGCGAATGCGGCAACCGGGGCTGCTGGGAGCAGTACGCGAGCGGCAACGCGCTCGTGCGCGAGGCTCGCGGTCTCATCGCGGCGAACTCGCCGATGGTGACGGACCTCGTCGCCGCGGTGGGGGGCGACCCCGCCGACCTCACCGGCCCGCTCGTCACCGCCGCAGCGCAGGGCGGCGACCAGACGGCGATCGAGCTGCTCGCCGAGATCGGCCACTGGCTCGGCATCGGCATCGCCAACCTCGCGGCTGCCTTCGACCCCGGCACCTTCGTCGTCGGCGGCGGGGTGAGCGCCGCGGGTCCGCTGCTCCTCGACCCGGCCCGCGAGACCTTCCGGCGCCAGCTCGCGGGGCGTGGCTACCGGCCGGAAGCGGCCATCGTCGCCGCCCAGCTCGGCAACGAGGCGGGCCTCATCGGAGCGGCCGACCTCGCCCGCATCGACCACGGACAGCCCGCGCCGTGAGCGACGACGACGGCACGGTATGCCGTGCCACGCTCGGGCGGTGACCTCGGCGAAGCACCTGGGTCAGAGGCGGATGCCGTCGTCGTCCTCGTCGCGCTCGAGTGGTTGACGCAGCACAAGGAGCACGAAGCCGGAGATCGACACGAGCAGGGCGAACATCATCCACCACCCGTTGCCGTCGCGGTTGAAGAGCAGGAGGTAGAGGAAGAGCAGCGGACCGCCGACGAGGCCGATGATCATGAGCCAGAAGTGCTTGTCCTCCGAGGGCGGCAGCGGCGCCGGGGGCGGGGGCTCGAAGTGCTCCTCCCACTCGGGTGTGGCGGGTGTGTGCTGACGCCAGGCCGAACCGGGTCGGGGCCTCGGCTCGCCGTCGGTGCGCTCGTCGTCGGTGCGCTCGTCGTCGGTGCGCTGGTCGTCGGTGCGCTGGTCGTCGGTGCGCTCGTGGTCGGCTGGTGCTGGGTCGAAGAGCGCTGGGTCGACAGGCTCGGCGTCGACTCGCTCGGGCTGCGGCGAACGAGACGGGCCGGGCCGGGCCGGTGCCTCGGGTGGCGATGGCCGGAACGCCGCCGGGCCGCCGGTCACCCCGGGGTCGCCCAACCCGGCCGGAGGCGCTTCGCCGGTCTCGCCGAGCGTCGTTTCGGCGGCACTCTGCTCGACCGGGCGGGTGGCCGGCTGGACCGAACCCGCACCGGTGCCGTCGTCGACCTCCGGGTCGGTCGTGGGGTCGCCGAAGGGGTCGAGGCCCAGCGCCTCCTCGTCCCAGTGCGCCATGATCGCGGCGAACTGCTCGTCGAGGTCCTTCTCGGCCATGGTCAGGTTCCCACTGTTGTCAAGAGCGCTGTGTCTCGGGTGGTCGGTGTCTCGGGTGGTCGGTGCGTCAAGGCGGTCTGTGTCAGGTGATCTGCGTCAGGTGATCTCGGTCAGACGGTCAGCCGCTGGATGAAGCGGACTGACTCATCGTGGATCAGCGACGCGTCGTTGTCGAGCGTCGCGACGTGGTAGGAGTTATCGAGCCAGATCTCGGTGACGTCGGTGCTCGAGATGCGGGACAGGAAGTGCGCGGAGCTGAGGGCGGGGACGACGTGGTCCTCCCGCGAGTGCATGAGCAGGACGGGCTGCGTGATCTCGGGCAGGTCCCGCGAGACCTGCGCCCACAGCTGGGTCTGGGAGTGCATCGCGTGCAGCGGGTTGCGGGCGTAGGCGAGCTCAGGCTCGCCACCCACCAGCTTGACGTCGTTGCCGACCCCGGGCAACGACGGGACGACGTAACGGAGCACGGGTAGCAACGCCAGGAGCCGGTTGTCGTGCTTGTAGATGGGGTTGACGAGCATGATCCCCGAGACGCGAGGCCCGTGGTCGAGGGCGAGCTTCGTCGCGAGGAGCCCTCCCATGGACAGCCCGGCGACGAAGACCTGGCGACAGGAGGCGTGCAGCTCGCGGAAGGCGCTGTCCACCGCGGCATACCAGTCGGGCCAGCGGGTCCTGTTGAGCTCATGCCAGCTCGTGCCGTGCCCCGGCAGCAGGGGCAGGCGCACGGTGTATCCCGCACCGGCGAGGTGGTGCGCCCAGGGGCGCAGGCTCTGGGGGCTCCCGGTGTAGCCGTGGCAGACGACGACGCCGATGTCGTTGCCATCGTGCGCGTACGGTTCGGCTCCGGGAAGCACCGGCACGTCGACTCCTGTTGGTCGCAGATGGGGGGGAGATGGCGGGGAAATGGTCGCACGAGGGGCCGACATGCTGATAGTGCCGTAAAGTGCAGCCCGTCACATCGGAAAGAGTGGGGTTGAGGCATTGTTCTACTGGGTGCTCAAGACCGTCGTCCTCGGGCCCCTCCTGCGACTCCTCTTCAGGCCGTGGGTCGAGGGTGAGGAGAACATCCCCGAGGACGGAGCGGCGATCTTCGCGAGCAACCACCTGTCCTTCTCCGACTCGATCTTCCTGCCGCTGATGCTGCCGCGGCGGATGACGTTCCTCGCCAAGTCCGACTACTTCACCGGGCGCGGCCTCAAGGGCAGGCTCACCGCCGCGTTCTTCAAGGGCGTCGGCCAGCTGCCGGTCGACCGTTCCGGGGGCAAGGCCGGCGAGGCCGCACTGAGCTCCGGGCTCAAGGTGCTGCGCCGCGGCGAGCTGCTCGGGATCTATCCCGAGGGCACCCGCTCTCCCGACGGGCGGCTCTACCGCGGACGCACCGGCGTGGCCCGGATGGCGCTCGAGGCGGCGGTCCCGGTCCTGCCCGTCGCGATGATCGGCACCGACAAGGCGCAGCCGGCGGGCAAGAAGGTGCCCCGGATCATGCGGATCGGGATCCGCATCGGCGCCCCGCTGGACTTCTCCCGCTACGAGGGGATGGAGGACGACCGCTTCGTCCTGCGGTCCATCACCGACGAGATCATGTACGAGCTGATGCTCCTCTCGGGCCAGGAGTACGTCGACGAGTACGCCACGTCGATGAAGAACCGGCTGCTCCAGGCGGCCCTGGTCAAGGCCCGCGAGATCCAGGAGGCGGCCAAGCCGGGCGCCGCGAGCAAGGAGCTCGAGGACGCCCTCGACGCCTCCGAGCGCGGCGAGACCCGTGCGATGACCGGCCTGGCCACGCCCGCCGACGACCCCCCGCCGATCGGCGCTGCCGACGACCCCCCGCCGATCGCCGCCGCCGCCGCCGAGGCTCCTGGTGACGAGCGCGCCGCCAGCTGAGCCGCGAGGCCACCGAGGCGCCGACCCTCAGGTGCCCGGAGCCTTCTCCCGCAGCGCGGCGAGGACCCGGCCGTCGATCCCGTCCGGGGTCAGCAGCATCTCGTAGTTCTCGACGCCCGACCACTCCTCCAGCGCGGCCCCGACGTCGCCCTCGAAACCCAGCGACGCCAGCCGCCGGCTCACCTCGGCCGCAAGGTCGCCGGTCAGCGGCTGCACGTCCTGCGGCTCGCCGAAGTACAGGTCGTGGAGGTCCATCAGCCGGGCCAGCTCAGTCGGGGCCCGCGGGTGGTCGTCCACGCGCAGGTCGACGAGCACGCCGCACTCGTCGTAGCCGGCGCCGGGCTCGACCGCGACGACGGCGGCCCCCTGCCTGCCCCGGGAGTCCCCGCCGGCGGCGTCCCCCGCGAGGAGGGCCGCGAGCAGGCGTCGCGGGAACGGCATACCGGAGCTGGCCAGCCAGGCCCGCTCCATCTCGACCACGACCTCCTCGCCGGTGAGGATGTTGCCCTGGATGGCGTAGCGGCCCGAGTCGTCCTCGCCCGAGCGGCCACCGGCCCAGGGAGTGCAGCCCGGGCCGGTGTAGGTCGCCTGGCTGCCCGCCCCGACGACCCCGAGCTGACGCTGGTCGCGCCCCTCGTCGGCGGCCGTGACCTGCTCCACGGCGGCCCTCGCGTCGTGGCCGGACGCGAGGAGGGCGAGCACGTCCTCGCGGTACGAGACCCGCGCATACGCCTGCGTCGCGACGGCACCCGCTCCGATGCGGACCTGCGGCACGACGCTGCCGACCGCGAGGAACTTGCTGGCGACGGCGACGCCGAAAGCGCTCCCGTCGGAGGCGGCGATGGAGAAGGTCATGGCGCGACCCTAGCCGCCGGCCCGACCGAGATCCGGACCTGAAGGGGTGCTGCCGGTGGACACTCCTACACTGTGCCCGTGACGACCTACGACAGCGCCCTCTACCAGGCGCAGCTCGAGGAGGCCGGCGCCAAGCTGGTGGCCGCACAACAGCCCGAGTGGCCCGACGGCGACGCCGTCCGACAGGCCGTCGGCACCCTGGCGAGCTACCCGCCGCTCGTCTTCGCCGGCGAGTGCGACGTGCTCCGCTCGCGCCTGGCCGCGGCCGCGCGAGGCCAGGCGTTCGTCCTCCAGGGCGGGGACTGCGCCGAGACCTTCGCCTCCGCGACCGCCGACAACATCCGCGACCGGGTCAAGACGGTGCTCCAGATGGCCGCGGTCCTCACCTACGGCGCGTCGCTGCCGGTCGTCAAGATCGGCCGGATGGCGGGGCAGTACGCCAAGCCGCGCAGCAGCGGGTCGGAGACCCGCGCCGGCGTGACGCTGCCCGCTTACCGCGGCGACATGGTCAACGAGTTCAGCTTCGAGGAGGCCGCGCGCACTCCCGACCCGCAGCGGCTCGTGCACGCATACCACGCCGCCTCGGCCACCCTCAACCTCGTGCGCGCCTTCACCATGGGCGGCTTCGCCGACCTGCGCCACGTCCACGACTGGAACCGCGGGTTCGTCGCCAACGCCGCCAACTCCCGCTACGAGCGCCTCGCCCACGACATCGACAAGGCGATGAAGTTCATGGCGGCCTGTGGCGCCGACTTCGACGCCATGCAGACCACGGAGTTCTTCGCCGCGCACGAGGCGCTGATCCTCGACTACGAGCGGCCGATGACGCGGATCGACTCGCGCACCGGCAAGCCCTACGACACCTCGGCCCACTTCGTCTGGGTGGGGGAGCGCACCCGCGAGATCGACGGGGCGCACATCGACTTCGTGTCGCGTATCGAGAACCCCATCGGGGTCAAGGTGTCGGCCAAGGCCGAGCCCGACGACCTCCTCAAGCTCATCGACAAGGTCGACCCCGACCGGGCGCCCGGGCGGCTGACCTTCATCACCCGGATGGGCTCCGGGACGGTCCGCGACGCGCTGCCCCGGATCGTCGAGCGGGTCACCGAGTCGGGTGCCGAGGTGACCTGGATCTGCGACCCGATGCACGGCAACACCTTCGAGTCGCCGTCGGGCTACAAGACCCGCAACTTCGACGACGTCGTCGACGAAGTGCTCGGCTTCTTCGAGGTCCACCGGGACTTGGGCACGGTGCCCGGTGGCATCCACGTCGAGCTGACCGGCAACGACGTCACCGAGTGCCTGGGCGGCGCCGAGAAGATCCTCGACGCCGACCTCGAGAAGCGCTACGAGACGTTGTGCGACCCGCGCCTGAACCACCAGCAGAGCCTGGAGCTGGCCTTCGTCGTCGCCGAGATGCTGAGCCAGTGACGGTGGCGCTGCGCGCCGACCTCCTCTCGGACACCCTGACCCGCCCCACCCCGGCGATGCGTCGGGCCATGGCCGAGGCCGAGGTCGGCGACGACGTCTTCGGCGAGGACCCGACGCTGCGCGCCCTCGAGGAGGAGGTCGCGGCCCTGCTCGGCCACGAGGCCGGCCTCTTCACGCCCTCCGGCTCGATGGCCAACCAGCTCGGCCTGCGCCTGCACGTGCGCCCCGGTGAGGAGCTCGTCTGCGACTCCCTGGCCCACGTCGTGCGCGCCGAGCTCGGCGCGGCGGCGGTCTTCTCCGGCATCTCCTCGCGCACCTGGGTGGCCGGCCGAGGCCTGCTCGACCCCCGCCAGCCGCTCGACCTCATGATCACCGGGGCCGGGGTCTACCAGGTCAACACGGCGCTCGTCGTCGTCGAGAACACCCACAACTTCGGCGGCGGCACGGTGCAACCCATCGAGGCGATCCGCGAGGTCCGCCGGGGCACGCAGCCGCGCGGGGTGCGCATGCACCTCGACGGCGCACGCCTCTGGAACGCGCACATCGCGAGCGGGGTCGCCCTCGCCGACTACGGTCGTGAGTTCGACACCGTCTCGGTGTGCCTCAGCAAGGGACTCGGCGCCCCGGTCGGCTCCGTCCTCGTCGGCTCGGCCGACGCCATGGCCGAGGCCCGCATCTGGCGCAAGCGCTACGGCGGCGGGATGCGGCAGGCGGGGATCCTCGCCGCCGCCGGTCGGTATGCCGTGCAGCACCACCTCGAGCGCCTCGCCGACGACCACGCCCGGGCCCGGCGGGCGGCCGAGTCCTTTGCCGCGGCGGCACCCGGCTGCATCGACCCGGAAACGGTGGAGACCAACATCCTCATCGTCGACGTCGCGGTGGCGGGTTGGGCGGCGGCCGACCTCGTCGCCGCAGCGCTGGACCAGGGCGTGCGCCTGTATGTCGTGGGGCCGAGTGCCGTCCGGCTTGTCTGGCACCTCGACGTCGACGACGCCGCGACGAGCGTGGCCGTCGACGTCGTGGCGGGCCTGCTCGCTGGAGGACCGCCCGACTGAGCCCGAACCCTTGAGAATCTGGAACTTGTGATGCGTGGACCCTGGTCAGAGCCGACACCAGCCCGGGCACGAGCACCGGCTCATCCGCGGACCGGGCCCGCCCGCGAGAACTTGAGTGGGATGCGCACGCTTCGGTGCATCTCGACGTCAGGTGACCTTGTGGTGGAGCACCTCCGCGGACGGCTCGTCGGCCCGTCCTCCCCAGAGCTCCACCAGGTACATCGCCGCGACGACGAGCGCGCCGCCCACCAGCATCCGGCCGGTGAGCGACTCGCTTCCTAAGGCGACGGCGAACAGTGCAGCGAAGACCGGTTCGAGAGTCATGACCAACGCCGCCCGGGTCGCACTCATGTGGGCCTGTGCCCAGGTCTGGACCCACAGGGCAATGACGCCGCCTGCCGTCGCCATGTAGAGGACAGCC